>NZ_JBPFSF010000002.1:0-494923 GCF_051106045.1 Paenarthrobacter sp. FR1 | reverse complement strand
GCATCAACGCAGCACGATCACCCGGCCCCCACCAAAACCAACTACAAAATCAGGCCCCGCCGCCGGCAGAGAAAATATCCTGCGAAATCTTCTGCAACTGACCCCGCAACTGCTCCAACTCCTCCCGCGCCTTATCCAACGCAGCCTTCGTCTCCGGCCACGTCGAACCACGGAACTCAGCAGCCAACGGCCCATCCCACACATTCGGATCCGACAACACACGACCCTGCGCATCCAACGCCGAAATCTGATCAGTAAACCCACCAGTAATAATCGACTGCACCTGACCAATAGCAGCCTTGGCCTGCTCAGTAGACAACACACGCGACATAAAACTTTCCTCCCAATAAGAACAATCGCAACACCCAAACCAAAACCAGTCCAGGCGACCAGACGATGCCTAAACTACCAACACCACCCAATAAATCCAACAAACGGACAAACACCTATGGACAACGCCAAAGCAGTCCTATTACGGCTTCGAATTACTGTTTTGCAGGGGTAAGGCGAAATCGACCACGGTCGCTATCAAAAAAGCAGCTTTTGCCGTGCCCGGCCCAACTCAGCGTGACCCCTCGGCAGTAGCAGGCATACTCAGGCCGCAGATAGCCGCGCTCCTGTGAGAGCAACGTCACAAAGGCTTGGGAATAACTTTTGCGCACGTAACATTTCTCAACGTCCGTTCGCTATGTTATTGACGAGACACCTAACGTATTCCGGTGAGCACCTCAACCAACACTTCCCCAGCAGCTGGCAAGACCGGCTTCCGGCTCCCCAAGTGGGCCGGTTCCTTCGGCGTCCAGATCATCGCAGCCCTCATCATCGGCCTCGTCCTCGGCCTCATCGCCAAGTACACGGGCAGCACCAAAACAGCCCCCAACGGCCTCGGCGCAACTCTCCAGACGGTCGGCTCCAGCTACGTCTCGTTGCTGCAGACCGCCGTCGTTCCTTTGATTTTCACCGCCGTGGTGAGCTCCATCGCGAACCTGCGTCAGGTGTCCAACGCAGCGCGCCTGGCCTGGAACACGCTGCTCTGGTTTGCCATCACGTCACTGGTCTCGGTACTGATCGGCATCGGCCTGGGCGTGCTCCTGCAGCCGGGGGCCGCTACCGGCATCACAGAGGAAGCCAAGTACGCCGGCAAGACCGGTGACTGGTGGGCCTTCCTCATCGGCCTGTTCCCCAAGAACTTCCTCGGCCTCGGCGCCAGCTCCACTGTCACCGAAAGCGCCAACGCTGCCACGACGGTCAGCACCTCCGTCAGCTTCAACGTGCTCCAGATCCTGGTAGTGGCGATCGCCATCGGCGTTGCCGCCCTCAAGGTGGGCAAGCAGGCCGAAGCCTTCCTGACGTTCAACGCTTCCGCGCTTGCCGTCATCCAGAAGGTCCTGTGGTGGATCATCCGCCTAGCACCTCTGGGCACCATTGGCTTGATTGGCAACGCTGTTGCCATCTACGGCTGGGACACCATCGGCGCCCTGGGCAAGTTCACCGCTGCCATTTACATCGGCCTGGCACTGGTGCTCTTCGTCCTGTATCCAATCCTGGTCCGCGTCCACGGCCTCTCTGTGAAGCAGTACTTCTCCGGCGTGTGGCCGGCCGTGCAGCTGGCGTTTGTGTCCCGCTCTTCCATCGGCACGCTGCCGCTCACGCAGCGCGTCACTGAGCGGAACCTGGGTGTCCCCTCCGGCTACGCCTCCTTCGCAGTGCCGCTGGGTGCCACCACCAAGATGGACGGTTGCGCGGCAATCTACCCGGCCATCGCGGCGATCTTCGTAGCCCAGTTCTTCGGCATCAACCTTGACTTCAGCCAGTACCTGCTCATCGTGCTGGTCTCCGTCCTCGGTTCCGCAGCCACGGCCGGTACCACTGGCGCCGTCGTCATGCTGACCCTGACCCTCTCCACGCTGGGACTGCCGCTTGCCGGCGTCGGCCTCCTGCTGGCGATCGACCCGATCCTGGACATGGGCCGCACCGCCGTCAACGTGGCGGGTCAGGCACTGGTCCCGGCCATCGTGGCCAAGCGTCAGGGCATCCTGGACGAGTCGCTGTACAACGCACCCCGCAACGGTGCCGTTTTCGCCGATGAGTATGCCGCCGACAAGGCAGCAGCTGAAGCCGACGAGCGCGAGCTGGCCGACTCGAAGGCTTAGCGGCCACCTGCTGTCATGAGGTGTTGATCCCCCGGGGAGTTCTCCCCGGGGGATTTCCCTGTTTAAGAGGCCAAGACTGGATAGGCTCGGACCATGTTGATCGTCACTTCCAATGAAATCCCGGGCCACCGGATCGATGCCGTCTTCGGCGAAGTCATGGGCCTTACGGTCCGCTCACGGGATATCGGCTCGCAAATGCTTGCCGGCTTCCGTTCCCTCGGCGGCGGCGAGCTGCCCGAAATGACCAAGGCACTGTACGAAAGCCGCCAGGAAGTCATGGCGCGCATGGTCAACGAAGCACAGCAGCGCGGTGCCAATGCCATCGTCGCCATGCGTTTCGACACCTCCGAGATGGGCACCAACTGGACCGAAGTCTGCGCGTACGGCACCGCCGTCTACGTACTTCCCCTGGGTGAAGGTGAGCCCGGGGCTACGGGTCAGTCGGTCTACCTCACCAAGACGGCCGCCCAGCAGACGGCTCAGCCTGCGGCCGCGGCTCAACCCCGGCAGCCCACCCCACCGGCTCCCCCCACACAGTTCTAAATCAAGCCGTCCACTGATCCCGTTCTTGATCGACCACCTCCCGGCAACGCGAGTGAAGCGAACAGGGACGGGATTTCTTTGCCTCGAGCAGACCCAAATTGCGCAGAGTGCAAACTTGCACTTAGTGTAAGTATGTGACCCAAACCAGCAGCCACGATGCCGCTGCGGAGTCGTCCCTGTCCGAGCCCGCCGCACCGTCACGGCGTGAGCTCAATAAGGCGGCCACCCGCAACTCCATCGCCACAGCAGCCCTGGACCTCTTGCGCAGCAACGGGGCAGGCAACTTCACCGTGGAGGACATCGCCGCCAGCGCCGGCGTTTCCCGCCGCACGTTCTTTAACTACTTCCCCAGCCTCGAGGCGGCCCTGGCATCGGTGGCCGACGGGTTCATGGACCACGCGTTGGAGCAGTTCCGCCTCCGCCCGGCTGACGAGTCAATCCTCGAATCCGCACAGGCCGCATTGATGGCCCTGGCCGACCCGATGTCGGTAGCGCCCATGGCCGAGCTCTTCAGCCTCACGCAGGACAACCGCTCGCTGGCCCGCTCAGAGCTGGAAGCCTGGGAACACTGCACCGAACAAATTATTGACGCAGCACGCAGCCGGCTCGGTACCGGCATCAGCGAGCTGTACCTACATGCCTTGGCCGGGTCAGTGATCTCTTGTGGCAAGGCCGCCATGACCGTCTGGTTCGCCGAACGCGGCCCGGACCTTTCCGCGGAGTCCCTCGCGGTTCTTCGCCAGCACCTCATCGATGCGATGGGCCTCCTCGGCGCTGGCTTCGCGCCGCCGTCGGACGCGTCCGTCCAAGCCTCAGCAGCCTCCCCCTCCGTTCCAACCACCACAGATCGGTTCTGACATGGCCTCGTTCCTCTACCGTCTCGGCAAGTTTTCGTATCGGCGCCGCTGGCTGGTCATCTCCATCTGGCTCGCCGTCATGGTGGCAGTAGGCGGCTCGGCCGCAGCATTCCACGGCACCATGTCCAACAACTTCACCATCCCGGGGACTGAAACCCAGCAGATGGCCGACAAGCTCAAGGAAGCCCTGCCGGATTCCTCGGGCGGCTCCGCCAGCGTGGTGTTCGATGCCGGGGATGCCGGTTTTGACCAGGCCAAGAAGGACGCCGTGACTGCGGCACTCGAGAAGCTCCAGACGCTCCCGGACGTGCAGGGCACCGTAAACCCCTTCACCACGCAAGAGCAGCTGGACAATTCCGCTGCTGAGATCGCTGCCGGCGAAGCGACGGCCGCCGAGGGCCAGGCCCAGCTTGATGCTTCCCGCGCGCAGTTGGAAGCGGGCGAGGCCCAACTCGCCGGGTTGGAACAGCAACTCGCTGCCTCTGGCCTTACACCCGCCCAGATTGAAGCCCAGTTGGCGCCGCAGCGCGCGGAATTTGCTGCCAACAAGGAAAAGCTCGACGCCGGAGCCAAGGAAGCTGCCGACGGCGCCGCCGCATTGGCTCTGGGCAAGCGACAGCTCGAAGCATCTGAAGGCCTCCGCTTTGTTTCCAGTGACAACAAAGCCGCCGTAGCGCAGGTCCAGTTCAAGACCTCCATCAACGCCGTCGATCCTGCCGTCCGCGAGGAAGTCCAGGAGATCGTCCACGGCGTCTCGTCCGCAGGGGTCACTGCTTATGCCAGCAAGGAAATCACCGAGGACGTCTCGGAGATCTTCGGCATCGCTGAAATCGTCGGCGTCGCAGTTGCTGCCCTGGTCCTGATCCTCATGCTCGGCACGCTCATCGCCGCGGGCCTGCCGCTCCTCATGGCCCTCATCGGTGTTGCCGTTGGCGTCGGCGGAACCTTCGCCCTCACCAGCGTGATCGACATGAGCTCCATCTCCCCCATGCTCGCCCTGATGCTCGGCCTCGCGGTGGGCATCGACTACTCGCTGTTTATCGTCAACCGCCACCGGACGCAGCTCCTGGCGGGCATGGACGCTGAAGAGTCTGCGGCGTTGGCCACGGGCACGTCCGGAAACGCTGTGCTGTTCGCCGGTCTCACCGTCATCATCGCCCTCGCAGCTTTGGTGGTTCCTGGACTGCCCTTCCTCGCCGTGATGGGTGTTGCTGCCGCAGCGACAGTTGCTGTCGCCGTCGTCGTGGCTTTGACCCTGACGCCCGCCGTCCTTGCGCTGATCGGCCGCAGGCTCATCTCAAAGCGCGCCTGGGCCAAGGCCGCCAAGCACAACGCCGAGCCCGGTCACGAAGTCGCCGACCGCGAACTCGAAGAGAAGCGCAGCAGCGGCGGCTGGGGCGGCATGGTGACGCGCCACCCTTGGGTTGCCTTGATCCTCAGCGTGGTCCTGCTCGGCGCCGTTGCACTGCCGGCTTCCCAGCTGCGGCTGGCACTGCCCGACGGCGGCTCCGAGCCGGTGGATTCGCAAGCCTTCAAGGCTTACGACCTCACCCGCAGCAGCTTCGGCGAAGGCGTGACGGGACCGATCATCGTGGTTGGCGAATTCCCCGAAGGCCTCAGCGAGAACGACGCCAAGAATAAGCAGTTCGACGTGGCGGACCAGCTTCGCAGCGTTGAGAACGTCGTCGCAGCCGTGCCCATTGCCCTGAGCGGCGACCGCCGCACCACCGTCTTCCAGGTCATTCCGAAGGAAGGTCCAGCCAGCGCCGGCACCGTGCAGGTGGTATCCGATCTTCGTGCCAAGGGCTCAGCAATTCAGGACGACCTGGACGTGACCATTGGCTTGACCGGTCAAACCGCGGGCAACATTGACGTTTCCAACAAGCTCGGGGCTGCCTTGCCGCCGTACTTGGCAATCGTCGTCGGGCTTTCCCTGCTCTTGTTGCTCCTGGTGTTCCGCTCGATCGTTGTGCCGTTGCTGGCCACGGGTGGATTCCTGCTCTCGCTGGCCGCTGCCTTCGGCGCCGTGGTTGCTGTGTACCAGTGGGGCTGGCTGGGAGGGATCTTCGACGTCGCCAACCCCGGCGCTGTGCTGAGCTTCCTGCCCATCATCCTGATCGGTGTGCTGTTCGGCCTCGCCATGGACTACCAGGTGTTCATCACCTCCGGCATGCGTGAATCCTTCATGCACGGTGAGTCCGCCAAGCATGCCGTCCGCTCCGGATTCAGCCACGCAGCTGCTGTGGTCACCGCGGCCGCGATCATCATGGTCAGCGTGTTCTCCGGCTTCATCTTCAGCCACCTCACCATGGTCCGGCCGCTCGGCTTCGCGATGGCCTTCGGTGTGCTGATCGATGCCTTCGTGGTCCGTATGACCATCGTCCCGGCTGTCATGTACCTCTTGGGCGAGAAAGCCTGGTGGTTGCCGAAATGGCTGGAGCGCATCCTCCCGGATGTGGACGTTGAAGGCGCCAAGCTGGAGCGCAGCGACCGCAGGAAGGCCGACGAACTGGTCCACTAAACGGTCTCTCACATAGCAGTCGATATTCACGAACGCTCGCTCACTTGCTGGAGGCAAGTGAGCGAGCGTTCGGTTTAAGCACGCGGGATGTGCGAGATGGTCGGCGGAAAGCACGCGGGATGTGAGTGAGCGTCGTATTAGGCTGGGGGCGTGACCCGATTGATCCTTGCCTCCCAGTCCCCTGCCCGCACCAAGCTGCTCACCGAGGCTGGGATCCAGCACGAAGTCCTCGTCTCGGATGTCGATGAGGACGCGGTCCAGGCCAAGTACGGTGTGACGGACCCGCACGATACCGCCCTCCTGCTGGCACGGGCCAAGGCCGAGGCCGTAGCCGCACTCCCCGAGTCCGAAGGCGCCTTGGTCATCGGCTGCGATTCGGTATTTGAGTTCGACGGCGAATCCCACGGCAAGCCCTACACCGCGGAGGTCGCCAGGGAACGGATGCTGCGGATGAGCGGCTCGCAGGGAGTGCTTCATACCGGGCACTGGCTTGTCGACTGCCGAGACACCGCCGCGGACGTTGAAGACGGCGAGGACGCCGATACCCCCGAAGGCACAGGGGCCACGGTGGGTGCCGTTTCGAGTGCCGAAGTCCACTTCGCCGACATGACCTCGAGCGACATTGACGCCTACATCGCCACCGGCGAACCCCTGCACTGCGCCGGGTCCTTCACCATCGACGGCTTGGGTGGGGCTTTCATCCGCAAGGTGGACGGTGACCCGCACGCCGTCGTCGGGCTTTCCATCTCCACCCTCCGCGATTTGCTGGTGCACGCGAACGTGGGCATCACGGAGCTGTGGGACACGGACGTTCAGTAGAAGCGATTTGTAGCAACCCTACAAAGGAACATCCCCTCACACACGGAATCCCCCATCAATATGGGCGGAACCCTCACAATCACGCTAGGCTCCTCAAGGACAGAAGGAGTCAACAACTTGTCAGCTAACCCGGCGCAGCCCATTTCCAGCCCTCTTACCAAGGTCTTGATTGCCAACCGCGGCGAAATCGCGGTCCGCATCATCCGAGCTGCCCGGGACGAGGGCATTGCCTCCGTCGCCGTCTACGCAGATCCTGACCGCGACGCCCTGCATGTCCGCCTCGCTGATGAAGCTTATGCACTGGGTGGCAACACCGCAGCCGAGTCGTACCTGGTGATGGACAAGATCATCGAGGTCGCCAAGCAGTCCGGCGCCGACGCGATCCACCCCGGCTACGGTTTCCTGGCGGAGAACGCCGAGTTCGCTGCCAAGGTCATCGGCGCCGGCATCACCTGGATTGGCCCCTCCCCTGAGGCGATCTCGGCCTTGGGCGACAAGGTCCAGGCCCGCCACATCGCCGAAAAGGTTGGCGCCCCCTTGGTCCCCGGCACGGCTGACCCGGTGGAATCGGCCGACGAAATCCTGAAGTTTGCCGAGGAATTCGGTCTGCCCATCGCCATCAAGGCCGCCTTCGGGGGCGGCGGACGCGGCATCAAGGTTGCCCGCACCATGGACGAAATCCCGGAACTGTACGAATCGGCAGTCCGCGAAGCCACCGCAGCTTTTGGCCGTGGCGAATGCTTCATTGAGCGCTTCCTCGATGCCCCCCGCCACGTCGAAACCCAGTGCTTGGCCGACGCTTACGGCAATGTGGTGGTGGTCTCCACCCGCGACTGCTCGCTGCAGCGCCGCAACCAGAAGCTGGTTGAGGAAGCTCCCGCTCCGTACCTGAGCGAAGAGCAGAACAAGCGACTTTACGAGTCCTCCAAGGCCATCCTGAAGGAAGCCAACTACCTGGGCGCCGGAACCTGCGAATTCCTGGTGGGCCAGGACGGCACCATCTCCTTCCTTGAGGTCAACACCCGCCTCCAGGTGGAGCATTGCGTCTCCGAGGAAGTCACGGGAATCGACCTCGTCCGCGAACAGTTCCGCATCGCCCGCGGTGAAGCACTCGGCTACGACGACCCCGAGGTCCGCGGCCACTCCTTCGAGTTCCGCATCACCGGCGAAGATCCGGGCCGCAACTTCATGCCCGCCCCCGGCACCATCACCACCCTGAAGAACCCGACGGGACCAGGCATCCGGATCGATTCCGGCGTCGAGCAGGGTGACGTCATCAGCGGCAACTTCGACTCCATGCTGTCCAAGCTGATCGTTACCGGCGCTTCCCGCCAGCAGGCCCTTCAGCGTTCACGCCGGGCGCTGGAGGAGATGGTGGTAGAGGGCATCCCCACGGTCATCCCGTTCGACCTCGCAGTGGTCACCGACCCCGATTTCGCTCCAGCTGAAGGACCGTTCAAGGTTCACACACGCTGGATCGAGACCGAGTTCGTCAACAGCATTCCCGCTTGGTCGGCCAGCGGTGCCGGTGCTGAAGCGCCCGACGCCGGTGAGCGGCAGCGCGTCGTCGTCGAGGTTGGTGGCAAGCGCCTTGAGGTCGTTCTGCCGTCAGGCCTGGGCGGCAGCGTGGCCGCGGTGTCCAGCGGTTCGGGCGCCAAGGGCGGCAAGTCCAAGAAGCGCTCACGTTCGGCTGGCGCCACCGCGGCCGCAGCCGGCGGCAATGCATTGACCTCTCCCATGCAGGGCACCATCGTCAAGGTGGCGGCTGCAGAGGGCGACGTCGTGGCAGAAGGCGACCTGATCGTGGTGCTGGAAGCCATGAAGATGGAACAGCCGCTCACCGCCCACAAGGCCGGCACCGTGCGTGGCCTCGCCGCCACCGCTGGAGAGACGGTCGCCGCCGGCGCTGTCATCGCCACCATTGAGGACTAACACCAAGAACCCCTTGACGACGCCGGCCCCGCACCGTTTGGTGCGGGGCCGGCGTCGTAAGTGAGCTAATCAGGCGACGTTGTTCTCGTAATCCATGTCCTTGGTTTCCCGGGTCAGCCACAGGGCAATGAACGTGACCACGGCGGCCGCGGCCATGTACGCACCGACGAGCCAGGTGCTGCCGTTCGCCGCCGACCAGAGGGCGATGGCGACGAAGGACGCCGGGGCCGCACCGATCATGGAGGACAGGTTGTAGGCCACCGCGGAACCGGTGTAGCGGACGTTGGCCGGGAACAGTTCGGGCAGGATGGCCGCCATGGGTCCGAAGGTCAGGCCCATGAGTGTGAAGCCAACGATCAGGCCCACCATCGCAGCTGCCTGGCCCGGACCGAACATGGTGAACCAGAGCGCGCCGAACACGAAGATGCCGGCCGTGACGCCCAGGAGGAACTTTCGGCGGCCCCACTTCTCAGCCAGCGGTCCGGAGACCACGGTGAAGATGCCGAAGAACACAACACCGATGATGAGCATCCAGAGGAAGTCTGACCGGGTGATTCCCAGGCCAGGAACAAACGCGGCGATCTGGTCTGCCGTCATGGGCTTGCCGGCCTTTTCGGCAGCAGCCTGGGCGCCTTCCAGCGTGGGCTTGGTGCCGTAGGACAGGGTGAATGTGGTCATGATGTAGAAGAGCACGTAGGTGGCGAACATGATGAAGGTACCGGCAACAACGGGGCGCCAGTGGCTCTTGAGGGTAGCGGCGAGGGGCAGCTTCTGCACCTTCTCCTGCTCGATCACCTTGGTGAAGGACACACTCTCCACCAGTTTCAGGCGAACATAGAGTCCCACGATGACCAGAACCGCGCTGAGGATGAACGGTACGCGCCAGCCCCACGAGAGGAACTCTTCGGCGCTGAGGGACACGTTCATCCAAATGAAGATCACGTTGGCGATGATGAAGCCGATGGGTGCGCCCAACTGCGGGAACGTACCGTAGATGGCGCGCTTGCCCTCGGGCGCGTTTTCGGTGGCGAGCAGGGCTGCGCCGGACCATTCACCACCCAGGGCCAGGCCCTGGAAGAAGCGCAGGATCACCAGCATGATCGGGGCGAGGATCGCCCATCCCGCCATGGAGGCCGTGGGCAGGAGGCCGATGAGGAAGGTTGCGATACCCATGGTCAGCAGGGAGGCAACCAGGGTGCCCTTGCGGCCGATCTTGTCACCAAAGTGACCGAAGACCACGGCACCGATCGGGCGTGCGAAGAAGGCGACACCAAAGATGGCGAACGCACTGAGCAGAGCATTGATGTCAGTGGCGTCGGGGAAGAAGAGCTTGGGGAAGACGAGTACCGACGCGGTGGCATAGGCATAGAAGTCGTAGAACTCGATCGTCGTGCCGATCAGGCTTGCGAAGATCACCTTGCCCCGTGAGTTCACTGGCTTAGTGGACTCACCTTCCTTGGATGGTGCAGTGGAAGACATGTGTTTGCAGCTTTCTTTTACGCCGGCCGATGCCCCAGGAGCGGACCCGGCGAGGGATTATTCGAGAGTTCAATAATAGTTCCCGCTGTCCATTGACTGGACAACTAAGTCCAACATGCGGACACACAAGAAAATCTCACCTTGTGGTCCGCGCCACATTACCTCACCATCGCCTCACGCGCTGGTGACCCCGCCGATAGGGAAATGTCACAGCACGTTTACAAACGGCGCCCGTCCACGAAATGCGCGAAACCTACCTTGGAAGAACAACGTCCCCCACCAAGGAGGCACTCCGTGACTGTTGACCGCTCCGCAGATGAACTGGCCCCTGCCCAGTCCACTGCCACCGCCGCCCCCGCCCTTGATCACCGCCCCGGCCGCTGGATTGCCAACTGGGATGCCGAAGACAAGGGCCAGTGGGAAGCCGAAGGCCGGTCCATCGCCAAGCGAAATCTCTACTGGTCGATCTTCGCCGAATTCCTCGGCTTCGTCGTCTGGCAGCTGTGGTCCATTGTGGTGGTCCAGCTCCCCGCAGCAGGCTTTACCTTCGACACCAACCAGATCTTCTGGCTCATCTCCATCCCCAGCCTTGTAGGCGCAACGCTCCGCATTCCCTATACATTCATGGTTCCCAAGTTCGGTGGCCGGAACTGGACCATCGTCTCGGCGTTGCTCCTGCTGATCCCCACCACAGGCCTGGCCATCTGTGTCTCCAACCCCGAGACACCCTTCGGCATCATGCTCCTCATGGCCGGTCTGGCCGGCTTCGGTGGCGGCAACTTCGCCAGCTCGATGGCCAACATCACCTTCTTCTACCCCGCACGCGAAAAGGGTTGGGCGCTGGGCCTGAACGCTGCCGGCGGCAACCTCGGTGCCGCCGTCGCACAGCTTGTTGTCCCCATCGCCATCACCCTGCTGGCCGCCGGAACCGTCAACCTGCCCATGGCGGGAATCATCTGGATTCCGCTGATCATCATCGCCGCCTTCGGCGCCTTCAAGTACATGAACAACCTCACCAGCGCCAAGGGTGACGTGGCCGGCTCCCTGGCCGCCCTCAAGGAACCGCATCTGTGGATCATGGCGTTCCTGTACATCGGAACTTTCGGCTCCTTCATCGGCTTCGCAGGTGTCTTCCCCAAGCTGATCAAGGACTACTTCCCGGACTTCTCGTCCATCCATGTTGGCGCGGTAGCGCTCTCATTGGCCTTCCTCGGCCCGCTGGTCGGCTCCCTGGCCCGTCCCTACGGTGGCCGCATGGCCGACCGCATGGGCGGGGCACGCATGACCATCGCCTCGTTCGCTTCCATGGCCGTCATCACGTTGACCATGATCTGGACACTGCCCCTGAAGAACTTCTGGCTCTTCCTCACCTTGTTCCTGCTGCTCTTCCTGGCCAGCGGCTTCGGGAACGGCGCCACGTACCGCATGATCCCGGTGATCTTCGCAACCTCCAGCCGGGCGGCACGCTCAGGCGCCCCCAGCGCCACCACGGCTCGTCTTGCCTCGTCCTCCCTGGGCCTGATCTCCGCGATCGGCGCCTACGGCGGCTTCGTCATCCCGCAGGTACTCAACGCTTCCAACTCGGCCAGCGGCTCCTACACCCCGGCGTTCTACGGCTTCGTCGGAGCCTATGTCCTGATGCTCGCCGTCTGCTGGGCCTGCTACATCCGCCCTGCCCGGAAGCGCAACACGATCGGACACATCTAGATGCCCAACGGCGCCGATACCCACTGCCCCTACTGCGCGCTCCAGTGCGCCATGACGCTGACCCCGGCTGCCTCTGCAGCCGGGACAGCGGCAGCGCCCACCGCAGAACCGGCCACCCCCGCCGTCCCGCTCGAGGTTTCAGGGCGCGACTTCCCCACCAACCGGGGCGGGCTGTGCCGCAAAGGCTGGACATCGGCGTCGTTGTTGCGCCACAACGGCCGCGTCACTGAGCCGATGCTCAAAGGCTCCGACGGCGTCCATCAGCCCATCTCCTGGGACCAGGCCCTCATGCTGATCACCGCAGCCGTTAAAGACACCCAGCAGCAGTACGGGAACGACGCTGTTGGAGTCTTCGGCGGCGGCGGCCTCACCAACGAGAAGGCTTACCTGCTGGGCAAATTCGCCCGGTTGGCACTCCGGACCTCACGCATCGACTACAACGGCCGGTTCTGCATGTCATCCGCAGCAGCCGCCGGCAACCGCGCCTTCGGTGTGGACCGCGGGCTCCCCTTCCCGGTCTCCGACCTCGACACCGCGTCCGTGATCCTCATGCTCGGTTCAAACGTGGCCGAGACCATGCCGCCCTTCGTCCAGCACCTCCAGGGCGCGCGCGACGCCGGCGGGCTGATTGTGGTGGACCCGCGCCGCTCGGCTACTGCAGCATTCACTGGCGACGGCGGCGGCCTCCACTTGCAGCCGACGCCCGGCACCGATTTGGCCCTCCTGTTGGGCATTTCGCACGTCGTGGTCCACGAAGGCCTGGCAGACTCTGAGTACATCGCCGCCAACACCAGTGGATACGCGGCCGTGGTGCGCAGCCTCAACGCCTTCTGGCCGGAGCGCGTCCAGTCCATCACCGGCGTGCCCGCCACCCTCATCCGTGAGACGGCCCGACGTTTGGCCCAAGGTGCCCGTGACGGCGGCAGCTACATCCTCAGCGGCCGTGGCGTGGAGCAGCACGTGGACGGCACCGACACCGCCACCGCAGCCATCAATCTGAGCCTCATCCTCGGGCTACCGGGCTCGGCCCGCAGCGGCTACGGCACCCTCACCGGCCAAGGTAACGGCCAGGGTGGCCGTGAGCATGGCCAGAAGGCGGACCAGCTCCCGGGCTACCGCAAGATCACCGACCCCGCGGCGCGCGCCCACGTCGCCGGTGTGTGGGGCGTCGACGAGTCACTCATCCCCGGGCCCGGCCTGCCCGCCGTCGAACTTCTCACGTCGCTGGGACAGCCCGACGGCGTGCGCTGCCTTTTCGTGCACGGCGCCAACGTGGTGGTGTCGGCTCCGGACACAAACGCAGTGACCCGGGGTCTCCGCAGCCTGGACTTCCTGGTGGTGTGCGACTTCTTCATGTCCGAGACCGCCGCCGAGGCTGACCTGGTCCTACCCGTCACCCAGTGGGCCGAGGAAGAGGGCACGCTGACCAACCTCGAGGGCCGGGTGATCCGTCGCCGGCGCGCGCTGACGCCTCCCCCGGGCGTGCGCAGCGAGCTGTGGCTCATGGCCCGGCTTGCCGGGATGCTTGACGCTCCTTCAACGTTCAGCGATGACCCCGAGACCGTGTTTGAAGAGCTTCGATTGGCCTCTGCCGGCGGTCTGGCCGATTACTCGGGCATCGACTACGCCCTGCTGGACCGCGGCGAAGCTGCCTATTGGCCCTACCCCGTGGGCAGTACGGGCACTCCACGGCTCTTCGGCGATGGGTTCGCCCACGCCGATGGCCGCGCGGTGATGGTTCCGGTCACTCCGTCCAGGCGGGCTGTACGTTCATTCGCCGATGACTCCCTTGCACTTGCCACCGGCCGCCTCCTGGAGCATTACCAGTCCGGCGCCCAGACCCGTCGTGTCAGCGAGCTCCTGGCGTCCCAGCCGCAAGCCCGGCTGCTCATCCACCCCGGGACGGCGGCAGCGCGGGGCCTGGCCGACGGCGACTACGCCACCGTCACCAACGAGCGGGGCGAGGTCCTCTGCCGCGCCGAACTCAGCAATACCGTCCGCCCGGACACTGTTTTCCTGCCGTTCCACTTCCCTGGGCAGGAAAACGCCAACCGGCTCACGGAGGCGGCCACAGATCCTATTTCCGGTATGCCGGAGTTCAAGACCAGCCGGGTTTGGGTCCGGAAGGCGGCCGCTACGCAGGACGCTTCTTCCGTTCCCGGACGGTTCGGGATGCCATTGCACGTCAAGGAGGCTTTATGAGCGAGCGCATTGTTGTTGTTGGATTCGGGCCAGTGGCTGCCCGGCTCGTGGACGAACTGCTCCCCGCTGTCCGGACGGGTCTGGTCCAGTTGCTCGTAGTAGGTCAGGAAGCCGAAGCCGCGTACAACCGCGTGATGGTGGCTGAACTGGCCGTCGGCCGTACCACCGCCGACGCTTTGGCGATGGCAGACGCTTCCGATTTGGAGTCCGACGGCGTGCAGGTGCGGCTGGGCGTCAAGGTCAAAAGGGTCGACCGCGCCCGCCAACACGTAGTCCTCTCCGATGGCACCACAGAACACTACGACCGCTTGGTGTTCGCCACGGGGTCCCGGCCCGTAATTCCCAACCTCACCGGACTGAACCCGGATCCTTCCGGTCCCGTACTTCCGGCCGGGGTCACTGCGCTGCGTGATCTGAAGGACGCGGCCGTCCTCCGTGCGGCCGTGGCTGGCGGCAAGCGCGTGGTGGTGCTGGGTGGCGGCGTTCTTGGCCTTGAGACTGCGCTCGCGGCCGCGGAGGAAGGCGCCCAAGCAACCGTGGTCCACAACGGCCCCTTCCCCCTGGGTCGCAGCATCGACCGCGGAAGCGGGTCCGTGCTGACCAACAGTTTGCGGGCAGGCGGTGTCCGGATGGCAGGCAACGCGCGTTCCACCGGCGTGGAAACGGCTGGTCCCGGCGGCAGCTTCTCCGCGTTGCTGCTGGATGACGGCTCCGCGATCGACGGCGACCTGCTGGTGTTGTCCTGTGGTGTCCGCCCGCGGATCGAACTGGCCAAGGGCTGCGGACTTCCTGTGGCGTCCGGCATCCTGGTGGACCACCATCTCCGGACCTATCACGAGCCCCACATGTTCGCGATCGGCGACTGCGCCGAGGTCCGCTGCCCCGATGCTGCGTGCGTGGACTGCAGGACGGCCGGCGGCCCCTCAGGGTTGGTGGGGCCCGGGTGGCGGCAGGCTGAGTGGCTGGCCGAATACTTGACGGTGTTGGCGCGGGACGGTCAATCCGTTGCCGACGCCCTGGAGCCCCTTCCCAAGGAAAAGCCCGGAGTGGTGGTCCTGAAGGCCCGCGGCATCAACCTTGCAGTGGCTGGCGACAACCACGCTGACATGTGGGACGAAGAATTGTTGGAAGCAGGCGCTACGTCCGGGCGTGCCCGCCGACAGATTTCACAGTGGGCCGACCCCGAGCATGGCCGCTACGTCAAGATGACCACCCGCGGCGGAGTCCTGGAGGGCTTGGTGGCAGTGGGCATGCCCCGGACTGCTGCGGAGCTCGTAGTCCTCTTCGAGCGCTCCTCTGAGCTGCCGGCGGACCGCTCCTTGCTGCTCCGACTCGACGGGCCCGACCAGCTCGATGCCGGTGGCGCCACGAGCAACGATCCCCAGCGGACCGTGTGCCGTTGCGCCGGCGTGAATGCGGCCAGCATTGAGGATTCCGTGCTGGCGGGCTGCAGCACGGTTGGCGAGGTCTCCAAGGCCACTCGCGCCGGTACAGGCTGCGGAGGATGCCGTGAAGACATCAAAGGGATCATCGAAAAACATTTCCAAGCGGCTGCCGCCTGAAGCCGCGTAACTCCCTAGAATGCTCTGGTGAACGTTTCCGAGCAAGCACCTGGTGTGTTCTTTGTCGAAGGGCCTGCCTCCAACTGGCTCATTGTCCGTGACGACTCCGGCTTCATCCTGATCGACGGCGGATATCCGGCGGACCGCGGCCTGGTGCTGCAGTCGATCCGGGGGCTCGGCCTGGAGCCTGCCGATGCGGAGGGCATGCTCATCACGCACGGGCACGTGGACCACACAGGATCCGCGGCCTACTTCTCACGGACCTTTGGCACGCCCATCCTGTGCTCCCTCGAAGAACTCCCTCATGTCCAAGGCAGGGAGAAACACCAAGTCACCTTCGGTCAGGTCCTGGTCCGGGCCTGGCGTCCCAAGGTATTCCGCTGGATGCTGCACGTCATCAAAGCCAAGGCCCTTCAGGCGGAACCGGCCACACGCGCCGAGGCCTGGACGGCGGAGAAGCTCCAGAGCCTGCCCGGCAAGCCCGAATCGATCTTGCTTCCCGGGCACACCCCCGGCAACGTAGCTTTGCTGCTGCCCAGTGCCCAGGCGATCGCCGTGGGTGACTCTTTCGTCAGCGGGCACCCGATCAGCCCGACATCGGGGCCTCAGATGCTGCACAGGATGTACCACTCGAACCCAGTGGCGGCGTTGGCCTCTGCCCGGCTCCTGGAGAGCGTCCAAGCCAAGGTAATCCTGCCAGGCCACGGCCCCGCGCTGCACCTGCCCCTGGCCGAAGCGGTGAACCAGCTGCACTCCTAGGAACGCAATGAGCCCGTTTCGATGGCTCGCTGCGGATCATGCCGGTCGAACGGCATGGCGCGCAGCGAAGCCCCGAAACGGGCGTCTGCGCTGGAACTACATGTGCACGTGCAAGCGGCGTGCCGCTTCGGAAATGGAGCCGGTCAGCGACGGGTAGACAGTGAACGCACTGGCAACGTCGTCCACGTGAAGCTTCTGGGTCACAGCCACGGAGATCGGGAAGATCAGTTCCGAAGCGTTCGGACCAACCACCACGCCACCGATGACGGTGCCGGATCCCTTGCGGGCGATGATCTTGACGAAGCCGTCCTTGGTGTTGCGCATCTTGGCTCGGGCATTGCTGAGCAGGGACAGCATCACGACGTCGCCCTGGTACTTCCCGGAGGCGAGATCGGCCTCGGAAACGCCTACGGAGGCGATCTCCGGGGACGTGAAGATGTTGGACGCCACCTGGTTGAGCTTGAGCGGCTTCACGCCGTCGCCCATGAAGTGCGCAATCGCGATGCGACCCTGCATGGCTGCGACGGACGCGAGGGCGAAGACACCCGTGCAGTCGCCGGCAGCATAGATGTTGGGAGCCGTGGTGCGGGAAACACCGTCAACCTTGATGTGGCCGGACTCCGTCAGCGTCACTCCGGCTTCCTCGAGGCCGATGCCCGCGGTGTTGGGAATGGAACCGACACACACCAAACAGTGCGACCCAGTCACCACCGATCCGTCACCCAGGGTGACCTTCACGCCGTCGTCCGTTCGCTCCACCGCGTTGGCGCGGGACTTGGACAAGACTCGAACGCCGCGACGCTCAAAAACGCCTTCCAGCAGTTTGGCCGCATCCGTGTCCTCGCCGGGGAGGACTTGGTCGCGGCTGGAGATCAGCGTGACGTTGGAGCCCAGTCCGTTGTAGGCGGACGCGAATTCGGCGCCCGTCACACCGGAACCCACCACGATGAGGTCTTCGGGGAGTTCGTCCAGGTTGTAGATCTGGGCCCAGTTCAGGATGCGTTCGCCATCGGGCTTGGCCGTGGGGAGTTCGCGGGGGTGGGCACCAACAGCCAGCAAGATGGCGTCCGCGTCGATGGTGCGGGTGCCGTCGATGGTCAGGACCTCGATGGTGTTGTTGTCCAACAGTTTGCCGGAACCAATGACGATCTCCACACCCAAACGCTCGAGGCCCGCACGGATGTCCTCGGACTGTCCGTGTGCCAGGTTCAGGACGCGATCGTTGATGTGTTTGAGGTCGGCCCGCGGCTTTGAGGCCGTGCCGTCGCCGTCGAACTTCACGCCCAGCTCGTCCGCCTCGCCCACGCGGGTCATGAGGTCGGCGGTGGCGATCAGGGTCTTGGAAGGCACGACGTCGGTCAGCACGGCTGAGCCACCGAGGCCTGCGCGCTCGACGATGGTGACGTGGGCGCCGAGTGAGGCGGCCACCATGGCAGCTTCGTAACCACCGGGACCACCTCCAAGGATCGCGATACGGGGGGCACTGAAGTCAACTTGGGTGGTCACAATCCTCAATTCTCGCTCATTGCACCGGCGGCTGCCAGTCAGCCCACCCTCACCTGTGCCCCTACCTGATTTGGGCAGGTGCACGGTAGCTTGTACCAGTGAGTAACACTGAGCTGATGAACACAGACCCCTTCGAAGCCGCACAGGCCGCCGCAGACTTCATTGCCGCGGAGACCGGCGTCGAGTCCCACGACGTAGCCTTGGTGCTCGGATCCGGCTGGGCCGAAGCCGCCGATCTGATCGGCGAAACCACGGCCACCCTGAACGCTTCGGAAGTCCCCGGCTTCCACAAACCCGCAGTGGTGGGCCACGTAGGCACTATCCGCTCCGTCCTCACCAAAGAGGGCAAGCGCGCCCTCGTCCTGGGGGCAAGGACCCACTACTACGAAGGCCGCGGCGTCCGCTCCGTCGTCCACGGCGTACGCACCGCAGCAGCTGCCGGGTGCAAAACCCTGGTGCTCACCAACGGGTGTGGGGGCCTCAACGAGGATTGGACCCCGGGTACTCCGGTACTTATCAGCGACCACATCAATCTGACCGCTACGTCACCGCTTGAGGGCGCCACCTTCGTGGACCTCACGGACCTGTACTCGTCGCGCATCCGCCAGTTGGCCCGTGAGGTCGATTCCTCGCTGCAGGAAGGCGTGTACGCCCAGTTCACCGGCCCGCACTACGAGACGCCAGCTGAGGTGCAGTACGCCAAGCGGATCGGCGCAGACCTGGTGGGCATGTCTACGGCCTTGGAAGCCATCGCGGGCCGCCACGCGGGCATGGAAGTTTTCGGTATCTCCTTGGTCACCAACCTCGCCGCCGGCATCAGCCCGGTTCCGTTGAGCCACGCTGAAGTCCTGGAAGCCGGTCACGCTGCGGGCAAGCGCATCTCCAAGCTCCTGGCGGAGATCATCGCAAAGCTCTAGCTACTCCAAAGGCCCGGGCGTGGGTGCGTTCTGCCCAACGTTGACGGTGACGCCGTTGCTGGACACCCCGTCAACGCTGGCGGTAATGGTCACGGTTCCCTGCACGGCACCACCGCGGACCAGCCCGTCATTGACCGTGGCGATGATCGCGCGGCTCGACGCCCACGTGACCACCGGGTTGCCGGGGCGGCCATCGGTGTAGGTCACGGTGGCCTTCAGCTGGACTGTACCGCCCGGCTGAAGGACGAATGGACCGGCCGGACCCACGACGACGGTCCGCACCGCATGCTCCACGCTCACCTTCGATTCCGCCCGCCACTGCGTGCCGTCATCGGTGACATGGACCGCCGAGATGAGGACCTGTCCGAGGCCTTGGGCTGTCACCACTCCGGCGGCGGAAATTGTGGCCCGTTTCGGATCGCCGCTGGACCACTCCACGTCGGTGAGGTTTGCCGTGGAGCCGTCCGAGTATCCGGCCACTGCCCGGAACTGCAGCGCCTGGCCCTGCTTGAGGGTGGTCCCGGCGGGGTCGATGCTGAGCCCGGTGATCCGCGCCGGCGGTTTGGCCGTGACGGTGATGGACGATGCTCCTTGCAGGCCCGCCTCCGAGGCCGTGATCGTGGCGGTCCCGATGGCCGCAGCGGTGACCAGGCCATCTCCGTCCACCCGGGCCACAGCCGGCCGGTCGGAAGCCCACACAGCCGTCTGGTTGAGTTTCCCGAGCGAACCGTCACCGTAACTGCCTTCGGCGGTCAATTGCACTTTGCCGCCAAGCTCCACGGTTGATTGATCCGGGGTGACGCGGAGGGCCGTCAGCGGAGCAGTCCCGGGTGCGGTGACCGTGAGCGCCAAACGCCCGGAGACGCCGTCGAACGTTGCCGTCACTCCGGTGACGCCGGCACTCAGCGCCGTCGCCTCCCCTGTCCCCGCGACCTCCGCCACGGACGGGTCTTCGGACGCCCACGCGACGCCGTCCACCAGGGCGCGCCGGGATCCGTCGCTGTACATACCCTCAGCGGATAACCGGACAGTCGCCTCCGGGCGGAGCGACGCAGCCGGGGCCGTCACGCCGATGGATTCCAGGGTGACCGGTCCTTGTGTCAGGAAAGCCCGGGCGGCCACCAGGGCGGCGGTCAACACCAGCGCAGCGACGATCGCCACCAGCCACGTACGCAGCACGCGGTTGCGGACCCGGTCCGTGCCCGCCTCCAAGGCGCGTTCCATGTCCGCCGGATGCGTCCGGATATGGGCGGCGGCCTCGGCCAGCAGGACTTCGCGGAGTTCCGTTTTCATTTCTTGCCGCCTTCCAAGGCAAGGTGCTTGGTCTTGGCTTCTGCGGCCGCCAAGGACTTCGCCACATCAGCCACCGGGTGTTCCGTGATACCCGCGATCTCGGCGACGGTCAGCTTGGCGAAGTCATGGAGTACGACGGCGACCCGCTGGTCATGCGTCAATCCCGCCAGGAGGCTGCGGTCCGGTTTGGGCGGCTTCTTGCTGCTCCGAAGCCAGATTTGGTGCTTCCGGAGCAGGTCAACGTAGAGGCACAGCGTGTAAACACGCAGTTGCGGAGTGACTGGCCCCTTCCACGCACCTGACGCCTGGGACCAGGCTGCCTCGAGCATCCGACGCGCTTCCTCGGGATCCCCGCAGAGCAGGTGTGCACAGTATTCAAGGTCGCCCTTTTGCTGCTCGAACACGCTCCGAAGTTCGGCTTGGCGGTCCCTGAGGGCCGGACCCAGTTTGACGCTCGGGGTCAGGCCAAGCTCCACTTCCCGCACAATGGGCATGAACACGGCAGCGGCCAGTGCCAGGAAGCCGACTCCCATCAGGACCCCTGCCTGGACGATCACTGGAAACCCCCGGGGAAACGCCGGTGCCAGCCAACCGAAAGCTATGGCTCCGAGAGCGCCAGGACCCCGATGAGAAACCGCAGAGGAGTAACAGAGGAGCGCCAACGCCGCTTCGGTAACTCACACATAGTGCACCAGCTCACAAATGGGTGTAGCACACACAGTTTACGTCCATCGATTGGACGTTTGAAGCACCCAATCCAGAGGGGTTCCTACGGGTTTGGTTGCGCACCGTCAAGTCACAGGGAGCCAAGGTAAACGCACAGTAAATTCTCAGAATAAATCTGATTTTCTGCGCAACATTTGATTCCGGCACCCTGGATATGTCACGCGCGCCCGTTGGCAATGTAAGCGCTTGCGCATCTACCCGGCGGTAGCCTCCAAGGCCTGTGAAATGCCCTTTGATTTGCGGCCTAACACGTGTCTAGCGTGGAAGCGTTCCGGTAAGTCGACGTACCGGAACAAAGCGGTGAGTGCCCTACGGGGCCTCGCCGACACCTCGAAACGATGGCGTCCCTCGAAGACGCCACCAGCGGATCGAGCGGACGCCGGAGCAAAGAACCCCATCCGGGGATCAGGGCATGCGCCCCACTCCACGAAGTCCAACACTCCGCGAGAAGAGCAAGCATGAACACGCACTCAAACCCCCAACGGCCACGCCGCCGTCTGCGACGGGCAGTAGCCGTCGCAGCGGCAGCCAGCGTGGCGGGCAGCATCCTGCTGGTCACGCCCGCTGCACAGGCGAACCTGCCGGCCGACCCGCCGTCGAGCACCATGCCGGCGCCCACACCCGGTTTCCCGCTCCCGAGCCTGCACACCCAGCAGGCCTATGACCCCGCCGCAAACTTCACGTCCAAATGGACGCGAGCGGACGCCAAACAGATCATGGCGCAGAGCAACCCCAACGTCGCCCCCGGCCAGAACTCCATGAGTCCCAACGTCACCATGCCGGAAATCCCCAAGGACTTCCCTGCCATGAACGACGACGTCTGGGTCTGGGACACCTGGTCCCTGACGGACGAGAATGCCAACCAGATCAGCTACAAGGGCTGGGACGTGATCTTCGCGCTGGTCGCCGACCGCCACGCTGGCTACGGCTTCGACCAGCGCCACTGGAACGCCCGGATCGGTTACTTCTTCCGGAAGACCAACGCCGATCCCGCCAAGGACAAATGGAACTACGGCGGACACCTGTTCCTGGACAACACCTCCATCGGCAACACGGAATGGTCCGGCTCCACGCGCCTCATGCAGGGCAACAAAATCAACGTGTTCTACACGGCCACCACGTTCTACGACGTCGCCGAACGCAACGCCGGCGGCGGTGGAATCGCCCCGGATGCGGCCATCGCCAAGGCCCTCGGCAATATCCATGCCAACCAGAACGGCGTGACCTTCGACGGCTTCCAGCACACCAAGCTGCTGGAACCGGACGGAAAGCTGTACCAGAACAAGGCCCAGAACCCGGGCTTCGCGTTCCGTGACCCCTACACGTTCGCCGACCCCGCGCACCCGGGCAAAACTTTCATGGTCTTCGAAGGCAACACCGGCGGCACCCGCGGCTCCTACAAGTGCAAGCAGGAAGACCTTGGCTACCGCCCGGGAGATCCGAACGCCGAGACCGTGGACCAGGTCAACAGCACCACCGGTGCCTGGTACCAGACCGCCAACGTGGGCCTGGCCGTGGCCGACAACAAGGACCTCACCAAGTGGAGCTTCCTGCCGCCCATCCTGTCCGCCAACTGCGTCAACGACCAGACCGAGCGTCCGCAGATCTACATCCAGAACGAGAACGGCAAGAACAAGTACTACCTGTTCACCATCAGCCACCAGTTCACCTACGCGGACGGCATGCGCGGCCCTGACGGCGTGTACGGCTTCGTCGGCAACGGCGTCCGTTCCGACTACCAGCCGGTCAACAACAGCGGACTGGCCTTGGGCTCCCCCACGGACCTGAACATGCCGGCCAACGCGCCGGAGGGTCCGGACCCGAGGCAGAACGGCCGCCAGTTCCAGGCCTACTCGCACTACGTACAGCCCGGCGGACTGGTCCAATCGTTCATCGACAACGTGGACGGCGTCCGCGGCGGCTCCCTGTCCCCCACCGTGAAGATGAACTTCAAAGGTGGCGTGACCCAGGTTGACCGCAGTTTCGGCCAGAACGGCCTCGGCCCGTTCGGCTACCTGCCCACCAACGTCCGTGTTGGCGGCGAAGGCCACTACAAGTAGGCCGAAACACCCTGGCCGTGAGGCCGCGGCAGGGGTGTTGGCTCCAGAGCAGCCAGCACCCCTGCCACCCCGACCCCTTCAGGATTCTTCCCATGACTTACCCCAACCCCCACCTGTCCCGCCGCCAACTTCTGGCCGCAAGTGCCGCCGTCGTGGTCGCCTTTTCCGCCGCTTCCTGCACAGCCAGCCCGACGCCGGCCCCCACACCGGCGGGTCCGGCACCCAGCGCGAGGGATCCTTGGCGGCCCGTGGCACACCTGACGGCAGACAAGAACTGGCTCAACGACCCCAACGGGTTGGTCCATCACGACGGGACCTACCACGCGTTCTACCAGTACAACCCGCGCGGAAACTCGTGGGGCAACATGTCCTGGGGCCACTCCACCAGCACTGACCTGGTGCACTGGGAACAGCAGCCAGTCGCCCTGGAAGCAAGCCCCGAGGAAGAGATCTTCTCCGGCTGCATCGTGATGGACAAGAACAACGCCTCAGGACTCGGTTCAGCGGAGAACCCGCCCATGGTTGCCCTGTACACCAGCGCCTACGGCAGGAACGGCGCGCTCCCTGAAGGCGCCCAGGCCCAGTCGGTGGCGTTCAGCCTGGACAATGGAACCACGTGGCAGAAGTACCAGGGCAACCCCGTCCTGAACCTGGCACCCACCAACAACAACTTCCGCGACCCCAAGATCACCTGGTACGAGCCCGGCCGGTACTGGGTGATGACCACGGTGGTGGCCGACGCCCAGGTGGTCAAACTCTTCAAGTCCACCGACCTGCTGCACTGGGACTACCTGAGTGACTTCTCCGGAGTGGGGGCCCAAGGAGGGCTCTGGGAAGTACCGGAACTGGTGCTCATGGATGTGGAGGACTCCACCGCGAAGAAGTGGGTGATGCTGCTGAGCATCAACCCCGGAGGGATCGCGGGCGGCTCCGGAATGCAGTATTTTGTGGGCGAATTCGACGGGACCCGCTTCACGGCCGAGAACGCAGCGGCTCCCGATGCGCCCCTCAGCGAGTCCCAATGGCTGGATCATGGCGCCGACTACTACGCGGCGAACTCCATCTCCGGAGCGCCCGGGGACAAGCCCGTGCTGCTCGGATGGATGGGCAACTGGGACTACGCCGAACACGTTCCCACCACACCGTGGCGCGGCTCCATGGCAATCCCCCGCGAGCTCACTCTGGTCCGCGGGGAGCGCCGCTTTGAAGTGCGATCAGCCATTTCGGCTGCGGCACGGCAGACCTTGGAGCGCGGTGACGTGAAGAGCAAAAACCTCACCGTCGGCTCTTCCGATCAGGACCTCGGTGAGGACTTTACGGGGCGCGCGCAGCTGATCGAGTTGGAAATGGACCTGACGTCATCCCGTGAAGCCGGCGTTATCCTCCGCCAATCCGCCGATGCCAACACCGGCCTGCGCATCTCCTATGACAAGGAAACACGCACCGTGAAGGTTGATCGTTCGCGGGCCGGGACCACCAACTTTTCCGAGAAGTTCAGCCCATACCACGCCGTGTCGCTGCCCCCATCCGGTTCCGATGGCTCGGTCCGTCTGGAAATCCTCCTGGATTCCTCCTCCGTGGAAGTCTTCGCCCAGGACGGGGCGGCGGTCATCTCGGACACGTTCTTCCCGGACTGGGACGCCACGGGATCTTCGGTGTTCAGTGTGGACGGCGACACGGAGTTCATAGTGCGGATGCGCGCCCTTTAGGGCTGCCGAGGGGCGGGATCCCACCCTTTAAGACAACGCTTAGAATGGGGAGCTCGCCCCTCGTTGCCCCTCACTCCTCCATTTGAGGATAGTTTTGTCCCTATGACATCCAGCGATGCCGCCTTTGAACAGCTGATCACCGACGCCCGCCTGTGGGCCTCCCAAGACCCGGACCCGGTGACGTCGGCCGCTCTGGTTGAGCTCGCCGACCTCGCCAGCGGCGGTGACGCCGGTGCAGCGCAGGAGTTGGGCGACAGCTTCAGCGGCACACTGCAGTTCGGCACGGCGGGGCTCCGAGCAGCCCTGGGACCCGGCCCCAACCGAATGAACCGCGTGGTGGTCCGCCGGGCAGCGGCAGGACTGGCGGCCTTCCTCACCGAAGCCGTAGCCGCAGCTGCGCCGGGGACCCGGCCACGCGCCGTCGTCGGCTTTGATGCCCGGTACAACTCGGACATTTTCGCTGAGGAGACCGCGGCCATTTTCACCGCAGCCGGCATCGAAACGTTCCTCATGCCTGCTGCGCTCCCCACACCGTTGCTCGCCTACGCGGTCAGGAACCTGGATTGCGACGGCGGCGTGATGGTCACAGCCAGCCACAACCCGCCGCAGGACAACGGTTACAAGGTCTACCTGGGGCGGCACGCCGTGTCCGAGAGCGGCCGCGGTTCGCAGATCGTGGCCCCCTACGACGCCGAGATCGCGGCCAAGATCGGGGCCGTGGGCGCGTTAACGTCGATTGAGTTGGCTGACAGCGGCTGGACCGTGCTGCCGATGTCCATCGCTTCCGACTATGAATCCGCCATGGCAGGGCTGGTGGATCGGGAGCACTTCCCCGCGCGGGACCTCAAGATCGTCCTGACCCCCATGCACGGCGTGGGCGGAGAAACAGCAGTTTCCGTTCTGAACGCTGCCGGTTTCACGGACGTGACGCTCGTGGCCGAACAGGCTGAGCCGGACCCGGACTTCCCTACCGTTGCGTTCCCCAACCCGGAGGAGCCCGGCGCGCTGGACCTGGCACTCGCCGCTGCCGCGGACTCGGGTGCGGACATAGTTTTGGCCAATGATCCCGACGCCGATAGGGCTGCGGTTGCTGCGTTGGACCCCGCCACGGGCGCGTGGCGCATGCTGCGGGGCGACGAAGTGGGGGCGCTTTTGGGCGCACACATCGTGGCACGCCTGGCTGCCGGCGCCGAGGACGAGCCGCAGACCGGCGTTTTCGCCAACTCGATTGTTTCGTCGCGGCTGCTCTCGCGAATCGCTGCTGCGGCAAGCTACGCCCACGAGGAAACGCTGACAGGCTTCAAATGGATTTCACGCGTTCCCGGCCTCACCTATGGCTACGAGGAAGCGTTAGGCTACTGCGTGGCGCCGGACCTGGTCCGCGACAAGGACGGCATCTCAGCGGCCGTGCTGATCGCCGAGTTGGCGGCGGCCGCCAAGGCTGACGGCAAGACCATTTTCGACACACTGGATGATCTGTACCTGGTCCACGGGCTGCACGCCAGCGACCAGCTCAGCATTCGGGTGGCTGACCTGGGTCTTCTCGATGCCATGATGAACCGCTTGCGGGTCAACCCGCCCGAGGCGTTCGGCGGGTCCGCCGTCGAGGTCTTCACGGACCTGGCGGAAGGAAGCGAAGCCCTGCCGCCCACCGACGGCTTGCTGTACCTCACGCGGGACCAGAGCCGGGTGATCATCCGGCCCAGCGGCACGGAGCCCAAGCTGAAGTGTTACCTGGAAGTCATCCAAGCCGTGGAATCCGCGGCTGAGCTGCCGGCCGCACGCCAAGCGGCGCGGACATCCCTGGACGATGTCCTCAAGGATGTCCGCGAAGCATTGGGCTTGTAGCTCTTAGAGCTCAACCTCGATGAAGCCGTCCACCAAACGGGTGGCATAGGCCGCAAGCTTGAGCCCGGGGTTGGTGAAGCACTCACCGGTCTCGAGGTCGTAGACCTCTTTGTGCAGCGGCGAGGCGATGGTCGGCCGGCTGCCGCGGGACCCGATGATCCCCCTGGCCATGACGTTGGCGAGTGTTGCCGGGTCCTGTTGGGCAACGGCGAACACTTCGGTGGGCGCGGTGCGGAACAGCGCAACCTGGCGGCCGGCGATCAGTGCCGCCTCGCCCCAGGCCAGTTCAAGCTCGTCCACCGGGCACACCCGGTGCCATGTGGCGGTGGCGGTCAGGTCCTCGGCACGGTCCAGAATTACGGTCATTTCAGCCCCTCTCACTGTGTCCGGGCGCTGGCATCTTCCACCGTCACTCCCCCGGACCGGGCCACGCTTGCGGCCACCCCTCCACGCTAGGACGGCGGTGTTTCATGGGGGGTGCGCGTTTGTGTCCAACGGGTAAAAGAGACCTCACGCCCCCGGAAATGCGTTCGTGATGCAGAAGTTAAGATCACGAAACAAAAGGGAAACTGAAGCGAAACTGCCCGTCCCTAGGCTGGAAGCACAAGTTGCGGAGATCCGTCTGCAGCATCTGCGAAAGGCCCACCAGTGACCGGACACACTTCAAGTACAGAGAACCCGCGCCGCATCGTCGTCGTAGGCGGCGGCCCCGCTGCCCACCGTTTCGCCGATGCCATGGTCAATCGGGGACTTGAAGGTTGGCAGGTTACGGTACTGACCGAAGAGGCCCACCTCCCCTACGACCGCGTAGCGCTCAGCAAGGCACTCACCCAGACGGATGTGGACCTCACCTTGGGCGACGTGTCCATGTGGGATCACGAAGCCCTGACCCTTAAGACCGGCGAGCGCGCCGTCAAGATCGATGCCGAGTCCAAGAGCGTCCTCACGGCCGCCGGCAACAAGTATGAATATGACCACCTGGTAGTGGCCTCGGGCTCGGATGCGGCCCGCCTCCCCATCCCCGGCTCGGAACACACCCACGTTTATCGCACCCTTGAGGACGTCTGGGCCATCAACAAGGCAATCGCCGAGCTCCGCGGGAAACTGGGCCGCAAGGTCAACGCCGTCACCATCGGCGGTGGCCTGCTGGGACTTGAGTCCGCGGCCGGCACCGAGCAGCTGGGTGCCACCCCGATCGTCATCAACGGCGCACCCTGGCTCATGAACACGCAGCTGGATGAGGGCGCCGGCCAGGCGCTTGGCCGCCTGATTGAAGCCAAGGGTTTCGAAGTCCACGGTGGCGTCTTCCCGTCCGAAGTAGTGACGGACGACGACGGTAATGTCACCGGCGTCTTGATGGCTGACGGCCGCACCGTTGACGCCGACCTCGTGATCGTGGCCATCGGCGTCAAGCCCCGTGATGACCTGTTCCGCGCGGCTGAAGGCGAAGAGCAACTTTTCAGTCTGGGCCAGCGTGGCGGTGTAGTCATCAACGATTTCTGCGCCACCGAGGTGGAGGGCATCTGGGCCATCGGCGAAGTGGCCAACTTTGAGGGCATGTGCCTGGGCCTTGTTGCACCGGCGAATACGATGGCCGAGATCGTTGCCGACCGCTTGCACGGTGGAGAGGCCACGTTCCCTGGCTTCGACACGGCCACCAAGCTCAAGTTGTCCGGCGTCGACGTGGCCAGCTTCGGTGACGCGTTCGCCAGGACCGAGCACTCCCTTGAAATCGTATACGCCGACCCCGCCCGTGGCGTTTACCAGAAGATCGTCACCACGGACGATGCCAAGACCCTCCTGGGCGGAATTTTCGTGGGCGATGCCTCGCCTTACATGAGCCTCCGTCCGCTCCTGGGCCGCGAGCTGGCCGCCGAACCGGGCGCGTACCTGAGCGCAGCCGGTGGTGGCGAGGCACCGGAGACCGAACTCCCGGATGATGCGATCCTGTGCTCCTGCAACAACGTGGCGGCCGGCTCCATCCGCGACGCCATCAACGGTTGCGGTGCCTGCGAGGGCAATGCACCGGTGCAGGAACTGGGCGAGCTCAAGGGCTGCACTCGTGCGGGCACCCAGTGTGGTTCCTGTGTTCCGATGCTGAAGAAGCTCCTCGAAGGCGAACTCACCAAGTCCGGCATCGAGGTCTCCAAAGCTCTCTGCGAACACATCAGTCTCTCCCGTCAGGAACTCTTCGATGCCATCCGCGTCCTGGAGCTCACGTCCTTCGAAGACATTATGGCCACGTACGGCACCGGCGCCGGTTGCGACATCTGCAAGCCGACCATCGCTTCCATCTTGGCCAGCCAGCATTCCGCCTACGTCCTGGACGCCGGGCGTGGTTCCCTGCAGGACACCAACGACCGCGCCCTGGCGAACATGCAGAAGGACGGCACCTACTCCGTGGTTCCCCGCATCGCCGGCGGCGAGATTACGCCCAAGGGGCTCGGTGTCATTGCTGCGGTGGCTGAGAAGTACAACCTGTACACCAAGATCACTGGCGGCCAGCGCATCGATATGTTCGGTGCCCGACTCGAGCAACTGCCGGACATCTGGAAGGAACTGGTGGACGCCGGCTTCGAATCGGGCCAGGCGTACGGCAAGAGCCTCCGTACCGTGAAGTCCTGTGTTGGATCCACGTGGTGCCGCTTCGGTGTGCAGGATTCCGTGGCCATGGCCATCGCCCTGGAGCTGCGATACCGCGGCCTCCGCAGCCCGCACAAGCTGAAGATGGGCGTTTCGGGTTGCGCCCGTGAATGTGCCGAGGCCCGCGGCAAGGACGTCGGCGTGATTGCGACGGCAGATGGTTGGAACCTCTACGTGGGCGGTAACGGCGGCGCCACCCCGGCGCACGCCAAGCTCCTCGCCAAGGATTTGGACGATGAAACGCTGCTGAAGTACATCGACCGCTACCTGATGTACTACATCCGGACCGCCGACCGCCTGCAGCGCACCGCACGCTGGCAGGAAGAACTCGACGGCGACATCAAGCACGTCGAGGACGTGGTGGTCCATGATTCCCTGGGCATCGCCGAAGAGCTTGAGGCCGCCATGGCCAAGCACATCGACACCTATGAGGACGAGTGGGCCGAGACCCTGAAGGACCCGGAACGCCTCCGCCGTTTCCGTTCCTTTGTCAACGCCCCCAACCAGAAGGACGAGTCCATCTCCTTCGTTCCGGAGCGCGGCCAGATCCGCCCTGCCACGAACGAAGAAAAGGGCGGCGTACTCATCGCCTCCACCATCCCGGTCCGCAGCGAATAACAAGGGGTCCCCATGCAGCTCACCATTGATCTCACCGGCCGCGATGTCCTGGTCACAGGATCCGAAGAGGCCGCACGCCAAGCGGTACGCCGTTACCAGACCGCCGGCGCCAACGTCTACCGGCTGAGTGCCCCTGCCGGCATGCCTGGTGACGGCCAGCTTCCCGATCGCCCGTTCCTGGTTGCGGTAGTGGACGACGGCGACGCCGGTTGGGTTCCGTTGGTGGAACGCTGCCGCGACGCCGGGATACCGGTAGCCTTCGAGCCCGCGCCGGGAACAGAAGGCCATGTCACCCTGGTGGGTGGCGGCCCCGGCGCCCTGGACCTGCTCACGGTCGGTGCCGTGGATGCCCTGCGGGACGCCGATGTGGTGTTTTACGATCGTTTGGCCCCGTACCAGGAGCTGGCCGATCTGACATCCGCGGAACTGGTGGATGTTGGAAAGCAACCAGGCCTGCACAAGGTAACGCAACGGGACATCGAGAAGCTCATGGTGGAAGCTGCGCTGCTGGGCAAGAACGTGGTCCGACTCAAGGGCGGCGATCCCTATGTTTTCGGCCGCGGTGGCGAAGAAGTAGCCGCCTGCGTTGCTGCCGGGCTTCCTGTGCGCGTCATTTCCGGTGTCACCAGTGCCATCTCGGTTCCGGCCGCTGCGGGCATTCCGGTGACGCACCGCGAGGTGAGCCACATGTTCACCGTGGTGTCCGGGCACGCGCCCTTGACGGAGAAGGAACACACCCACCTCGCCGGCCTTGGCGGGACGATTGTGGTCCTCATGGGCATCGGCACTCTTCCCCAACTGGCGGCGGGCTTGCGGCGGGCAGGAATGAACTCCGAGATGCCGATGGCAGTCGTCGAACGAGGCTACCGTCCCGGACAGCGCACCACCATCGCTGACCTCGGTAGCATTGAAACGGCAGCATCCAGCTGCAGCAACCCGGCCGTCCTGGTTATCGGCGAGGTGGTCAGGGTGGCTGAAGCCAACCGGAATCATGCCGAAGCATCCGCTGAACTGAGCCGACTCGCGGCTTCGCTCCTTGAAGCCTGAGGGTATAAACACATGACTGTTGCACGCGCCATCGAAGTCCAGGACGCTACTGCCGCCCCGGAAGTCACCGAAGCTGCCGAGGCCCCGCTGGACGGATTCCGCATCGGCGTCACCTCGCACCGCCGTTCCCGTGACCTCATTGAGGCCCTGGAGCGTCGCGGTGCGAGCGTGTTGCACGCCCCTGCACTGAAGATTGCCCCGGTGCAGGAGGACATGGTCCTTATTGAGGACACCCGCACCATCATTGCTGCCACACCGGATATCTGCATCGCGACCACCGCTTACGGTATGCGGCGCTGGTGTGAGGCTGCCGATTCCTTCGGTATCGGCGAGCAACTCCTGGAGACCTTGTCCGCCTGCCGAATGTTTGTTCGCGGCCCCAAAGCCCGAGGCGCCGTGCGTGCGGCCGGACTTGCCGACGTCGGAATCAGCAGCGATGAAACCACAGCCACACTCGTGGACATGCTCCTGGCAGAGGGGGTGCGCGGCAAGACAGTGGCCGTTCAGCTGCATGGCTACACGGACGTTCGGCAGCTGGAACGGCTCCGCATGTCCGGGGCCACCGTGCTGACCGTGACGCCCTATCGCTGGGTGAAGCCGGATGGCGAGGACAAGCTGCCGCGCCTGATTGAGGCCGTGGTCAGCGGGAACCTGGATGTACTGACTTTCACCAGCGCTCCGGCCGTGGACGCAATGTGGAGCACCGCACATGAAATGGGTCTCTACCGGCAGCTCATCGAGGCCCTCAAGGGGCCGGTCACGGTCGCCGCCGTAGGGCCGGTCACCGCACAGCCACTGGTCGACGCTGGTCTGACGCCGCTCATCCCCGACCGCTACCGCATGGGTGCGCTGATTCGCCTGGTGACCGAACACCTTTCCCTGAACCACGTGCGCCGATTGGAGACCAAGAGCGCCACCATCGAATTGCGTGGGCGCTGCTTGCGGATCAATGGCGAAGTGGTGGAGTTGGCTCCTGCTCCCCTGCTGTTGCTGCGAGCGCTGCTCGGCGCTGGAGGGGCGGTGCTGTCCCGTGAGGCGCTCTCCGAGCTGCTGGACCTGCGCGGTTCCGTGCATGCCCTGGATATGACAGTGAGTAGGCTGCGGTCCGCGCTCCCGGACGGCAAACTCGTGGAAACCGTGGTGAAGCGCGGCTACCGGCTGCGGGCTTAGGTTTTCTGCAACACTGGTCTCCAACACGCTACGCCGCCTTCACCAAGGGAAGTTCGTCCCAGTTGGTGGTGTAGCGGGGGCTGAGCATGTCGCGTTTCATGGACCAGTCCGGTCCGCCCTTGATTCCGGCATGCCCCAGTCCGATGGAGCCACGGCCGTACCGCTTGCTGACGCTCTCCAGCAGGGTGCCAATGCCCCGTTCCTCGTGCCGGTTCTCGAAGATCTCCAAGGGTTTCTGGTTGCCGCTGGGACGGAGGTCGGTGACCATAATCCCGGCTTTGGCGTAGCGCACACCTTCCTGGATTCTGGGTACCAGCGCGTGCGCGGCCCGGGTCAGCAACACCGGATCCGAGGTGGGCATGGGCAATATGACGTTCACTGTGGGGAAGGATTTATCGTTCGGGTTGTAGACGGACGTCGCTGCAAAGGCTGTCAGCAGCTTTGCCTGGAGATCATGCTTGGCCAACCTGGCACTTGCCATCTGCCCGTAGACGCTGAGTACCTGCCGCAGCTGGGCCGCCGTCGTAATCGGTGTGGAAAAGGAGCGGGAGAAGATCAATTGGTCCCGTCCGATCCGTTCCTCTTCCATGGGGATGCAAGGCGTGCCCTGCAGCTCCAGGACGGTGCGCATCATGACAATGGAGAACTTGTCCCGGAGGGCGACGGGATCCGCCCGAACCAGGTCCAGGATCGAGAAGATTCCCATTGCGTTCAGCCGCTTGGTGAGCCTGGTGGCCACGCCCCAGATCTCGATGACGGACAGCCGGGCCATGAGGGCTTCCCGCTGGGCTTCAGGAACCGAGTCCCAGCGGCACACGCCGTTGAAGGCGGGATTGTGCTTGGCCCATTTATTGGCCAGCTTGGCGAGGGTTTTGGTGCGTGCGATCCCGACGCATACCGGAACTCCCACGTGCCTGAAACAGGCAGCTTTGATGGTCCGTCCCAACTCCAGCAAATCCTCCGGCTGGCCCTTGACCCCCAGGAAGGCTTCGTCGATGGAGTAGACCTCCTGCCACGCCGAATAGCGCCGCAACAACTCCATGACCCGTGAGCTGATGTCTCCGTAAAGCTCGTAGTTGCTTGAGAGGGCAATGAGCCCCCATTCCTTGGCCCGTGGAGCCAGTTTGAACCAAGGTTCTCCCAACCCGATTCCAAGCCGCTTTGCCTCGGGCGACCTCGTGACAGCGCAGCCGTCGTTGTTGGAGAGGACGATCAGGGGCTTGCCTTCCAAGGCAGGATTGAAGGCCCGCTCCGCGGAGGCATAAAAGCAGTTGATATCCACGTGGGCGATCTCCTGCATCCGGTGCATGAGGGCTGGCTTGGACATCATTCTCCTTGGTGCGGCGCTAGCATGCGTGGCCTCATAATCGCGGGAGGACACGCGAGCTATTCGAAGATATATTCGAATAGTTCAACTGTACTGCCACCCACCGACACGAAAACATCCCGCCCTTCAGACTGTGGAAAAGTCCGGGGGACGGGATGTCCGTGCAAGGTCCAGCGCGGCTAGGAACCGACGCTGGCGTCTTTCTTATGCACCAGGTAAATGGCTCCGGTGGTGACGTCCTCTTCAAGTGCCTCCAAGGTGCGCCCGCGGGTTTCAGGAACCTGCGTATAGATGAAGATGAGGGCCAGGATGCCCACCACGCCGAAAAGGAAGAACGTGCCTGTAATGCCTACTCCAGCCACCAGCGTGGGGAAGAACAGGCCCAGCAGCGCATTGGCAATCCAGAGACAGAACACGGACAGGCCGATGGCGAACCCGCGGACGTGCAGCGGGAAGATCTCTGACAACATGACCCAGACGGCGATGTTCAAGAACGTTTGCATGGACCCGACGAACGCCACCACCAGGAAGAGGATCACGAACGGACGGGCAGCGTTTCCAACAGGAAGCACAATCGAGGCGATACCGATCAGGAAGTGGCAGACGGTGGTCAGAGTGAAACCCAGCAGCAGGGTGGTACGTCGATTGACGCGCTGCATGAGTGTCAGGGCAATCACGCCACCAACCACCGCAATCACGCCGGGTGCGATGTTGGCAATGAGGGCGGCATTTGAGTCAAAGCCGGCTTCCACCAGCACCGACTGGCCGTAGTACATGATCGAGTTGATGCCCGTCAGCTGCTGTGCCACACCCAAGCCAATGCCTACCAGGATGATGCGCAGGATCCACTTGTCCTTAAGGGCACCCCAGGATGTCGCCTTGGAAGCTCGCTCCTCGTCGGCAAGGTGCTTTACATCGGCCATCTCAGCCTCGGCGCGCTCAACGGAGCGAATGGTCTTCAGGACCACCAACGCTTCTTCCCAGCGCCCCTTCGAAATGAGCCAGCGCGGCGATTCAGGCATCCGCAGCATACCGAAGAACAAGGCAATGGCGGGCAGCGCAGCGACGGCGAGCATAATCCGCCAGACGCCGTCGAACTCTCCCCAGAGATTGCCGATGATGGCGTTGACCACGAACGCCGCGAGCTGGCCGATGACGATCATGAGCTCGTTGCGACCCGCCAGGGAACCGCGGATTTCGTAGGGCGCCAACTCGGCAAGGAAGACGGGAACCACCGTGGAGGCTCCGCCAACAGCCAGGCCGAGAATGACCCGCCCGAGAACCATGACTTCAAAGCTCGGCGCGAAGACGCAGGCAAGGGTTCCGGCAAGGAACAACACGGCCAGCAGGATGATGGTCTTCCGGCGGCCCCAGGAATCCGAAAGCCGACCGCCGCCCACCGCTCCGGCAGCGGCACCGAAGAGCAAGGAGCTGGTAACGATGCCCTCCGTTATCGGCGTGAGGCCAAGGTCGGCCGTCATTGGCCGCAGGGCGCCGTTGATGACACCAGTGTCGTAGCCGAACAGCAGGCCACCGAAGGTTGCAACCAGGGCGACGAGGCCCAGGCGCTTCCGGTGGGGACCGTTGGTCAGCGGCGGAAGAGCGACGCCATGGGCGCCTTCCCGCTGCGTTTGCGTAGCAGACATCAGGACTCCTTTGTCAGTGTGGTGCGAGTCATAATTACCCGCTCTGAATTTAGACTAACGCGCGAAAGGCTTAAATGTAAGGTCAAACTAACAAATGGCAAATTTTGCCCGTCTCCGCCATGGGAGGATGGAGGGCATGGCCCCCGACCGCCGACTCCGCCCCGCCACACAAAGTGATGTCGCCCGCGAGGTGGGCGTCTCCAGAACCCTCGTGTCTTTCGCCTTCCGCGGAGCACCCGGGGTCAGCGGCGAAACCAAGGAAGCAATTTTCGAGGCCGCCAGGCGTCTGGGATACCGGCCGAACGCAGTAGCCGCCGACCTGGCACGCAAGCACCGCTCCGCCGTCGGGCTGTACTTGATGGACATCCGTAACGAGGTCTACGCCGACATTCTCAGCGGCGTCCGCATGGCACTGCCCCAGGATGGCAACCGCCTGATCCTCAGCGTTTCCCGGTCGGTGGACGGCGTCGATGGAGGCGCGCTGGAGTCCCTGATCGAGGCTCGAGTGGGCATCATCATCGCCGCGACCCTCCTGGACCCGGACGAGCGCGTGCTTGAGCTGGCACAGATCGTGCCGCTGGTGAGTGTCACCCGGCCGGTGGCGGGCGTGGACAGCGTCTACTCGGACGATGTCGCCGGGGCGAGAGCCGCCACCGAGCACCTGCTCAGCCTGGGGCACCGGCGGGTGGCGCACCTTGCCGGGCCGATTTACGACGGACACATAGCCCGCCGGCAGAGTTATGAAAAGACCATGCGCGACGCCGGACTGAAGCCCCTAACGCTGGCTGCCGACGACTTCACGCAGGAGGCGGGGCAGCGGGCCGCGACCCTTCTCCTGACGCAGGCCGAGCGACCAACGGCAATTTTCACGCACAACGACCAACTGGCACTGGGCGCCCGGGAGGCCGCCTACGGCCTCGGCCTGGCCATCCCGCGCGACCTGTCCCTGGTGGGCTATGACAATTCCAGGACCGCAAAACTGCACGGCATCGACCTCACGTCCGTGGACCTCCATGCCATCGCCCTGGGCCAAGCAGCGGGAACAATAGCGTTGGAGCGGCTCAATGATCCCGAAGCACCTGTCGCAGACAAAAGGCTCACACCGGAATTGGTAGTCCGCGACTCGACAGCGCCGCCGGCACCCTAGATGTGATGGAGGCACGTGGTGGCAACGCCCCAGATGGTCAGCTCGGACAAGGCTGGCACCCGAATGTCCGGATACTTTGGATTCTCCGCCTGAAGGATGACCCCTGAGGGTGTGACGCGGAGCCTTTTGATGGTCAGCTCGCCATCAAGGACGGCCACGACGACGGATCCATCCTTGGGCTCCAGCGCCCGGTTGACGATCAACTCGTCGCCGTCACTGATACCCGCGCCTTCCATCGATTGCCCCGTCACCCTCACCACGAAAGTGCTGGTCACATCCTTGATCAAGTGCTCATTGAGGTCGATCCTGCCGTCAAAATAATCCTGGGCGGGCGACGGGTACCCCGCCGACACCGGAATGGGAGCCAGCAGTACCGACATCAAGGAAAAGCCCGCATCTATCACGCGGGGGCCGACTATCACGCCCACAACACACCTTTATTCGAATATATGTTCGATACTTGAGTGTACAGCGAATGACGGACATTGTTGCCGCGGCGTGTACCTGGGTTGCGAAGAGGTGTTCATGCCTTTCCGAACAGCGAGGCCTGCGATGGCCAGCACCTGTGCTATCAAACGCCGCAGCACCCCGTGACCGGAAGGCTATGGAGTGGCTCTGCTGCGCGGCTCCGCTCAGCGAAGGACGCGGTACCGCACGTGGGTGACCAGCCCAGTGCCGCTCACTTCCACAGGCTCAAGCGTCAGGTCCCCCACGCCGTCCAGCAGCCGCTCACCGCCACCGAGAATCATGGGTGAGATGTGAAGCCGCAGCTCGTCGATCAGCCCCGCCGCGAGAAATTGGCGCGCCGTCTGCGCTCCACCTGCGATGGCAACATCTTTGCCGCCGGCGGAATCCCGTGCGCGGTCCAGTGCAGCTTCGACTCCGTCCGTGACGAAATGGAAAGTTGTGCCGCCCTGCATCTCCAGCGGCTCACGTTCGTGATGAGTGAGGACGTAAACCGGTGCGTGATACGGCGGTTCTTCTCCCCACCATCCATGCCAATCGGCACCCCAGGGGCCGGGGCCGGGGCCCGCGAACATGTTCCGGCCCATGATGAACGCACCTGCGGCGAGGATCCCTTCGATCTCTGCGGCGTTGGTTTCCCGCTCCTCGAACTGCCAACGGTGCAAGCTTTCGCCGCGCTCGCCCAGCGGCTGCTCGAGGGACTGGTTGGGACCGGCAACGAACCCGTCCAGGGAAACCGTCAGATCGCAGGTGACTTGGCTCATGCGCCCATCCTGCCACCGTCGTCCCTGGCCGCATAGGAACCACTGCCTGGGAAGGTTCAATCGCTGAAGGTTATCGCCGGGGTCGAGCACCACATCCGCAACGCTTCGGCCCTATGCGCGGGATAGGACGGGTCCTACGCTGAACCTGTTCACATCCGCGAAGAGAGGGCGGCCATGGCACGGGATCCAAAACCCACGTTGGAGCAACTGAACATCCTCATCGGCGAGTGGGAAACGTCCATCCCGGGATTGGAAGCCCCCGGCCGGACCACCTTCGAATGGCTGGAAAACGGAGGCTTCCTCATCCAGCGTTCCACTGTCCAACGGCCGGAGTACCCCAACGCGGTGAGCATCATCGGCGCCACCGGCTCGGACGGTGCTTTCCAGCAGCATTATTTCGATTCCCGCGGCGTCGCACGGATCTACGACATGACGCTCAAGGACAACGAGTGGACCCTGTTCCGGGACGGACCGGACTGGCCCCAGCGCTTCGTTGGCCGTTTCAGCGCCGACGGCAACACCATCAACGCCCGGCTGGAACGGGGAACCTACCCTGGCGGCCCCTTGGAACACGACTTTGACATGGTGTACACCCGGATCAGCGCGCCCTGAGACTGCGGGTGCTTACTCCACCTCATTTACAGATCCCCTGCCCGGTGGGAACATAAGGCCCATAGTCCGCGGAGGCATCGCCCGGCCAAGCCCGGTACCCTCTGCAGCAGCTATGTTGTCAGCTCTCCTCTGAGAGGAACGGCCATGGGTCGTCTGGGGACCGGGAACAGTGGGGATGCAGGTTTTGAACCCGCTTCTGATCCGCCGCGCCGCAGCTCGACCGGCATCGAAAAGGTTGATGCTGTGGTGGTGGGTTCCGGCTTCGGCGGTTCGGTAGCGGCCCTTCGCCTGGCAGAGGCCGGCCAGTCCGTGGTCCTGATGGAGCGCGGCAAGCCGTACCCGCCCGGCAGTTTCGCGCGTACCCCGTCGGAGATGGGCAGAAACTTTTGGGACCCGGACCGCGGTTTGTACGGACTCTTCGACGCATGGACCTTCCGCGGCACCGAAGGCCTCGTTTCCAGTGGCCTCGGCGGCGGCTCGCTGATCTACGCCAACGTGCTGCTGCGCAAGGACGAGAAGTGGTTCGTCAACGAGTCACCCATTCCCGGCGGTGGCTACGAGAACTGGCCGTTCACCCGCGCGGACCTGGACCCCTACTACGACGCCGCCGAGGCCATGCTCCAACCGGTTCCGTACCCGTACAAGGACACGGCCAAGACCATGGCCATGGAGAAATCCGCCGCCAACCTCGGGCTCTCCATCACCCGGCCGCCCATCGCCGTGACGTTCTCGGCCACGCCAAACACAGAACCGCGTACCAACCAGGCGCTCCCGTTGCCCAGTTACGGCAGCATCCATGGCCCCACCACGGTCAGGACCACGTGCACGCTCAGCGGCGAATGCGACATCGGCTGCAACGCAGGCGCCAAAAACACCCTGGACCATAATTACGTGTCCGCGGCGGCGTTCAAGGGTGCGGATGTCCGAACCTTCCACGATGTCCGCGGCCTCCGGCCGCTGGACGGCGGAGGCTACGAAGTCCGCTACGTGGTCCACCATCCTGACCTGCAAGGCGAGCTCCTCACCGAACGCATCATCCATTGCCGCAGGCTCATCCTCGGTGCAGGCACGTTCGGCACCAACTTCCTCCTGCTCCGCAACCGTGGTTCCCTTCCCGCGCTCAGCGACGCCCTGGGAACCCGCTTCAGCGGCAACGGCGACCTCCTGACGTTCATCATGGGCGCCAAGACTCCCCCGGCCAACGGCTCGCGGCCGGGCGTGCGCACCCTCGCCGGGAGTAAGGGGCCGGTGATCACCACTGCCATCAGGGTTCCGGATTCGAACGACGACGACGGCGATGGTCGAGGCTACTACGTAGAGGACGCCGGGTATCCGGCCTTCATGAACTGGCTCATCGAAACGGCCCAGCTGGGAACCACCATCAAGCGCACTGCCAAGGTGGCAGGGCAGCTTTTCAAGGACAGGCTGTTCGACGCCGGCCGGTCCAACGTCTCCGCCGACCTCGCCGCTGCCTTGGGCGACGGCCGCTTGTCCTCCAGTTCCGTCCCATTGCTCGGGATGGGCCGGGACATTCCCGACGGCGTCATGACCCTACGCGACGGCAGGCTCGCCATCGCCTGGACCATGGCCACGTCCAAGGAGTACTTCGGCCGCGTCCGCGAAACGATGGAGTCGATCTCCAAGGACCTGGACGGCGACTTCATCGACAATCCGCTGTGGTGGGCAAAGCGTGTCATCACGGTCCATCCCATCGGCGGCGCGCCCTCCGGGCGACATCCTGGCGAGGCGGTCTGCGATTCCTACGGCGAGGTCTTCGGCTATCCCGGCCTGTTCGTGGTCGACGGCGCCGCGATGCCCGGGCCGGTTGGCGCCAACCCGTCCCTGACCATTGCAGCGTTTGCGGAGCGCACCTGCGCGCACATTCTGGAGGAGGCCGACCACGCCAGCCCCGAGGGAATCAGCACCAGGGAAATCAGTCCCCGCGATGCGGTAACAGTGGAGCAGGAGGCTGCTGGCGCCGTCGTCGACGTCGGTGCATCAGCTCCGCGCGCCCTGGCGCCGGACGCGACCAAAGGTAAGGGCGCGCAGGAGGAGCAGCCTGCGAGCGCCGTGGTTGATGCACCGACGCAGCGCGGCCGAGGTCTCGGGATGCCGGCCACAGCAACGAAGGACCCCACCTCGGTTCGCTTCACCGAGCAGATGCACGGTTGGTTCAGTCCTGGCGTCACCGACCCGGAGAAAGGGCGCAGCCTGGGCCGGGACCGGTCGCGGAAGGTCATGTTCGAGCTGACCATCACTGCGGAGGACATCGACGCTTTTGCCGCGGATCCGAGCCACCCTGCCACGGCGGAAGGCTACGTGCTGGCGGATTACTTCGGAGGACGGATGCCGGTGGAACGGGGATGGTTCAACCTGTTCGTCACGGATACCTCCAGCGACGGCAGGCCGGCAAGGCGCATGCTGTACCGCTTGTGGCTGCGGGACCCGGGCGGGACGCCGTTCACGTTCACGGGCCACAAGCTCATCCACAACGAGGCCGGCTTTGACCTGTGGCCGGACACCACCACGCTGTACGCGACCATCCTGCGGGGACACGTGCCGCCCCCGGAAAAGGCCCTTGCAACGGCCGATACAACGCCCGATTCAGCGCAGACACAACAGCAGGACGGGGTGGTCGGCGCCGGGATCCTCTACATCCGGCCGCTCGACTTCGCCAAGCAGCTAACCACGTTCCGCGCAGAAGGACCCGCCCCTGCAGCGGGTCTGGTGACCTTCGGCAGACTGTTCGGGGGCGAGCTGTGGCAGGTTTACGGACGGGCCCTCAAGCGCGTCCCGTTCCCGCTCAAGCCGAAGCGATGAAAACCCGGGAGCTCGCGGAACACCACGCTGTCCTGGGTTTCACTCCCCAGGCGGCGGTCCGCTGGCTCTCACCGAGGTCGTTGGCCAGGACGGCGTTGAAGGTGATGGCAGCCACCGTGTTCGCCGATTTTGGTGACAAGCGTGAGCTGGAGGGCAGCTTCCCTTCGGATCCCCTGCGTCTGGACAAGCTGCCTGTCCCGGGCCAACCGGCGCAACCGGTGGTGAGCAGTCGCGGTCTTCCACGTCCCGGAGAACTGGAGGGGCACGCCCCTGTAACTCCCACCGAGTTGTGGCTCGATTTCACGGCTGACCTCGGCGACGGCTTTGACGCCACCTACACTATGGCCTCGTTGCTGGCTGAGGAGTCGCTCACCGTTGAAGGACACAGACTCCCCCGTGGCAAGGTACTGGTCCTCGGAGGCGACGAGGTCTACCCGGTAGCCTCTCCGGCTGCGTACGAGGATCGGATGGCGGGTCCGTACCGGATGGCGTTGCCGGCGCGTTCGCTGCGCCCCGACGAACAACCCATCATGCTGGCCCTCCCCGGCAACCACGACTGGTACGACGGACTGACCTCGTTCATCCGGATGTTCACGCGGCAACGGAGCATCGGGGGGTGGCGGACCATCCAGACGCGCAGCTACTTCGCCGTACGGCTGACGGGCCAGTCCCCGGGGAACGGCCGGACAGGCACGCCCGGCTGGTGGCTGGTAGGCCTCGACAGCCAACTGGGCCAATACATCGACGAGCCACAACTGGACTACTTCTACCGGAACGTCACCTTGCTGCTACAGCCCGGCGACGCGATCATCCTCTGCGTCGCCGCTCCCTTCTGGGTCAAGGGCAGCAAGGAATTCAGCCAGGTCAACTTCTTCGAGCAGGACTACCTCCGCCGTCGCTTCGACCCCCACACGCAACTGTTCGAAGACACCGGCGCCAGCGTCCGACTCTGGCTCACCGGCGACCTCCACCACTACTCCCGGTACTCGCAGCCAAGCCAGCCAGGCCAGCAACCGCAGGCAGCACCCAGTCCGGGCAGCACCCACTTGATCACCTGCGGACTGGGCGGCGCCTACCTGTCGGAAACGCACTGGCTCCCGAAAGACATCACCCTTCCCGCCCACGCCGCAGCTCCGGGGGCTACCTCGAGCAACCACAAAAAGCCCACCGACAAAGCCCGGCACATCACCCGCATGCCCACCACGTTCCCCGGCCAAAGTGACTCCCGGCTGCTCGGCCCCCAGCTGGCCAACCCCTTCTCGCAGTATTGGTTGCCTGTGCGCAACCCTGGGATAGGGGTGTCTCTCGGCGTCGTGCACGTCATCGCGGCCCTCACTCTGTGGACGGTCTTCAGTGCCTTCCGCGGGGAGCCGTTCGTGGACAGCCTGCGCAGCGTGCGGACAGGGAATACCCTCTTGCTCCTGGGCGCCCTGATCCTCGCCATGCCCGTTCTGCTCGCCCTGCTGGCGATCATCGCCCGGGTTCTCGGGCTGGCCACGGCAGGACTCGTCGTGTTCATGCGCGGCCTGCTCTACCAACTGTCCGCGCTCGCGGTGAGTGCCGCCGTCGTGATTCTGGTTCCCTGGCCGGACGGCTGGCCCGGCGTCGTGGTCCTGCTCCTGGCGCTTGCGCTGGTGTATCTGGGCGGGTGGGCGCTTGGCAGTGAGGCTTTTGCCCTGTTCATCCTGGCTACGCCCACGGGCGAGGTGTCGTCGTGGAAAATGTCCGGGCAAGCCATCGAGGACCACAAGGGCTTCCTCCGCATGCACCTCGGCTCCGACGGCGACCTCACGGTGTACCCGCTGATGGTGGACACGGTCTGCCGCGACTGGCGGCTGGCGAAGAACGACGACGGCGCGCGGCTGGTTCCGGAAGCCGGCCTGCCCGCCATGCGGCTGCTTGAAGAACCCATCACCATCGCACGGAAAGGCACCACACCATGATCATCACCCGTGCCGAGCACCGGACCGAGGTCATCCCGATCCGTGCCCGGGACAACACACCACTGAGCCTGGTCCACGTCACGTCACCCCTGGAGCCCACCAAAGGACCGGTGATACTGGTCCATGGCTCCGGCGTCAGGGCTGAGCTGTTCCGGCCCCCCGTCCGGACCACGATCGTCGATGTCCTCCTGGAGGACGGGTGGGACGTGTGGATGCTGAACTGGCGCGCCTCCATCGACCTCGATCCCCTGTCCTGGACGCTCGCGGACGCCGCCGTGTACGACCATCCCGCCGCCGTCGAACACGTCCTGAACGCTACGGACGCGGAGACCATGAAAGCCGTGATCCACTGCCAGGGATCCACGTCGTTCACCATGTCCGCCGTCGCCGGACTGCTTCCCCAAGTGGACACCATCGTGTCCAACGCGGTGTCCCTGCACCCGGTGGTGCCCGCGTTCTCACGCCTCAAAATCGACTACCTGACACCCGTGGTGAAAGCCTTCACCCCCTACCTGTCGCCCTCGTGGGGCTACAAGTCGCAGGGCTACTTCACCCGTGCCATCCGAGGGCTGGTGAAAGCCACCCACCACGAGTGCGACAACACCGTCTGCAAAATGGTCAGTTTCACCTATGGCAGCGGTCGGCCGGCCCTGTGGGCTCACGAAAACCTCGACGACGCCACTCACCAATGGCTCAGCGGCGAGTTCGCGGAGGTGCCGGTGACGTTCTTCGAGGAGATGGGCCGCAGCATCAAAGCCGGACACATGGTGGCCGCCGGCGACCATCCGGAACTACCGGACAACTTTGTAGCCGATGCTCCGCAGACCGATGCCCGGTTCGCCTTTATCGCCGGCCTCGACAACCGGTGTTTCCTTCCCGAAAGCCAGCAACGAACCTACGAGTTCTTCCAGCAACACCGCCCCGGCAAAGACTCGCTGCACCTCATTCCCGGTTACGGCCACCTGGACGTTTTCTTTGGCGACCACGCGTGGCAGGACACCTTCCCGGTCATTGTGCAGGAGCTCAACGGAACCCAAAAAACCGCCACCGACCAGGAGCTGCACTCATGAAAACCCTCACCGAGCTGGTCACCCCCTTACTCAAGCTCATCCCTTCGCCGGTTCCACGGAGACAGGAACGGCTCCGCGGGCAGCATGCGCTGGCGGACGGGATCAAGTACGTAATGCCCGTCAATTCCGACGATTCCCCTGTACTGATGGCCGCTTTCCCCATCAACAAACGCGCCGCTGCGGCGGCATTGCCGGGATCCGAGATGCGGCCGTTCAGCCTGGGCGGCAAGGGACTGCTGGTGGTCACGGTGGTCAACTACAAATCCACGGACATTGGCAAGTACATCGAATACTCCCTGGCCATCGCCATCACCCACGGCAGCAGGCCAGCCCCACCCATCCTGCCGCTGATATTCCAGAAGACCTTCAAACTCGGCCAGTTCGTGGTGGACCTGCCCGTCAGTTCGGAAATCTCCGTCAAAGGCGGCAAGGGCATCTGGGGCATGCCCAAACACCAAGCCAACCTCGACTTCGTGGTTACGGACTCCACAGTGTCCGCGCAATACGACAAGGACGGTGAGCTGGGCTGCTACATCGAAATCGAACGGCCGGAACCCCTCGCGCTCCCCCTCAAGCTCGCCGCGTCCAACTACTGCGTCTTCCGGAACATGCTCTGGAAATCGGACATCTACTTCGAAGCCACCGGGGACATCGCCCTCGGAGCACAGGCGAAGGCCCGTCTCATCCTGGGTGACGCACCCGGCGTCGGACCTTTGAAGAAACTGCAGGTCGAAGACAAACCGGTGTTCACTGCCTGGCTGCCACAGGCGCACGGCGTGCTGGACGACCACTACGAGGCCTGGTTCCTCACGGCTCCGTCGGAAGCCGAGGCCGGGGCCCTCAGGGGCGGGGACATGCTGGACAGCGTCGTCAGTCTGGGGCAGGGGCAGGAATGGCTCGCCCCACCGGACCGTAGCCGCGTGCCGGGGGCCGCCACAGCCACTGGCCACGCTTCCGGGGGTGCCCAATGAACTGGCTGCTCCTGATCAACGCCCTCTATTTCCTGTTCGGTGCCACCATGTACGTGGGCACCATGTGGGTCCTCAAGTTCTTCCTCTACCCCACTTGGGAATCCTTGGCGCGCGACAACGTGGACATGCACTTCGGCATCCCCACCCGGGCGGCCACCAAATTCTTCACCATCGTGGTGCCCATCATGTTTATCTCCGGCGGCATTCTGGTGTGGTCCGAATGGGGCACCGTCCGAGTCATCCCCGCCATCATCTGCCTGGTGGGAATCATCGTGCTCACCTGGGTGGGCCAAGGCATCATCATCCCCATCAACGTCCGGATCCGTGGCGGTGACTTCGCCGACGACACCGAACTCCGTTCCCTGCTGAAGCGATGGATGATGCTCAACGACATCCGCTTCTACGTCTCCACCCTGACCTGGGCAGCCATGGTGTGGCTACTGGTGGACCGCGGGCGCCTCTTGGAGTCCTTCGCATGACCGCCCAGCAGCCAGCCCAACCGGGTCATCCAGCACGCTCACAGAAAACACACCCTCCCGGAACCGTGGCGTGGGCCCTCGCCGACCCCCTCCGGGCCGTCCTCGCCGTTATCGCCATCATCACCGTCCTCACCGGTGCCGTACAGGTCCCTTTCGGCGGCCCGATCCTCCAGCTCCTCGGCGCCGAACCAACCCCCGAAACCCGCCAACTCTTCGGCACTGTGGGCATGTTCATGGTGGTGGTAGGCGGACTGCTCCTCCACACCCTCCTCAACGCCGTGCCCTCCCCCGAAGTAGTGCTGTGGTCCGGGGTACAGAAAACAGGGGCGTTCGGGGCAGTAGGGATAGGGGTCCTCAACGGCGTCTTCTCACCCCTGGCGTTGCTGGTCGCCTTCTTTGACCTCGCGACGGCGGTGCTCCTGTTCATCTACTGGCGTCGGACCAGCTCGGAGCCAGTCAGCACCGGGCTGGCCACAGGAAACACGCCGTGAAACGGTCCCTGGTCCTGGCCGGCGGTGGAATGCGCGTGGCGTGGCAGGCCGGTGTGATGAAAGCGCTCGCCGAGGAAGGCCTGGAATTTCACCACGTCGATGGCACGTCTGGCGGCATTCTCACGGCCGGGATGCTGCTTTCCGGGGTATCACCGGAGGAGATGTGCACGCGCTGGTCAGGCGTGAACGTCAAGGACTTCGGATCGGCCCTGCCCCTTGGCGACTACGTCAAGGGCCCGTGGGCACTCCCCGCGGTGGGCGATGCCGACGGCATCCTCGCCAAAGTCTTTCCCACCTTGGGAATTGACGACGCCACCATCCGTGCGCACGCGGCGGAACCTGACGCCGTCGAAGGCTCCTTCAACGTGGTGGAGTTCATCGGCAAGAAGTGCCACGCCATAGACGCCACCGGCATCGACGCTGAGTTGATGGCCGCTGGTATGTCGTTGCCTATTTTCCTCACGCCACTGCGCCGCGACGGAAAGATCTGGACGGACGCCGTCTGGGTACGCGACGCCAACGTTGCCGAAGCCCTGCGCCGCGGTGCCGATGAAGTGTGGCTGATCTGGTGCATCGGCAATTCCCCTTACTGGGGGGACGGACCGCTTGAGCAGTACGTGCACATGATCGAGATGAGTGCCATGGGTGCGTTGTTGGCGGACTTCGAGGCAGCCGCCGCTGCTGGGCGTGAGTTTGTGTTGCACGTGGTCCGGCCCAAGCATCCGCTTCCTTTGGATCCGGAGTTCTACCTGGGAAGGATCGACGCCGACACGCTGATTGGCATGGGCTACCGCGATGCCCGCGCGTATCTGGAATCAATGACTCCGGCCGGGGTCGCCAAGGATTCCGGCTGCACCGCCATGACAGAGCCCGCTCCCGGAGTTCGTTTCACCGACGTCCTGACCGGCGTCGTGGACGGTGAACCCCTGCGGTTCCGGGCCGCCGTCGTGATGCCTTCCGTACCCGGTCCTGAACTGCCGCAGGTCACCGGCTACCTTGAACACCCGCGCTTCGGCCGGGTGTTCCTGGCGAACGGCCAGGTGGAGGCCAACGGTGACGACGTCGCGTACCGTGCCAGGATCAAGCTCGACGGCGGGTGGCAGGACCTGACTGTGACGCGCACCTTGCGGGACGACCCCGGTCCGGATGCCTGGGCGGACTCCAGGATTGCACTGCTGAAGGCCGGTGATTTGTCTGCGGAACTCACTATGAGCCTGGCGGACGCCGCCGGACTCTTGGCTTCCATTGAGCCGGTGGGCGCCCACGGTTTCGTGGACAGGGCAGCGGCGGTGGCGGGCTTCGCTGGAAACGGGTTCCGCGAACTCCTGCGCCGTTACTGAATCCCCGGCCGGCTGTTGGTCCACCACAGTGTGACGCACGTTATTACCGGCGGGTAAACACCACGCTACGAAACAGCCAAAGATGGCAACAGCGGGGAAACACCCGCGAAAAACCGGCCCCCTACGCTAATGATCAACAGCACCAAACAGGTCATCAGCGAAAGGGCCCACCATGTCCGCCACCCCGTCCGCAGCTTCCTTCCACATCGTCATCGCAGGCGCAGGTCCCGCGGCTCAGGCTTTGGTTCGGCGGCTGGCTGGCACGTCCGGCTCGCGGCAACGGCCCTTCGATGGAAACATCACCGTGCTCAGCAACCGGGACGACTGCCCGGAGGCGCTCCTGGAACTTGCAGAACTCCCCCAGGTCTCCGTCCGCTTCGGCCAGGCAGCCAGCTTCATCGATGCCGACACCAAAATCGTCACCACCGTTGACGGCATGGAGTTCTCCTACGATCAGTTGGTCATCGCAACGGGTTCGGCTCCCGTCCTGCCCCCGGTAGCCGGCGCTGAATCCAGCCTGAGCTACTCCACCATCGACGACGCCGCGAACATCGGTGAAGCAGTCAAGGACGTCACCCGGCTGGTGGGCCGGCGGCCGCTGGGAATCCTCGTGGGCAACGGACCCGCGGCCGGCCAGGCAGAAGCCGTACTCCGCGCCCGTGGAGTACGCCCCGTCCGAACCACCCTCCGCCCCGCCGCAGTGATTCCTTTCGCTGCCACCGCCGGGATGCCCGCTTCCTCGCTGCCCGCCACCGGCATCCTGTTCGAGGATGGCAGCAGCATGAACGGCGACCTCGTGGTCATCGCCGAGGAACGCGCCGCGCGCAACGACCTTGCTGAGAGCGCCGGACTCTTGACAGCTCCCGATGGCGGCATCGCCGTCGGGCGCGACCTTGCCACTTCCGTTCCTGGGATCTGGGCCATTGGCGATGCCGCCTCCTGCGACGGACTCCGGTTGGGCCTGCTCCTCTCCGCGGAGTCCTCCGCAATGCTGTGTGCTTCGGGCATGCTGCTGGGGGCGACGAACAGGGACCAGCAGGTACCCATGGCGGCTTAGCTGCAGCTTGGCAGTGAGTCAGCAGGAACCCGTGCGCGACGAGTGTATTTGAGCGCCTAAGCACGGTGGCGCAGCCATCGTCGTGCGTCTCGGGACGGTGTCGAGCCTCGTGATGGTGTCGCCTTGACGCCCCCAGCGGCGCCAGCGGTGGCCGTTGACGTGGCCGTAACCCGGCACTCTGACGCATTCGAACGGGCGCTCCGCACCCTCAGGGTTGCCGTGGGCATCGACATTGTCAGCGCCCTCGGCGTTGGCCTGACCATGGTCGAGCAGGACGTTACCAGCGGCCTGTTCTGGGCTGGCTTCGGCGTGCTGATCATCAAGGCCGTCCTGTCCTCTGTTGCCGCCTACTTGGTCCGACTCAAGGTCGCCCCCAGGGCGCCTGAAACAGCGCGGGCAGGCGGTAGCCGAGATGGCCGGGTACCGCCCGCCCTGCGCAGAAAGGGCGCTACCGGCGGATAGGATTGGTGGCTGGTTTACTGCAGTGTCAGAATGGGGAATTTCATGGACGTCCGCCCGCAGGTTTTCGTAAGCTCCACCTACCTTGATCTGGTCGAGGAGCGACAAGCCGTTACACGAATATTGCTGGAGCTGAACTGCTTCCCGGCTGGCATGGAGCTATTCCCCGCAGGCGATGACGACAAGATGGACCTCATCAAAGGAGTCATTGATGACTCCGACTACTACATTCTCATTCTGGGTGGGAAGTACGGCTCAGTAGACGCCGAGACTGATGTGAGCTACACCGAGATGGAGTACGACTACGCCATCGAGACACAGACTCCGGTCATGGCCTTCCTGAAGCGGGACCCAGATTCGGTGGTCAAACAAAAGACTGAGCTGGACCCGAAAAAGGCCGAAAAGCTGGAGGAGTTCCGAAAGAAGGCCGAGTCCAAGCGCACTGTGCGGTACTTCGACGGCAAGGACGACCTTGCCGCCCAGATTGCCACGTCTCTGGTTGCGCTCCAGAAGAAGAAGCCCGCTATAGGGTGGGTCCGCGGCGACCTGGCCATGACACCTGAGATACGGGGCGAGCTGGCTGAGTTGCGCGCCAAGGCTAACGAATCCGCAACGGCTGGGACAACGCCCCTTTTCCCGGACCTTGAAGATGGCGAGGACAAAGTCGAGTTCGCCGTGCAGATCGACTACCTTGATGATGCCGACGGAGCTGGTTACGAATGCGACTACGAGGTCCTTGCGACTTGGAATGAGATTTTCGGCGGCATAGCGCCGAAAATGCTCCATGAAGTTTCTGACCGCGATTTGGAAAGGGCGCTAAACACGCATCTGGCGTCGCTCGGAGTTCAGATTTTTTCGGAGATTCTCCCCGACGTTAAGGTTCGCGAAATCTTGGGTACCAAGGTTACTACGCCAGGCATGTTGGACGAGGTTGTGATCCAATTGATGGCTCTGAAATTGGTTGCGAGGGGAACACAGAAGCGTGGCGTCAACGACCGTTGGCGGTATTGGAAACTGACCGCTGAGGGTGAAGACCGCATGATGCAGCTCCGCGCACGCCGAAAGACCAATGACAATACGGTGGCCGCAGAGCGTAGTTAGCACTTTCCCGCCGAGGCTCTTGCCCTGGCAGCTGGACGACCCAAAGGTTAGTCGTCTTCTCCGGGATCGTTCTCTGTTTCAGGAGCCGGCCCAGTGCCAAGTTCCGTCCGGGCCGCATCAACAAATCTGCCGACGAGAGAATGAAAATCTCTGCTCGCGCTGGTGAGCGATATCCAGTCCTGCATCTCCTCGGCAGAATGATCTTTCGCCTCGTCCATCTGCATCCTCACTATGACCGCTCTCCTGGCTTCAAAGTCGATCCGCTTTGACCAGTCAATGGTTTCGGCGCCGCCCACGAGCGTAAGCCGTCCGCGGGCGATGGACATGTCATCGAGCGGTGGAGCAGCGGGCATGCGTGAGTTGGGGTTGGAGTTCGCTACGTGAATTACAGCTACTGCTTTGGCAAGGAACTCGGCGTAGGCCTCCTGCTGATGGGTTCGAAGCCACGTAGCATGGTCGCGTTCCGCGGAAGCGGCGAGCGTTTCTACCGTGTTCTTCCGGTTAATCCAGGCAGTAAGTCCCGCCCCACCCAAACCGGCTACCAAGGCCACGCTCGCCGTTACGACGAGCCTAATTGTTTCCTGATCCACTACTTGCCTCGCGCTATATCGAATTCACTGGGTAGAAAGTCTGTGCCGAACTCCATCCGGGCGGCGCCAACTAGTTCTGCTACCTGCTTATACAGGTTGACCATGGCCTCCGTGAGAGCCATTTCGGAGGCTTCCGATCGTGTGCCGGATTGAAGCTCCTTTTGAGTTGCACGCGCAATATCAATGACATCCCCTATCGATGCGACTATGTCTTTCGCAATGGTGTTGGTGTCATCGCTGCCGACGAGCCGTAGTCTGGTGAGCTTTGTGATTACGTCGTGGAGTCCCGGAAGCAACGTGTCTCGTTCGGTCATGTTCCCAAGGATTTCTTTGACCACTGAATCAACCGTCGAAAGAAAGTCTGTATAAGCCTCCTGCTTCTGTCCGCGCAGCCAGGTGACATGCTCTTGGTCCTGAGCCCTCCTCCACTTGTCCTCACTTAACTGGCGCGTAGCTTCTAGCGTGGCTCCAGTGTTCCGGCGATTCATGTGCGCGGTGTACATTGCACCACCAAGTCCACCTGCGATCGCTGCGCAGGCAGTGATGATTTGGGAGAGCAAGGTCGCCGTCTGTTGATCCATGGTCCAAACGTACACAACCGCTAAGGTTGGGCGTTCCTGTTGGAGCCATGTGCGCCAAGCTCTCGTCGAACAACCGTGAGGTACTTCGCCAACAGGTCATTAAACTGCGTTCGCAGTCGATTCGACTCGTCCCGCTGCTTCTTCGCTTCCTCCGTTTTCCCTCCCTTCCGATACGTGCGTTCGTACACCCTGTTTGACCAGGATGAACTCACCGACACGCTCATGGCGTTGGCAAGTAGTACAGCATCTTCGCTCCCGATCAGCCGCACCCGCCCGAGAATAGGAGGAAGGCCATCAACCGATGGAACGGGCTCGTCATCGCCGTACCAGCCATTCACTTTACGGAACAATGTTCCAGCCTCGGCTTGGTACGCCGCGTAGGCTTCCTGCTTTTTATCGCGGAGCCAGGCTGCATGTTCCTGCTCCTGGGCCTTGATCGACTGCTCCTCCGCAGTGAGGCGCGCCGCCGCCATGGAGTCCTTGGTATTTTTGCGGTTGACGAAGGTCGTCAGTCCGGCTCCGCCGAGCCCGGCAATCAGTGCAACGCTTCCTGTGATCAGTTGACTGGTAAGCGTCAGCGTCTGTGGGGCCACTTCTAGTCTTCGTCCTCATCAGCCTGAATTCCAACCCCGTCCCTTACCGAGCTATCGCCTGGTGACGCAGTCCCGAGGTCCCGGCGGCTTTTCGCTACGAAGTCCTGGAGCAGGGCTTCCACTTCGAGAGCCAAGAACGAATGTTCTTCATAGCTGCCGGAACGCTGACGAGGAATGCCATATTGGTCTACCTCGGGACGTGAATATTCCAGCAACTTCTTGAGCGCCTGCTCAACCTCCCAAGCCACAGTGCGAAGCACTGGTGAACCCACCATTCTTATCCGCATCCTAGCCCCCGAAATATTCACGCTGGACTCATCCAACCCGCCTTTCCACATGCTCCTAGCGTCGCTAACAGCCTTGTCCGCTTCTAGAACAAAGTCGGCATATGCTTGCTGCTTCTGATCCCGAACCCAAACTTCGTGCTCGCGGCTTTCCGTCCGGTCCCACTGCTCGTTCCTACTGCGTTCGGAGGCCGCAAGCGTATCGGTCGTATTGCGGCGGTTTATGTAGGCGGTCAGTCCCGAGCCGCCCCAGCCAGCGAGAAGTGCCGCAGTGGCGGTAATAATGAGGCGTATCGTTTCTTGATCCACAGCCCAAACGTACACAACGGACACGACATTCCCCGCCTAAACTCAGTGCATGGGTTCCATCTTCGACAAACCATCGCGCTTCCGCGAGAACGGCCAGCATTACGAATTGGTTATGGCCGAGCACAACTACACCCCCCCCGGACCTGATCAATCAACTCACCGCTGCCGATACCCAGGGGGACGGAGCGCAGGAGGGTGATGAGACCAGACACCCGGGGCGGCGAAGCACTGGACCAACGACGCACGACACCGTCCGGCGCGACCGTTGCGTCTGCGCCCGCGTGCCCGTCCCGAGTCCGATCCATACCCAGACTCTTCCAGCCAGCAACAGCCACCATCAGGCCCTACTTGGCCTATGTGGACAACCCCGGCTGACCCGAAGAGCATGTGGCAAGATGGTCCTTTGACGGGCAGTGACAACCCTGCGGCCACCGGGCCGGCCACGCCCTGCACGGAAGGATCCCATGAGCAACGAAGCCGTCGCCCCTGCAAACATCGCCTCCTACATCGACCACACGCTGTTGAAGCCGGAAGCCAGCGAGGCTGATGTCCTCAAGGTCTGTGCCGAGGCTGTCGAGTACAAGTTCAAGTCGGTGTGCGTGAATCCCGTCTGGGTCAAGACGGTCACCAAGGCACTCAAGGGTTCGGGAGTGCTGACCTGCTCGGTGATCGGTTTCCCACTCGGAGCCACGCCCAGCGACGTCAAGGCCTTCGAAGCCCGTGGCGCCGTACTGGATGGCGCCGACGAGATCGACATGGTGATCAACATGGCCGCCGGCCGCGCAGGCGACAAAGGTGCACTGGTGGACGACATCAGGGCCGTGGCCGAGACAGTCCACGCAGGCGAGGCCATCCTGAAGGTCATCATTGAGACCTCCATGCTGACGGATGAGCAGAAAGTCATAGCCTGTGAAGCCGCCGTGGAAGCCGGAGCAGATTTCGTCAAGACGTCCACGGGATTCAACGGCGGCGGCGCCACGGTTGAAGACGTTGCCCTGATGCGCAGGACCGTCGGGCCCGACCTCGGCGTCAAGGCCTCCGGCGGAGTGCGCTCCCTGGCCGACGCACAGGCTATGATTGCTGCTGGTGCAACACGTATCGGCGCGAGTTCCGGAATTGCGATCGTCAAAGGTGAACAGGGTTCATCTGCCTACTAAGGCTTCCGCAACAGCCCAAGAATTTTGAGCCCTGCGGGGCCGAGGAGGAATGAATGTCCAAGAACGCTTCAAGTGCCCCCATTGAACGGGAAAACAACCTCGTTACAAGCATTGTCCTGTTCCTGGTCATGATTGTGCTCTTCCTGGGCGCCATCTACTCGCTGTCCTTCCTGAGCTTGGACAACCCGTGGCCCATGGCTGTGTGCCTTGGCCTCTTCGCCCTCGCGTTCTGGATCCCGCAGACCATTCTTGGTCGCTCCGATTCCGCTGGCGAAAGCTAAACCTCCTTTGTTTCGGAATGGCCCGGGCTGCTGCCCGGGCCATTCCTCTTTAACCTGCCGGAAACCCCCTGAGGATAGGGTGGTGCCATGAAGTCTGCCGGCCCAAAAGTTGCGGTCCTGGTCCTTGCCCTCGCTGCTGCCGGGCTGGGGGTTGCCGTGGTAGCCGCGAATCCGGGTGCGGAGACGCCGGTGGCCACGGACTATTGCAGGGCTCCCGGGAGCCAGGCCACACAGGTCAAGGAGTTCACCACCCAGCAGTACCTGGACCCGGAGGACACGTCAAAATCACTCCAGCAGCTCATCGATTCAGCCTCCAAAGACGGTGGGGGTATCGTCCAGCTGCCCGCAGGAACTTTCACTCTTGGCCGGCCTTTGGTGCTCAAGAGCAACGTTGCCCTCAAGGGAACCGGAGCAGCCACCGTGCTGAAGGCCGGCCCGGAGTTCCTGGAGACCAAGGGCCCCTTCGGTGGCCACCCGCTGATTACCACCAACGGCGCCCAGAATGTCACCATCTCCCACTTGACGGCGGACCAAAGCGGTGAGGAGCTGGACGGCAACACTCCTGGGCGCCTCACCGAATACCTGATCGACGTCCGCCACACCACTAATGCCTTGGTAGAGGATGTCCGAACGCGGAACCCCTTCACCTACTCCATCGCGGTGGTCGCCAGCAGTAACTTCTGCATCCGCAACAATGACACTTTGGTGACCAGCAGCGGAAAGTACGACCAATTGGACGGCATCCACATCACCGACTCACACGGCGGCATAGTGGAAGGCAACACTGTTGACCAACGCCAAGGAGACGACGGCGACGACGGCCTCGTGGCTCAAACCATCGGCGCTCCGGTCTATGACGTGACCTACAAGAACAACAAGGTCCGCGGCGGATCTCACGGTTCGGCGATGCAGCTGGCGGTGGGAAAGCATGAAATCCGCAACATCTCGGTGGAGGCCAACCGGTTCTGGGGCTCCCCCAACGGCGTGAAAATCGGGTACTACGACGGCAACGCTGCCGTTCACGACATCGTGGTGAAGAACAACTCCGTCACCGATACTCCGGGACCGTGGCTGGATTTCCAAGGCGACCTGAAGAACATCACGGTGACGGACAACGTCGTCTGCCAGAGCGGGGCTATGAAGCTCGGCGAGGCTCCGGGCAACGTCGTCTCAAATAACCGGGAAGGCTGCTAGCTCCCGCCGCTGAAGCCCGACTGCTACTGAAAAGCGGGGACGAAATAGGTTTCTGCCTTCACCGGAATATCGCCTGTTGGGAAGAGCGCGTCCGCCTGGGTGCCATACTGCCGAATTCTGGCAGTCTTGGACTCGAGGCCCTGATCCCAGCTCAATGGGACATAGCCCAACCGCGCCAACCGCGCCTGGTCGGGTTGAGACACCAGGTCGTACGGGAAGTCGGAGTAGAGCACCAGGTTTTCCGGATGGGCCATGCCCGCTTCACGGGTGATCAAGTGGTCCACGTGCTTACCCACACCCACAGGGCAGAACAGCAGCTCCGCCCCCGTCAGTCCCATCAACGCAGCCACGTCAGTGCGGAGTTGCCGGATGAGTACTTGGTCCCCGCGGGCGATGCGACCCAGGGCAATGTCGAACCTGTAGGTGGGATAGCGGTGGGTCATCTCGGGCAGCAACCTGGCCCACGCCGAGCTTCCCAGCTTGGGTGGCCGCCGCCTGCGAAACAGCGCGTCTACCTGCCCGAGATGGAGGGATTGGACACCCATCTGGTCCAACACGGAGTTGTCCTCCTCCTGGCGGGCCGCGAACAAGCTCCCTGCATCGGCTCCGGAGCACTGGCGGAGGAATGAGGTCGCTGCCCGTGTGTGGGGTCCTGGCGAAGCTTCCGTGAAGAGCGTTGCCACGATCACCTCGCGCCCTTGGGCCTGTGCCTCGATCAGTGCGCCGCAGGAAAGTACGGCGTCATCGAGGTGCGGTGAGAGGAACAGCCATGGCGCATCTCCGGCCAGGGAACGATCAAGTCTGGACTGCATCAGCGTGTCATCACCTTTCTGTGTGCGTGCTGGATACTGCGGTTTCGCGATGGCCCCCACCGATCTCGGAAAGCGCTGCGCTGTATGCCGCACCCTGCAACGCCGCCAACCGATCCCAGTTGTATCCGGCAGCAAACGCTCGACCCTGTTCGCCAGCACCAAGCCCGACCCCTGAGTAGTGCTCCGCGAGCGCGGTGGCGAGGTGGCCGACGTCGAACGCTTCAACCAGCCATCCCGCACCGGGTGGCACAATCTCGCGCAGACAGGGGATGTCGAAAGCGATCACTGGCGTCCCCACAGCCAGGGCCTCGATGGCTACGAGGCCGAAGGTTTCCTGCCGCGAGGGAACCACCGCCAGCCTTGCCTCGCTCAGTGCTTGGAACTTTGCCTCGCCCGAAAGCCATCCCAGGAGGCTCACCGAGTCGGAGAGCCCGGCGGCCTCAATGGCTGACCGCAAGCGCGCCTCATCCGGCCCTATCCCTGCAATCAACAGTTTGCCGTCAATCCGGTGGTGGCATTCCGCCCAGGCCGCAAGCAGCAAATCCAGTCCCTTGCCGGTGAACTCCAGCCTGCCGAGGCAAAGAACGTTCCGGCCAAGCCGGGGCGCCGGTTTCCAGGCCTCGGGGTCAACGCCGTTGCCGATGACGTCCACATGGATGCCGGGGTTTATGGCCGTCAGTTGGTCCTTGATTCCCTCGGACACGGCGATGGTCCGCCGATGACGCCGGACTCCGAACCGTTCCACCCAGTGGAGCGGGAGTTTGTACTGCCTGGCCTTGTCGCGGGCGTGCAGCCACTGAACCACGCCGATGGTGGGTTTCCTGGTCCACAGCGGGGCTGCCATGGTGGAGAACGGGGCGAAGAAGTCTTCCACCACCAAGTCGGCGGCGCCTCGGCGCTTGCGCACCTCGAACGGCAACCGGACCACGTACCCGGCGAGCCTCACCCACCGGTTGGTCCCTGCTCCCCAACCGATCGGCACGTAGTGGACACCGTCCTGGATCCGTTCCTGCCAACCCGGGTACCGTGTGGTCAGCACTGTCACGTCGAAACCGTTGGCTTCCAGGCGTCGGTTTATTTCGTGGGTCCTGACCGATCCCCCGCCCGCTCCGGGCATGCGGGGATCCTCAAACCCCAGATGCAATATCCTCACTGGCCCTACCGTTCCGTCTCGTACGTTTTGGAGGGACTGCCCGTTCCGTTGGCCGCCCCCACGCTGAGTTCGGCTGGTGGCACCAACCAGACCGTTGTGGAGCCGTTGGTGGGCCCCTCCGCACTGAAAACAGGTATCGCATGCTCGTTGAGCCAGGTGAGCATGTCAGGGTTAGCGTAACCGTAACCCTGGCTGGTGGGGTGCGATTGCGTCAGGATGTAATTGGCCCCGGCCTCCTGCATCAGGGGCGCCGACGGCCATACGCCGAATCGTGGGTCATCGGCGAAGGCGAATTCACCCGTGCTGTTGGTGACACTGATCCGTGCATCCGCCGGGAGGGTGGTCTTCACCCAGTCCTTGGCCTGGACAAAGCCGTTGTCCACTGTGAGCGCCGTCCGGGCTCCGAGAATCACGGTCAACACCACAAAGCAGAGGCTGGCGACGAGCAGGAACGTGCGACCCCTGGCGAATCTCTCCCGCAGTTCCACCACCACCAGCACGGAGCACAACACCCCGGCAATCATCACGCCGTAGCCGTATTGTTCTTCGAAGGTGCCAAACGCGGCACTGTAAGCACCTGCGGCACCCAAGGCGAGGCCAGCCAGACCGATCAGTCGCCGATCCGCGCGATGGCTGAAGCAAAGAAGGGCACCGGCCAGCGGACACAAGGCCAGCAGAAGGTAGCTGCTACCGAAGTGGCTGCTCTGTTCGATCAGCCGGGTGACGATATTGGGTGACCCTTCCGCCGTGAAGCCGGTGCTCTTTTCCAGGCCCGACGCACGCAGCAGGCCGCTGGTCTTCGCCTCGATCCAATCCGGGAGATGCGCTTGGGATGCCGCTACGGCCAAGTACGTCGCGTACGGCACTGCCGACGCAAGAAGCACGACGGCGGCCTGCCGCCACGGCAGCGTCCTCTTCCAAATCACGGCGACTGCAACCGGACCAACCGTGCAGATGACGAAGAAGTCCTTGCACACGACGGCATAGCCCAACAGAAGCCCAGCCGCCACGAGCCGCAGGATAACAGGCAACCTCCGCTTCGGCTGCAGGGTACGCGTCAGGACCTGGCGGGTACCCAACAGGACGAGGAAGCCGGCGAGCACGAAGGCCATGGCCGACGTCTCCAGGAAGGCGTGGCTGTTATTGCGCAGGATAAAGGGCTCAAAGGCGAGGACCAGGGCGGTGAGCCATGCCGCCGTCGTGCTTGCCAGTTTCCTGACCAACAGGAATCCCAAGCCAACAGTGATGGCTCCAAGCGCGGCGTTGAGCCAGCGGAGCTGCAACACCACCTCGACGATGTCGCCCGAGATGCCAAGGAGCTTGATGGTGCCGGCTTCCAGCAGGAAGAAGCCGGGTGGGTGCAGGAAGAACGGCCCATCGGGCAACGTGGGCACCTGGCCCGTGGTGAGCGACTCCCCCAGGCGGACATACAGCAGCTCATCCACCCATAATTCGAAACCGCGCTCCAAGCCGAAAGCCCGGACACCGAATGCCGCCGCCGACACCGCAATGAAGGCCGCCGCGGAGCTGGACACCACTCGAATCAGGGCTGCCACCAGCAGGTTGGAGGGAGGCTCCTGGACCTTCGAACGCCGTCCGGCACCCCGGGAAGGTGCCTCGAACCGCCGTCGGAAGGTCCCCCAACCCAGCGTTCGCGGCAGCAAGCCGCGCTGATGGGCCAGCACTGCGAGGCCGGCGATCGTAGCGAAGGCGAGCCACACGATGGGTTGGAGTTGGCTGGCCACTGCCAGGGCCAACAGCAGGATGCCTGCACCGGCCATGGAGCGTCCGGCGCCCTTGGCGGGGCCAACGGCGGAGAGGACCGGCCAGGAAATGAAGGCCAATACTGTCGCGGCGGCCACGGCACCGACGGCTGATCCGATGGCCAGGCCACTCACGGCGTTCACTTGCCATCCTGTCCACAGCCCGGCAACCACCAGAAGGCAGGCGCAGGCCAAGCCGAGTTGGCAGCGGCGGTACGCCCGCAGGGCGAGCAGAATGGTGGTAAGGACCGTCAGCACGGCGTAGCCCAATCCGGCGGCCGCAAGCCACGGCAGCAATTCAAGGGAGCCGTGATACTTCTCAGGAATGATCACGCCAGCCAAGGCATGGGGTGCCGTAGCAATGATGGCGAAGGCCACCACCGCCAACTGGCTGAACGAAGCGAACGCGGCACCAAGCACCGCACGGACGTTGACTCCCGGGCGGCGGAGCAAAGGAAACGCCACCAAGGCAGTCCCCGCAGCTACGTACACCGGGCCTTTGGCGATGGTGGCCAAGGCCTGGAAGCCTGCCGCGGCGGGCCCTTCGTCCAGGAACGCCACCATAACGACGTCAACGCCCACGAGGACTGAGACCACGCACAGGACTGAGGCGATGTCGCCGGTCTCGGCCCACCGCCACCTTTGCCGCAGAACATGTGGGCGCCACTGTAGATCCCGATAGAAGGACCAGGGCACCACCACCAGCGCGAGCGCTCCGAGAGCGAACCCGAGGATCGCCCCCACTGCGCCCCACGCGAGAAGGACCACCAGGAGGCTGAAAGCCAGCCGAAGGATGACTTCCCCCATGGTTGTCAGGGCATACCACTTGAAGCGCAGCTCACCCTGCAGCCAGCCCGACGGCGCCGCCACCAGGAAGATAGCCAGCGCGCCCAGCGCTGCGGCGGCGGCCAAGGCCGGCGTCGCGAAAGCCATTGTCAGGGCCCCGGTTACTGCTGCGGCAGCGATGCCTGCGAGGCAGGAGACAAACGCCGAGAAGGCCATTCCATCCCTCCGCCCGTCCGAACCTGCAGGGTGGACGGCCACGAAATGCGACAACGGAAGGGGAACAAGCGCGGAGGCCACAATGCCGACCACTCCCAGGAGCATCGCCGCGGCCGCGAACTGTGTGTAGTCCGCGGTTCCCAGCATGTTGGCCATCAGCAACGAGCAAGCGTAGCTGACCACGCCTACCAACCCGGCGGCCACGGACAGGAAGCCGCTGTTCTCTGCGACCTTTCCCCCAGCCTCAGAGGATACTTCCGCTGCCCTCACTTCCACGCTGGAATCTGCCCCGCGTTCACGCACAGTGTTGCTCATGGTTCCCCCTTGTGTTCGCCCACGACCGAATCGCGGCTACAGTCCATCGACAGCGTCGACGGGCGTGAACGTGCTGCCGGGTCCGGCCAGGAGCGTGCTGCGACCCACGGCCCGCAGCTCTGCCGATACGACTCCGATGCGCCTCATGACAGCGAAGGCTTCGAATTCGTCCCTTCCCTTCATCAGCACCGACACACGCCCTTGGTCTTCGGCTACCTCGTCCGTTGGCCGCAGGATGGCCTGCAAATTGGCACCGGCCGGCAAATCGAAGTGAACCAGGGTGGACATGTCGGAACGGGCAATGCCCTGTGCGTCACCGCCGCGCCTGAGGGCTTCCTCCTCAAGGAGGACCCCCGCAAGGAGGGCTGCGCTGCGGTCCCAGGTGAAGCACCGGGCCCACTCCTGGCATTGCGCAGAAATGTCACGTGCCACGTCCTGCCGGGACAGGGTCTTCAGGGCGTCCACCATGGCCGTCCCGAAGTCCTTGGCGGTGTCCACCAGCCACCCCGTGCTGCCATCAACCACTGAGTCGCGGATACCCGGGACCCGAAGGGCCAGGCATGGGACGCCCCACGCGGCGGCCTCGATCACGGAACAGCCCCAACCTTCTGACGCTGAGGTGGAGACCGTCAACCACGCCCGGTTCAAGAGGCTGTTGCGAACCTCGTTGGGCTGGTATCCGTGGAATGTCACGATGTCGTCGAGCCCTAAGTCCATGGCAAGCTGCTGCAGCCGACGGCGTTCCGGGCCGTCCCCGACGATCTCCAGGCGCAGTTTGGGGACGCTGCGGGCAGCTACAGCGAACTGGCCCAACAATAGGTCCAGCCGCTTGTGCGGCACCAAACGGCTGACGACGACGACGGTGGGCTCCGGGTCGCGGGGACCGACGGTGTGGGGAACCTCGATGGTTCCGTTGGGCACCACATGGATGGGACCGGAGAAACCCAGCTTGCGAAGTTCGAACCGGGTGGAGGGAGAGACTGCAGCTATGGCCCGGTTGCCATAAACGGCCTTTGCTCCCGTGCCTTCAAGAAATCGCCCCACAGCTGCCATTGGCGCCGAAAACCTGGTGCGGAATTGATCCTGGTGTACATGGTGGATCAACTGGACGATCGGCATTTGCCGTGGAAGGAAAAGGGGCGCAAAAAAGGGAATCCCATTTTGGCAATCGATCACCCCGTCAAACCAGTTCCGGGTCTGCAGCAGCTTAAGGGCGGCCTGGCCGTAGAGGGCCAAAGGACCACCGGACCGGATGATCCGAATGCCGTCCACCACACCTTCAGCGGCTTGATGTTCTTCGCGCCCGGTGAACCATGTAACTTCGGCACCATTTTCTATCCAGCGGCGTGATATTTCGTGCATGTACTGTTCGGCCCCGCCGGCTTGGGAATGCTTGATGTCACGCCAATTCAGCACCAGGATCCGTTTGCCCGCCAATTGGGCGGGCATGTTCCCGGGCACAAAAGATTCCGTCATTGCATCGCCTTTTGGAGTTGGAGTACTGAGGCAAAACTGGAAATTCCGTCCTTGAATGGCCGAAAGGTCGATGCCGCTCCGTCTGTCCAGGCAACCGGGAGTTCAATGATCCTGGCACCGCCGTGTTGCAGCCGCTGCAGGAGCTCAACGTCGAAGGCAAAGCCCGTAGCCCGGCACTGCACCATGGCCGCCGTGAGGGCGTCGCGTTCGAAGAATTTGAAACCGCATTGTGTATCGAAGATGCCCTTGACTTTAGATTTCGTCAGCACACGGAAGGCCGTTCCGCCTACGCGGCGACCCAGTTGTTGCGGCTGGACGAAAGTGGAACCGGGAGCGTGGCGTGAGGCAATAACGGCCGAGGCCCCCTGCTCCAGATGCTCCATGGCCGCCACCAGGGTGTTCAGCGGTGTGGCGAGGTCGGCGTCGAAAAAGCCTGTGTACTTCGAGGAACCGCTCAGCAACCCACGGCGGACCGCGGCTCCTTTGCCGCGGAGGGAGCAGCCCACTACGGAAATCGGAACAGCGGTTCCCTTGTCGCGGGAAATTTGGCGGACTACGGCCCCGGTCTCGTCCGCACTGCAGTTATCCACCACCACAATGCGTGACGACCATGGCTGTTGTGCAAGGAAATCGGCCGTCTGGACAAGTGTGCTGGGAATTCTTGCAGCTTCGTTGTAGGCGGGAATGACGACTTCGAGATCAACCTGCGTTCGCCGCATTGACTCAGTATGTCGCCGTGCCTGAAAACTCCCCCTGATGCCGGTATGAATACTGTGCGGGTGGAGCAGATCCATCTGAACCTCCGTTTAGTCAAAGAATTTGACGTCGAGGTCCAAGCTATGTGTGGTTCCGAACAAAGGGCACGAGTAGTCGATACTCGAAAAGTTGGCCACGGTCTCTTGGTTCCGTGGGAATGTACGCAGTTTTCCCAGCGGAGCACTACTTGTATTGTTCCGCTGGAATTATTCCAATCGCGTTACATGATCCGCACTTTGCTGTGTCAAATACTATGCCTGCCGTGGCGTCACGGCAACTGCACCACGCCCCCAAGAGCCGCCAAAACACCGGGCCAATGCTGCTGGGCCAACGTCCATGCGGCAACACCCATGCCCACCATGGCATATCCACTGACAGGAATAAGGACCAACCATTCGCGCCGCGAACCGGCGCGACCCAGGAGCGGAATGGAAAAGGCGCCGTTTGCCCGCCAAATGCCACTGATGAAGGATTTGCGAAGGAATTTGGGGGGCTTTATGACGATGGGCCACAAAAGCGGCACTCCGCCTACGGTGATCATGTCCCCCACGATGTGAACCACCACTCCAGTGAGCATGGACAGCGGCAACCATCCCCACTGATCCGGCGCGAACCAGGTCACCAGGCCGGCCATTACCACTGCGAAGAGCCAGTTGGTAATCCAGCCGGACTTTGGGAAAAGGTTCAACGCCTTGGCAGCCAGGTTGATCATGAACATGCACAACAGCCCTGCGCCCACAGACAGTTTCCCCACGGGCGTCACCATTTGGAATTGTGCAGCCATGGCTGCGAGCACCACGAATGCCGAGGCCCCGAGCAGCGAGTGCGTCCCTTGCCGGTGCCCTCCGCTTGCTTTCTCGATCCCCACGGCAATCACGTTGGACAGCGGCGGCAGGGAATTGGCAATGGTGCTGTGGCGGTGGTCCCAGTCGCAAACCAAGGCGGTGCCCGCCGTCGCCAAGGCTCCGATCAGGATTCCCGTGGAATCCAGCGGGTACCAGCCCAGGGCGTAGGGGCCGGTCGAGGCAATAGCTATCCACGCCGCGGCTCCCGACGCGGCGTGGTGTCCTCCCATCATTCGGTTAGCCCGCCTTTACGGGGACTTCAGCGAAAATCGCTTCGATGACGTTGTTCGCCCACTGCAGGATCTCGGCGTCCTGGAGGTCGCGTCCGCCGATTCGGGCCGTCTTGGGCTTGGGGATCAACACGGCATCCAGCGCTGGCTTAATCTGCGAACCCGGGTACATGCGGTTCATGCGCATGGTTTTGGATTCGGGCAGTTGCGCGGGCGAGAAGCGGATGAAGTTGCCTTGGAGCGCGACGTCGGACAGGCCGGCTTCGCGGGCACCCACCCGGAAGCGCGCCACGGCTATGAGGTTCTGGGCGGGCAGCGGTGGCTCCCCGTAGCGGTCCACCAGTTCTGCAAGGACTTCGTCGATGGCTTCGTAGGTAACGGCGGCAGCCAGCTTGCGGTAGGCCTCCAGGCGCAACCTCTCCCCGGGGACGTAGTCGTGCGGCAGGTGCGCGTTGACCGGCAGTTCGATCTTCATCTCCGCGGCCTTTTCTTCGGCTTCGCCGCGATACTCGGCTACAGCCTCGCCCACCAAACGGATGTAGAGGTCGAACCCGACACCCTGGATGTGACCGGACTGCTCTCCGCCCAGCAGGTTTCCTGCACCCCGGATTTCGAGGTCCTTCATGGCCAGCTGCATGCCGGCGCCGAGCTCGTTGTGCGCTGCCACCGCCTTGAGGCGTTCCAGTGCCACCTCGCCCAGCGGCTTTTCCGAGGGGTAGAGGAAGTAGGCGTAGGCGCGCTCACGGCCACGGCCTACTCGGCCTCGGAGCTGGTGCAGCTGCGACAATCCATACTTGTCGGCCCCGTCCACAATCAACGTGTTGGCGTTGGAGATGTCCAAGCCTGTCTCAATGATGGTGGTGCAGACCAGCACGTCGAAGCGTTTCTCCCAGAAGTCCACGATGATCTTCTCCAGGCGGCTCTCGGACATTTGGCCGTGCGCCACTTCCACCCGGGCTTCGGGGACCAGTTCACGGATCTGCGCGGCAATACGTTCAATCGAGGACACCCGGTTGTGAACAAAGAACACCTGCCCCTCGCGCATGAGCTCACGGCGGATCGCCGCCGAGGTCTGCTTGTTGGTGTACGGACCTACATAGGTCAGCACCGGGTGGCGTTCCTCCGGAGGGGTGGCCAGCGTGGATGTTTCCCGAATTCCGGTGAGGGACATTTCCAAGGTTCGTGGGATCGGCGTAGCACTCATCGCCAGGACATCCACGTTGGTGCGCATCTTCTTGAGCGCTTCCTTGTGTTCCACGCCAAAGCGCTGTTCCTCATCCACGATCACCAGGCCGAGGTCTTTGAACTCGAAGTCCTTGGACAAAAGCCGGTGCGTACCGATCACCACATCGACGGCGCCGCTCTTGACGCCTTCGGCCGTTTCCTTGGCTTCCTTGCTGCTCTGGAACCTTGAAAGCGGCTTGACACGCAGGGGGAACCCGGAGAAGCGCTCGGTGAACGTCTCGTAGTGCTGCTGCGCAAGGAGGGTTGTGGGCACCAGGACTGCTACTTGTTTTCCGTCCTGGACAGCTTTGAAGGCAGCCCGGACCGCGATTTCGGTCTTGCCGTAGCCCACGTCGCCGGATACCAGCCGGTCCATGGGGATTTCACGCTCCATGTCGGCCTTGACCTCGTTGATGGTCGTCAACTGGTCCGGCGTTTCCACATAGGGGAATGCTTCTTCGAGCTCGCGCTGCCACGGGGTGTCGGGTGCGAAGGCGTGGCCACGGGATGCCATGCGGGCGGAATAGAGCCGGATCAGCTCCCCGGCGATTTCCTTGACGGCCTTCCGTGCTTTGGACTTGGTGCTGGCCCAGTCCGCGCCGCCCATCTTGCTGAGGGCGGGGGTATCTCCACCGACGTAGCGGGTCACCTGGTCCAGTTGGTCGGTCGGTACGAAAAGCCGGTCCCCAGGAGCGCCGCGTTTGGACGCCGCGTACTCCAGTACCAGGTACTCGCGCAAACCGGCGTCCGACGACGACGTACCGGCCACCTTGCGCTGGATCAGCTCCACGAACCGGCCGATGCCATGCTGTTCGTGCACCACGAAGTCGCCTGCGTGCAGTTGCAGTGGGTCCACGGCGTTCCGCCGTTTGGACGGCATGCGCCGCATGTCCTTGGTGGAACTCGCGGTGGCACGACCCAGCAGATCGGCTTCGGTCAACAAGCCCAGCTTGAGGCCGTCCAGGACAAAACCACGCCCGACGGCGGCGGTGGTCACCTCGATGATGCCCGGTTGGGGTTCCTTATCGAGCGATTCCACGCGGGAACAAGGAATGTCTGCGTCGTGGAACAGCTCGGCTAAGCGCTGCGCTGGCCCTGGACCGTCGGTCACCACCACCACACGCCACTGCTCGCGGACGCGTGAGCCAATGAATTCCAGCATTTCGGCAACGTCACCCTGGTAGCCACGTGGTTCGCGGGCACGCATGTTGAGGACATCGATGTCCAGGACCAGGTCCTCGTCGGTTGCGAGCGAGGTGATGGACCACCAGGACACGCCGTGTTCCAGCGCTGCCGAGCGGGTGTCGGTCAGGGAACGGAAACTGGCGGCGTGCAAGTCCGTGGAGGCCTGTGACGACAAATCGAGGGGCGCCGCGCCGCCGTCGGACGCTGTTGACCAAGCAGCCTCAAGGAACTCTTCGTTGGTGGCGGCGAGGTCGTGCGCGCGGGTGCGCACCTTCTCAGGTTCGATGACTACGGACAGCGAACCGGCCGGGAGCTGGTCCACGAACGGGACCATTGCATCCACCAGGACCGGGGCCAGGGATTCCATGCCTTCAACAGCAATGCCGCCGGCGATTTTCTCCAGCATGTCGGCCGCGGCAGGCATGTCGCCCTTCAGCTTCGAGGCACGCGACATCACTGAGGGAGTGATCAGGATTTCCCGGCACGGAGGGGCATGCAGTTCTGTGGGGTGGTGAACGCCGGGGGCGGACAGCGAGCGCTGGTCTGCGACGGCGAACCAGCGCATCTGGTCTACCTCGTCGCCGAAGAATTCCACCCGGATGGGGTGGTCCTCGGTAGGCGGGAAGACATCGAGGATGCCGCCGCGGACCGCGAATTCGCCGCGGTGCGTCACCATATCAACGCGGGCGTAGGCGGCGTCGGACAGGGCACGGACAACCTCGGTGAAGGAGCGTTCCTGGCCCACCTGCAGCGTCACCGGAACAAGGTCGCCCAAGCCGGCCACAATGGGCTGGACCACAGCGCGAACCGGGGCCACCACCACGCGCAACGGGGCCGCCGTCGAGGTTTCCGGGTGGGTCAGGCGCCGCAGGACGGAAAGGCGGCGGCCCACCGTGTCCGAACGCGGCGAGAGGCGCTCGTGCGGGAGGGTTTCCCAACTGGGGAAGGTGGCCACCGAATCGGAGGGCAGGTAGGAGCAGAGCGCCGCGGTGAGGTCTTCGGCTTCGCGGCCGGTGGCGGTGACGGCCAGGACTACCGGCGCTCCCGCGCCATCGGCGCCGGCGCCAGCCAAGGCATCTGCCATTTCGGCGAGCAACACCGCACGCATCCCTGTGGGGGCGCTGATCTGGTAGTCGGCGTTCCGGTCGCTGAAGGACCGCTGCGCCTCCGTACGAACGCGCGCGAAAGTCTTGTCCTCCGCCAGTGCGCGGCGCAGACCGTTGAGGCTCATGGCAGAAACTCCTAGGGTGGGTCCAAGGGCAGGCAACACAAATGCCCGGAAATTCAGATGAATGCCGGGTCATTCCAGCCTACCTCTACCCCCAGCCACAGGAGTTCCTTTGCAGCCTTCGGAAGCCACGCATTCCAACACCACGCAGGACACCAGGACAGTGCTGGTCACCGGCGCCACCGGTTACATCGGTGGCCGTTTGGTCCCCCGGCTCCTCGAAGCCGGGCACAAGGTCAAGGTCTTGGTCCGCACTCCGCAGAAGATTGCCGATGTTCCCTGGCATGATGATGTTGAGATCGTCGAGAACAGCCTGTCCGACGCCGGCAGCCTCACCCAGGCGCTGAACGACGTGGACGTCCTGTATTACCTGGTGCACTCCATGGCCTCGGGCAGTGGCTTCGAGGCCAAGGAAGAAGCCATGGCCCGGCTCGTGGCCGAGGCCGCGACAGAGGCGGGTGTGGACAGGATCGTCTATCTGGGCGGGCTGCACCCGGAAGACACTGAGCTTTCCACGCACATGCGTTCACGAGAGACCGTGGGCCGGGTGTTCCTTGAATCCCCCGTGGACTCGATAGTCTTCCAGGCCGGCGTGGTGATCGGGTCCGGGTCTGCTTCCTTTGAGATGATCCGGCACCTCGCAGACACCCTTCCCGTGATGCCGGCGCCCAGCTGGGTTAATAACAGGATCGAGGCCATCGCTGTCCGCGACGTCCTGCACTACCTCGTTGCGGCCGCCGCGCTCCCCGAGAAGTTGAACCGCTCCTTTGATATCGGTTCGCGCGACGTCCTGAAGTACAAGGACATGATGAACGAGTATGCAGTGGAGCGTGGTCTGCCCCGGCGGTTGGTCATCGCACTTCCTGTGCCGGCTCCCAAGCTCGCCGGTTTATGGGTGGCTCTGGTGACTCCCATTCCCCTGTCCATGTCCCTGCCATTGGTGCAGTCACTGCAGCACGACGCGGTGTCGCGGGAGCACGACGTCGACAGCTACTTTCAGCAGCCCGACGGCGGCCTGACGCCTTACCGGCGAGCCGTCGCCCTGGCGCTTGGCAAGGAAAGGGACGGGCAGGTGGAGACCACCTGGGCGACCGCCGGCGTCGACGCCGATCCCCTTCCGAGCGACCCCGACTGGGCCGGCTACAAGGTGTTCCTCGACGAGAGGACCTTCCACAGCGAGGCCAAGCCGGAGCATGTGTGGACCATCATCGAGGGCATCGGCGGCAAGAACGGCTGGTACTCCCTTCCCTTGGCATGGCGGATCCGCGGCTGGCTGGACAAGCTGCAGGGAGGTGCCGGGCTGCTGAGGGGTCGCCGACACCCCAAGACGCTGAACACGGGCGAAGTGGTGGATTGGTGGCGGGTTGAAGCCATTGACCGCGGACACCTGCTGCGCCTGCGGGCGGAAATGCGGGCCCCCGGCGGCGCCTGGCTTGAGTTGGCGGTAGAGCCCGACGGCGGCGGCAGCCTGTACAAGCAGCGCGCCATCTTTTTCCCCCGAGGCTTGGCAGGAAGGCTTTACTGGCTGGGCGTCTACCCGTTCCATGGGGTGATCTTCCCGTCGATGGCCCGGAACATTTCGGCAGCCGCCATGGCGCTCCAGGAGGCGGAGCAACGGCAGGGTTCGGGGGTGGCCACGGACAACCCGTAGGATGTTGGGAGCTAAAACAGCTTCATCACCACCATCCACGGAGGACCCATGGCCCTGAGTGCATCCACCACCCTGCCGCACAGCGTCGACCGCGTTGCGGCCGTATTTGTCGACGAGGAATTCCTGCGTCACACGAGCGAACTGGTGGGCGGCTCCCTGGAATCGTTCACGATCGACGGCGACACCGCCGGTGCCTTCAGCACCACCACCGTTCGTACGCTGCCCACCACCCGCCTGCCGGATATTGCCCGCAAGTTCGTCGGCGAAACCCTGACGGTGACCCAGAAGGAGCAGTGGGAAGCCCCTGCCGCTGATGGCTCCCGCTCCAGCAACATTGCCCTCAAGATTTCGGGCGCTCCGCTGGACGTGACCGCTGTCCAGCGTCTCGTGGCCGACGGCGCCAGCACCCGGATCGAACTCGAAGGCACGGTGTCTTCCTCAGTTCCGTTCCTCGGCGGCAAGATCGCCGACGCAGCGGAGCCCATGGTCGGCAAGGCACTGAACATCCAGTCGCAGCAGGCGCAGGCCTGGCTCGAAAGCCACTAATATGCAGATCCCCGGAATCCTGGCGGTTGTCCTGATCGTTGCCGGCGTGTGGTCCTTGGTTGTCTGGCCGCAGTTCCTCAAGCGCGTCATGAAGGATCCCCGCGCCCGCGATGCAGCAGGCAAGGCCACCAAGTTCCTCACGGTCCACGTCGTGCTGGTCACCATTTCCATGGTGCTGGGACTCGCGACGGCGGCCATCGGGATCGCGGGCCTCGTCGCCTAAGTTCACCCAACTGACTGGCAGTAGTGGTTGTTCTGAGGCCTCAGAACAACCACTACTGCCAGCTACTTGGGTAAGATGGACAGTGGTGTGCCGGGAAGTCTGGTCGGCGTGTATTTGCTGTACCCGCCCGTGACCACTCACTGTTAGGAGCCCTCCGTGGCCCAGCTGCCTCCCGGTTCGCCCAAAACACCCTCCGCCAAAACGCCCTCCAGCAAGGTCTTCACCCGCTCCAGTTACCCGGAGTACAAGCGAATCCTGTCGATCCTTCGTACGGAAACCGTCGGCGGCGCACTTCTCCTCGCAGCGACGGTGGTGGCCCTCATCTGGGCCAACTCCCCCGCGGCCGACGGCTACTTCGCCCTCCGCGACGTCAAAATCGGCTATGAACCCTGGCACCTTGAACTCAGCCTTGGCCATTGGGCCTCAGACGGCTTGCTGGCGGTGTTCTTCTTCCTCGCTGGGCTTGAGCTCAAACGGGAATTCGTGGCAGGCGAGCTTCGCAAACCAGCCCGGGCCGTTGTCCCCGTGGCCGCGGCCATCGGCGGCGTGGTGGTGCCGGCACTCATCTTCGTCCTCTTCAACCTTGGGTCACCCGAAACCCTCAAGGGCTGGGCCATCCCCACGGCCACGGACATTGCCTTCGCCCTGGCCGTGCTTGCCGTCATCAACACCCACCTCCCCGCCGCGCTCCGTACGTTCCTCCTGACCCTTGCCGTGGTGGACGACCTCATCGCCATCGGCATCATCGCCTTCTTCTACTCCACGGGGCTCCAGCCGCTCATGCTGCTGGCCGCGCTCGTTCCGCTGGCCCTCTTCACGTTCCTTGTCCAGAAGCGGGTCCGCAGCTGGTACCTCCTGGTGCCGCTGGCCCTGGCGACGTGGGGCTTTGTCCACGCCTCCGGGATCCACGCCACCGTAGCTGGGGTCCTGCTGGGCTTCGCCGTGCCGGTCTTCGCCAGCGGTAAGAAGGGTGAACCGGCTGAGGGTCTGGCTGAGCACTTTGAGCACCGCCTGCGCCCGTTCTCGGCAGGGTTTGCCGTTCCGGTCTTCGCGTTCTTCTCCGCCGGTGTTGCCTTGGGCGGGCTGGACGGCATGGGCGCTGCTCTGCGGGATCCGGTGGCGCTGGGCATTGTGGCGGCGTTGGTGGTGGGCAAAGCCGTGGGCGTCTTCGGCACCACGTTCCTGGTCACCAAAACCACGCGCGCCAGCTTGGATTCCGGTATTGCCTGGATCGACCTCTTCGGGCTGGCCCTCCTGGCCGGCATCGGCTTCACCGTCTCGCTGCTGATCGGCGAGCTGAGTTTCGGCGCCGGCTCCGCGCATAACGATCACGCCAAAGTGGCCATCCTGGCAGGTTCCCTGATCTCGGCGCTGCTGGCCGCCGTCGTACTCAAGGCCCGTAACCGGCGGTACCGCCAGGTGCAGGCAGACGAAGAACGGGACGACGACGGCGACGGCGTGCCTGACGTCTTTGCCCGCAGCTGATCCTGGGGTGCTTCGAAGCGCCTAGGCGGTTGCCTGGTTGAGGGCGTCTTCGGCGGCCACCCATGAAATCATGGCGCACTTGACGCGGGCCGCATAACGGGCCACTCCCTCGAACGCTGCGGCGTCACCGAGGATTTCCGGGTCGGCCTGGACCTTTCCCCGTGATCGGAGAACCTCGCGGAAGTTGTCGATCACGGAGTGCAGCTCTTCCACGGACATTCCCTCACCCAGCTCGCTGAGCACTGAGGCCGAGGCCATCGAGATGGAGCAGCCGGCACCGTCCCAGCTGATCTGCTGGACAGTTCCGTCCGACACAGCCAGCCGCAGAGTGACTTCGTCCCCACAAACCGGGTTCAGCTGGTGTGATTGGCCGGTGGCCGCCCCTGCGGGAGCAGCCGTTTCAGCGAGCCCGCTGCCGTGCCGCTGCTTGGAGTGGTCCAGGATGATCTGCTGGTACAGCTGGTCAAGACTCATGATGCTTGGTGCCCGTTCTGAGAAAATTCGTCGGTGGCCGGCTGTCCGGCCAAAAGGTGCCTGATATCAGGCCTGGAAGTAGGCCCGCACGCCGGACACGGCGTCAAGGAAAGCATCGACGTCGTCCGTCGTGTTGTAGAGATACGTGCTGGCCCGGGTGGTTGCCGTAAGCCCCAGGCGGCGGTGAAGCGGTTGGGCACAGTGGTGCCCAACGCGAACGGCGATGCCACGGTCGTCGAGGAACTGCCCGACGTCGTGGGCGTGGACACCGGCAACGTCGAACGCCGCCAGGCCGATCCGTTCGGACCCGGCTGCGGGACCGACAACGCGGATGCCGTCGATGCTCTCCAGACCCTTCACCAGTCGCTGTCCCAGCGTGGCTTCCCAGGCGTGGATGCGGTCGATGCCGGTCTCCGCCAGGTAGTTCACAGCCGTTGCCAAGGCCACGGCCTGCGAAATGCGCTGCGTTCCGGCTTCAAAGCGCTGTGGCGCGGGCAGGTACTCAGCCCTCTCCATGGTGACGGTGGTGATCATGGAACCGCCCGTCAGGAACGGAGGCAAGACATCCAGGAGCTCCTGCTTGCCGTACAGCACGCCGACCCCCGTTGGCGCCAGCATCTTGTGCCCTGAGAACACAGCGAAGTCGACATCCAGTTCCTTGACGTTGACGGCCATATGCGGAACCGACTGGCAGGCGTCCAGAACCACCAGGGCGCCCACACGGCGGGCAAGGGCCACAAGTTCAGCCACGGGGTTGATGGTGCCCAGGACGTTCGATGCGTGCGTGAAAGCCAGGAGTTTGGTCCGCTCCCCCACGATGTCCGCTGCGGCGTCGAGTCGCAAGGAGCCGTCGTCCGTGATGGGGATGTACTTGAGTGTGGCACCTGTCCGGAAGGCGAGTTCCTGCCAAGGGATCAGGTTGGCATGGTGTTCCATCTCCGTGACCACGATCTCGTCGCCGGGACCAATGGCCAGCGCGTTCAGCGCGGAACTTCCCCTTCCTTGCGCGGCCCACAGTGCCGCGTTGGAGAGTGCATAACTGATCAGGTTGAGGCCCTCGGTGGCGTTGGAGGTCCAGACGGTTTCCTCATACTGCGCACCCACGAAGTCAGCTACGGTTTGGCGCGCGTCCTCGAAGACTTCCGTGGCTTCCACGGCCAAGTGGTGGGCACCGCGATGCACGGCGGCGTTGCGTTGCTCGTAGAACTCCTGCTCGGCTTCGATAACACTGAGCGGGTTCTGCGACGTGGCGCCGGAGTCGAGATAGATCAAGGGTTTGCCATTGACCAGCTGGTCCAGCACCGGGAAATCATTCCGGATCCGCAACACCTCCGCGTTGTCCATGGCATGCACGGACTGTTGCAGTGAGGCGGGAGTTGATACGGCAGTCAAGGGGCGCTCCTTGGAAATCCTTCAGGGACTCCTAATTATCCCACGGAGGACCCCAACGGGCGGTGTGCCATACAGCACGTCAACTGCCAGCCTTCCCCGGCACCCATCCCAGCGGCGGAACCACCTCGCTGTCGAAAGCATTGCGCAGCCGTTCAACAAGCAACGCTGCCCGACGACTCGCTGCACTGCGGGTCCTTACCTCATACCCAGTGGCCGCCCTTGAAAAACACAGGGCCGCATGGGCGAACTGCCGGTCTGCTGACAAGCTCCGTCCTGCCGCCTCCAGCGACTTCGGCTCGTTGTCGCGCACGGCTGACGCAAAGGCCGCCAACGATGCGCCACGTGCACCGTGGATGCCTGTCGCCAGGCCCGCAAGACGGCGCAGGATCACAAGATCGTCGACGGCGGCGCTGCTTTGGTTGAGCGCCAGGAGGGACAAGGCCTCAGCCTCCATCAGCGTGCCGCTCTGTGCATGGAAGCGATCTGCCAGCTCGATCAAGTGGTACGGCTTACCGGACGCTTGGTCCTGGGCCGCTGCGATGTACAGGGCGCTGAGCTGGGGCAGCAGTTCCGCCGGATCCGGAGCCGGGTATGCGAGGGCCGTAGCCGCCAGGCTCTGCTGGACCCTCTCCATGGCTTGCACTGCGTTGCCGCACAGCGCTTCTGAGTAGGCCAGCATGGCCGCAGCCAGCGAGAATACGGGCGGCAGGCCGGCGTCGGACAGTTCTGCCAGTGCGGGTTCCAGCGTTCCGCGCGCTGCCCGCGGAAGTCCTTGGCTCAGCTGGGCGTATCCACGGGCGACATCCAAACACACAGCCAAGTGCAGGGGCAGGGCGTACGCCGCAGGACACTCCAACAGCGAATCAACCTGGGTCCATTGCAGGTTGTTCCTCAGGCACACGACGTGTCGCAACAGCGCCCCGGGCCGGAACATCTCCAGGGCGGGGTCTGCACCGATCGCCGACATCGCCGCCGAGGACCTCTGCAACGCCTCGGGAGCGGCACCGGAGACCAACAGATGTTCGGCCTCCATGACATCCTGGACCAGCATGGACGACGGGTCGGCAGGATTCCCGCCGGCGGTGGCGCCAAGCGGAGCCGCGCCCAGGAGCCCCAACGCCAGGAGGCGGTGCGCGGCGTCGGCTTGCACATCCGGGGACTTGCCGGCGGTTGCCAATTCCGTCAGTTCCGGAGCAGCTTCTCGGAGTTGGCCTTCGGCCACCAACGCCCTGGCCTTAAGCAACCTGGCCTCGTCCCGGCGGCCCGGCTCCGTCACCGCTGCGGCAGCCCTCATGGCCAGGTCAGCGGTTGATGGCCTGTCGGCAGCGGGCGCCACGGCCAGGAGAAGCTCATCGGAGAGGGTCAGGCCGGAGTCGAGTGTCCACGTCACCCATCGCAGCATCGCGGGCGCTGTTTCGCGGGTGAGCACCGGCCCTTCGACTCCCAGTCGCAGGGCACGACTGGTGGCTTGCGGCACGGAGAGACGGGTGGCTTCCCCCCGCAGCCAGGAACTCGTGCGGACCAGCGGTGTCCGGCCGGCCAGCAACCTGATGTGGTGGTTGGCCAGAAGCTGCTCAACGGCCCGCTGGCCAAAGTGGCGCTCCACCACCTCAAGGGACACAGGCTCTGCGAGCGCGATGAGTTCCAGTGCCTGGCGTTCTTCCGGTGGTCTGGAGGCGTTGTCGGCCCTGACCTGCGAAACCACGCCGGGCCAATCACAGTGTGCCCTGACATCGATGGTCCAGAAGCCGTCCCGCTGTACCAGGAGCCGGGCGCTGCGGGCGTCGTCGAGGGCGAGGCACAGCAACCCCACGTTGAAGCCGCTCATGGCTGCGAAGAGGCTGCTGGTGCGCCGTTGGACCTTCCCTCCAAGCAGGGCCTCACACAAGGCGTGTGCCTCACTGAACGTGAACGGTGGAAGCAGGTACTGCTCCAGGAAACCATCCTCCCAGAGCTGGTAGAGGTCCTGAGGGAGGGGTTGGCGGCTGTCGGCCGTGGCCACCAGCGTTGCCCCGAAGCCGGGAATGAGCTGGAGCAGGATAGCCAACGATTCCGGATCCAGGTTGTGGATGTCGTCCACCAACAGGACCAGCGGGGGCCGCGCCTGTTGCGCGGTGCGCTTGTTCCTGCGTCGTCCCGGAACTGGTACGTAACGGTATCCGGCTTCGCCCAAGGTACTGGTCAGGGCGCGGAGGACGTGAAGTCCCGGCGGCATTGTCCCATCGCCGTCGGGATCGGAAACCGCGCCCAAGGCACCGTAACGGATTTCCTTGAGTTCCGGCGTCCCGGCGAACGAGCGGACATCCATGGTGTCGGGAAGACCGGCTTTGACGGAGAGCAACAGGTGGCTCTTTCCGGATCCTCTGTCTCCTGCCACTACGATGCCGCTGGTGGTGGGTGACGGTACTGCGGAAAGGATAATCTCCAGCAACTGCGTCCGGTCCGGGAACGGTGATGGCCTCAGCCCGACTGTGACGGTGTCTTCGTCCAGCCAGGGATCCGGCAACATGCACACTCCAATAGCAGCAGTCCCTTGGTCCGGGAAGTTTGGATTTCCGCGATTCGCGGGGTCCCTGGCCTAGAAGCCGGCGGCGGCTGGGGGGAGAGTCTCGGTCTCAGAAGACTCTGTCGCCGCCGGCTTCGTCCAGGGCCGAACCACCTTGCGGTGGCCGGTGCATCGGCTCAAAGAGACCACCGATGCGGATGATGCGACTTTCGGAATCCCGGGGATGCTTGGGGCTGAACCGTTCTTCCAAGATCAATACTGCCGGGGTGGCGAAGGGCGTACATCAGTAGTTGGTACTCGAATAGTTGGTGGCTTTTGGGGCCCCGATACTTTGTTGTACTCAGTCCCCGGACGGGGCACTACTTGGTTTGGTGGCGTAACACCCGCGCATTACTCCAGTGAATGGTTAAATCCCGCGGGATTCCGGGAACAAGTGGCCCAAGGAGGTGTTGCAGGTACTCAAAAGCCGGCACCGTCAATGACGGACAGCGGCTCCGAGATCTTCACGCCGGCGGATACCCAGCTTTGCGTAGCTGCGGTACAAGTGGCCTTCCACGGTGCGCACCGAGACCATGAGCTTCTCGGCGATTTGCCGGTCGGTCAGTCCTGACACCGCCAACGCCACGATGTCCTGTTCGCGTCGGGTTAGCGCCACGGATCGATCGGCGTCCGCCTGTGGGTCATGGACCAAGGCGTCGCCCAGGCTTGCCTCACTGACATCCCGGAGAACCGCAGCCTGCCGGGCCTCCGGGCGCTTGCCTTCGGCGTCGAACGTGACGGCAGCCTTGTCGAAGGCGACCGCTGCGGGACCAGGCATTCCGGCAGCAGCCAACAGGTTGCCCGCGTTCACGAAGCCTTGGCCCGCGCCGCCCAACTGTGCCGCAGCCAGCGACTGCCAGCCCGCTGCCCAGGCTCCGGCCATGGACGATGCCGTTTCCTTGATGGACTCCATGGACTCCAGGTCTCCAAGCTCCGCCCGAAGGACCAAGTTCTGGAGCAACACACCCGGCAAGGCATGCACGGGGACGGATTCCGGGAGGTCCCGAAGCTTCGGCAAACCTGCCCCTTTATCCAGGAGCTCCTTGCCCGCCAGCGTATAGAGCTCCGCGAGGGCGTCGATGTAGGCTCCCCCGGCTGCATCCACGTCCTGCTCGCCGGCAAGGCGCTGAGCCAGGTCCAGGGCGCCGGACTTGGCCGCGGCGTAGAACGCCAGGGAGTTGCCCAAGCGTCGAAGCCGTTGCGGGTCCTTGACGCTGAGCGCCTCGACGGCAGGCGTCAGCAAGGCAGTGGCCTGCTCCAGGCGCCCCTGCCGTAACAGCGACAAGCCTCGCAGCGTCTCGATGTCACCGCCAAAGACGATAAGTCCCATGGCCGAGCTGGCAGCATACCGGTCCAGTGCGTCACCGGCGGCTACCCAGTCGCCCGACTCCAAGGCGGCCAGCGCGTAACGGACCAGCACGAAATCCGGATAATACAGGAGGTCGTTGCCGGTCTCATCCAGCAGGGCCAAGGCTTCCCGGCCTGCTTCGAGCGCTTGCACGGCCTGGCCCTCGACTGTCTGGAGCTCGCACTGCATGGCCAGCAGGAAGACGCGGCTCATGACGTTGTCCGGTTCATCAGTACCGGAGCCCTCCGCAAACCGTTCCAGGCCCTTGCGCAGATCGTCATAATGGCCCTCGTGGGCCAGGGCGTGCAGCCCGATGGCCCGGGCGTGCCTGCTGACAAGACGGACAAAGGGGTCAGTCGTGGGTCGGCTGCCAATCAAGGCAGACGCTGCCGCCTGGGCATCGGCTGCTATGTCCGCCGACGAGTCCCCTAAAGCCGACCGCACAGCCGCCCATAACAAGCCCGCTCCTACTGGGCCGGACGGGTCGGCGTCCAGGAACACGGAGTCTTCCTCGAGCAGCCGCACTGCACTGCGGAAGTCGCCGTCGTTGTACTTGACCATAGCCATGACGGCGCGGGCGCGGGGCCGCAGTGCGTCCGAGCGGACCTTGCCGGCGGCGGCCATCGCAAAGGGATTCTGGAGCAGCTTGGCGGCCAGGAACGCTGCCTGCAGCAGTTGTTCATCGTCGACGTCGGCACCGCAGTCCAGTGCCCAGCTCACCCTTCGGAGGAGTCCCTCAGCTGTTGGCGGCTCTGCAAGCAAATGCGCCACCATGCGTTGGCGGATCTGCAGGCTCCGGGCAGGCGAAACAATTTGGCGTAGAGCTTCGCTGTACATGGGGTGCCACATTTTGAGGGGACTGCCCGGTCCGTTGGTAGAGAGCACCAGCCGGCTGTCCATCAATGCCCGTACTGTGTCCCTGCCTACCTGCGTGTCCAGCACGGCTGCAGGAACGGGCTCGGATAAGGCAATGACGTACAACGCCTCCCGCTCAGCCTCACTGGTCCGGAGGACCCTGTTCCGCACTACTTCCGCCAAACCTTCGCCGCTGCCGGACAAGGCTCGGGTCAAGAACCACACACCGTTACGACGGACCAGGTTCCCGTCCGCCCTCGAGTCGTCCAGGAGGCAACGAAGCAGCAAGGGATTTCCCTCGGACACAGAATGCAGGACGTCGGCGACGCTGGCCATTACCGTCCCGCCAAGGGTCTTCTCCGCGAGCTCGGTGACAGTTTCCTTGTCCAGCGGGTGGAGCTCCAACCGCTCCGCCAGTCCGTCGTACCACAGCTGAAGCAAGGCCGGGGGCAGGCCGGGCCTCGGCCTGCTGGTGGCCACCAGCCGCGCCCAGCCAGCCGTCACCAGCTCCGCCAGGATCTGGGTGCTGCCTTCATCGAGATCGTGGGCGTCGTCCACGATCAACAGCAGGCGCGCACCCTCCCCGCCCCGCCGCTTCTCGAATTGGGACCAGAACTCCCGGAGGATGGCAACAGGCGACGTCGCTTGCTCCACAGGGAGGTCCAACAAATAGGGCGCCAACACCCCATAGGGCACAGTGGACAGAGCGGGGCTGCCATGGACCCGCATCACCACCATCTCTCCTGCCAGGCGGGCAGCAATTTCGGCCGCCAATGCAGTTTTGCCGATGCCGGGGTCCGCCAACAGGAGAACGGCCCCCGCGCCTTCCTGTCGCAGTATCTCCGTGGCCAGGTCCAGTTCGGCATCCCGGCCTACAAGGTGCTCAGCCCGCATGGGCAACCCGCGCCGGCTTTACGGATGTAGCGGGTACAGCCTCATAGGAGCCCATTGAGCTCGCCTCGAGACGAAACACCCAGCTTGGTGAACACCTGGTACAGATGGCCCTCCACAGTTCGCACAGACACCCCAATATCCATCGCGATTTCACGATTGCTGACACCCTTCCCCGCGAGTTTAGCAATTTGGCGTTCCCGCTCGGTCAATACCGGCGCATCGCTGCGTGGTTGGATGGGCAACGCCGAGACCGAATGCTCCAGCCGCTCCAGCCTGAGCTGGGCTGTCCTGGCCGCCGTGGTCTCGCCGGCGTCCCGGGCAAAGTCCAGTGCCATTGCCACGCACCTGGCTTCAACCACCAGCAGGTCCAGGGCCGCTGCAGCATCAGCGGCGGCCAGCAGTGACCGGGAGCTCTTGTTCCGTGCGCCGCGCGCGAGGTTGCCTGAAATCTCGGCGAGTTGCCCTTGGCGATGGCCGGCGATCTCTTCCAGCAGCCGGTATTCCTCATCCGTCCCTTCCACGGTGGCCCCGAAGAGGCAAATCCCCGCAGTGGTGAAACGCTGCTTGTCCATGTCGCTGCGGACCCGGACGATGAGTCGCTGCTTCACTTCCCGATCGCCCATCCACCGTCCGGCCATCTCAGCACAGAACTCGGCAACGGATTCGGAGAAATACGTACCCACTCCCCTGCAGGTCCGGTAGAGGTCCAGATACCGGCCTGCCTCAACGGCATTGCCCAATTGGGCGTAGGCGAAGGCGGTAGCGGCGTAGGCAACCTTGTTCATGTTCATGGCCGGACGCAATTCGAGCTGCGCAACGGCCGACCGCAGGGGTTCAAGTGCGCTGGCTGGCTTGCCGGCGTAGGCGTAGGCCAGCCCTATACCCAGTTCAGTCAGCGCGCCCCGGTACTGCAAGCGTGATGACCTCGAGGGCGTACGGCGCATGAGTTCGATGCATTTCCGCCATTGTCCCGACAACAACAGGACCAGGAAAGCATGCCTGGCGAAGGCTTCCTCCATTTGCGCCGGCCGGTCCGCATCCCCCAAGTGCCGCGAAACTGTCCGCGCAAGCTGTTGCGCCTCAAGCTCCCTGCCCAAAATGCAGCGGGCCTCCATCAGGAAGAAAGAGGACCTGAGCCAGTGCTCGCGGTCCTCGGTCGGGTCCTTGGTCACTTCCTCTTCCAAGGCGTCGATCATGGAGGCGTACTCGCCCATGTAGGTGTTGTACTCATAGCTGCAAAGAAGGAGACGATTGCGTGCCTTGGTCATCGTCTCTGCCGGGTGGGCCCCGTCCATGGCGTCGAGCACCTCCAGTCCGTCGGAGATCACTCCCGGCACCATGGCCGACCGGCCGTCTATCCACGTCATGGCCTGGCATTTTGCCGCAGTGACTTCGGCGAACTCCATCGGGTCCAAGGAGGCCATCTGCGGCTCGGACACCTCGTCCAACGCCTGCGCGGCGTGCAGCGGCAAGTCAAGCATGAGGTAGGCGGCGGCCTTCAGGCGCTGCCCGGGTACCCATTCGCCGTCTTTCTGATCCAGGGACTGCGTGCACTGGATGGCGAAAGTGGGGTCATAGTCATCCAACGCCGCACGACCGGCCGCGAGTGCATGGGCAGGCGACGGCGTGGGCTCGTCCTCCGAGGCATGCATCCACGCTGCATAGCTCAGCAGGTCCTGCGGAGCCAGGGCATCCAACTCCGGCTCATCGGGTCCGTGCAGCATCAGCCGTAATTCCCGCATGCGGCGGGTGCTCAGCCAGCCCCGGACTACCTCCCCAACGTAGGGGTCCCGGAGCGAGACCCAGTGATCCCCGCACCGATCAACGGTGAGCAGCGCCGATTCTTCCATGTCCACCAGAACCTCGGTGCCAAAGATGGCCGCGAGCTCCGTGAGGGTGGCCCGCTGCGCGCACGCCAGGATTTCGACGACGGTCCTGTTGGCCTGCGGCTCCCGCGCCAAACGGGAACGGACGAAGTCCTCCACCACCGTGGCGCCCTCAAGTTTGATCCGGTCCCGAAGTGTCCAGACGGAGTCGTTCAGGACCAGGTTGCCCGAATGCCTCAGCTCCTCAAGAAGAGCGTGCAGGAGCATGGGGTTGCCGCCGACGGCCGAGTGCAGTGAACCCACCAGCGTTGACGAGACGTAGTGGCCGAGGACCGAGCCAAGTACTTGCTTGGTCTGTTCCTCGCTGAGGGTATTGAGGTGGACCTCGCCGAGTTCCCCTTCAAGGACCAGCCGGTGGAAATCGGCGGGGAGGTCGCTGGCACGCTGGACAGTAGCTACCACCTTCGCGGTGCCTGTGGCCATGAGGTTCAACAGTACGCCGGTGCTCATGGGGTCCATGCCGCCGGCGTTGTCTACGATGAACACCGTCTCCCGGCCCGCGGCTTCAGTCCTGATCAGACTGGTGACGGCGTGCAGGATGTTGGTGGGCGAACTGACTGCCTCGGACGGCAAGCGGGCCAACAGGAACCCAAGGCATCCGTAGGGGGTTTGACCACCGGCTACAGTATTGCGCAGTTGCAGGCTGTGCACTTTGGGACCAAGCGACGACACCACGGCACGCGCCAAGCCGGATTTGCCGATCCCCCGTTCGCCGGTCAGGACTACTCCGTAGGACTCCGGCGACTCCAGGTACTTGCCCGCTTTGGACAGATCATGGCTCCGGGCCAGAAGCGACCACGTTTGCCGATCTGTTGGGCCGCCCACAAGATCAGGAGCCGCAGCCCTCGCTGCGCCTCCACCGCTCCTGTTTAGCAACTCCGCCGACATCTGCATCCTTAGCTACACATCCGCGACAGTCCCCCACCGCTTACCCTGCGTACCATGCACACTACCGTCGGGCGCCCACACTTTGTAGGCCTTAGGGTCCTCGGGACCGTCAGGCTTTGATCAGGCTTTCCTCAAGATTTGCTCAAGCTTTGGCGGGGTGGTGTTTCTGCTGCGCGGCCAGCAGGCCCTGTGCCATCAACAGTTCCACGGCGTCGGCCGCCTCATCCAGGAGGAAGGGCAGCTCCTTCTTCTCCGCTGCAGCGAAATCCCGGAGGACGTAGTCCGCGGTCTCCATGCGTCTCGGAGGCCGTCCGACTCCCACCCGAACGCGCAGGTAATCCTTGGTGGCAAGTGCTTTGGAGATGTCCCGCAGGCCGTTGTGCCCGCCTTCGCCGCCGCCTATTTTTAGCTTGACTGTGTTAAATGGAATGTCGATCTCGTCGTGGACAGCGATCACGTGATCCGGGGCAATATCGAAGAACTTGCACAGGCCTGCAACCGGACCACCCGAGACGTTCATGTACGTCATGGGCTTGGCCAGCACCACACGGGGACCCCCAATGCCCAGGCGGCCCTCCACCACTTGGGCGCGTGCTTTATGGACCTTGAATTTGCCGCCCATGCGGGAGGCCAACTCATCCAGCACCATCTGGCCCACATTGTGGCGGTTGTTGCTGTATTCATTGCCGGGGTTGCCAAGGCCGACGATCAGCCAGGTGTCAGTCATGGTCTCATCCTAGGGAGGCTTCGTTGATCCAACGGGGACTTTGAGGCGGGGGCAAAGGAAAGTGGCCGGGACCCAGAAAGGGACCCGGCCACTCAACGGCGTCAGCCTCAAGCAATCAAAAGATTACTCGGCAGCTGCTTCCGTGGTCTCTTCTTCTTCAGCGCCGGCCTCTTCAGCGATGCGGACAACCAGGGTGTCGCCTTCGGTGAGCAGGGTGGAACCCTTCGGCAGCTCGAGGTCGGAAGCGTGGATGCTCTCGCCGGCCTTGCGGCCTTCGATGTTGACCTCGACGGCGGTGGGCACGTGGGTTGCCTCGGCTTCGAGGGAAACCGTGGTGGCTTCGAGGCTGGCAACAGCACCCGGAGCAACTTCACCGGAAACGTGGATGGCGATGTCGACGGTAACCTTCTCGCCGGCCTTCACGGTCTGGAGGTCAACGTGCTCGATGATCTGCTTTACGGGATCGCGCTGGATGTCCTTGACGAGCGTCAGGTGCTGCTCGCCGTCGACGTCAATGGCGAGCAGGGCGTTGGAAACGCGAACTGCCAGCGTGGTGGCGCGGCCCGGCAGGTTGATGTGGATCGGCTCTGCGCCGTGGCCGTAGATGACAGCCGGGATCTGGCCGGCCATGCGTGCGCGACGGGCGAAACCCTTGCCGAATTCGGTGCGCAGTTCTGCGGTGAGCTTCTGCTCAGACATGTGTACTCCTTGATTACTGTGGCACCCGGAAAAGTCCGGGCTGGTCTATCAGCAAGGGCGGAGGTCTGGAGACCTTCTACGCCCGGCTGAGGGCGGCCGCTAAGCAGCCGTTCCGCCTGTGTTGAAGGAGATGCAGACCCAGTCGATAACGGAGACCCGCAACCCTGGTCCACTGATGCGGACCGGATGTGCTCTCCCTCGCCAAGGTATCCCCAAGAGTTTAGCAGCGGATCACGCCGTTTCTGAAAACGGGCAATAAAAACGGGCCACCCGCACGCCCGGAGGCGACGGATGGCCCGTTCCGCTTCAGTAGTCCGAGGCTAAGCTTTGCCGTCGAACAAGCTGGTGACCGAACCGTCGTCGAACACTTCACGGATGGCGCGGGCGATCAGCGGTGCGATCGACAACACCGTCAGTGACGGGAAGCGCTTCTCGGCCGGGATCGGCAGGGTATTGGTGACCACAACTTCGCGGGCACCCGAATCGGCGAGGCGCTGGGCTGCGGGATCGGAGAAGACGGCGTGCGTGCAGGCGATGATGACGTCCTTGGCACCGGCGTTCTTCAGCACCTGGACGGCGCCGGAGATGGTTCCACCGGTATCGATCATGTCGTCGATCAGAACACACGTGCGGCCTTCAACCTGGCCCACGACCGTCTTGGAGACAGCCTGGTTGGGCACGGTGAGGTCGCGGCTCTTGTGCACGAACGCCAGCGGGGCACCGCCCAGGCGCTCAGCCCACTGCTCGGCAACGCGGACACGTCCGGTGTCGGGGGAAACCACCGTGATGTTGTCGGCTTCAACCTTGGTGCGGATGTAGTCGGCCAGCAGCGGGATAGCCATCAAGTGGTCAACCGGGCCATCGAAGAAGCCCTGGATCTGCGAGGTGTGCAGGTCCACGGACATGATGCGGTCCGCGCCGGCCGTCTTGTAGAGGTCCGCGACGAGGCGGGCGGAGATCGGCTCGCGGCCACGGCCCTTCTTGTCCTGGCGGGAGTACGGGTAGAACGGCGAAACAACCGTGATCCTCTTGGCAGAGGCGCGCTTGAGCGAGTCGATCATGATCAACTGCTCCATGAGCCAGTTATTCAGCGGGGCCGGGTGGGCTTGGATGACGAAGGCATCGGTGCCTCGCACGCTCTCGGCCGAACGGACATAGATTTCCCCATTGGCGAAGTCGTAGGCGTCGATGGGCAGGAGCTCGGTCTCCAGCTCCTTCGCGATTTCCTGCGCCAGCTCCGGATGCGCCCGTCCGGCGGCGAGAATCAACTTCTTCTCTCCGTGTGCGGTAATTTCGCTCATGCCTATTTGCCCTCTTCTGTGGTTGCCGGGGATTGTGAGGATGTGGAGGCGGAGGCCAGTTCCTGTGCGGCCTCGGCCAGCTTCGCCGAAGCGGTGCCCGGGCGGTTGGCCGTAACCCAACTTTCGACGTTCCGCTGCGCGGCCAGGCTGAGGGCGAGGGCACCTGCGGGAACATCCTTGCGGATGACGGCCCCGGCACCGCTGTAAGCGCCGTCGCCCACGGTGACGGGAGCCACGAAGACCGTGTTGGAACCGGTGCGGACGCCTGAGCCGATCACCGTACGGTGCTTCTTCTCGCCGTCGTAGTTCGCTGTGATGTTGCCGCAACCAATATTGGTGTCCTCACCGATTTCGGCGTCACCGGCATAGCCCAGGTGGGAGAGCTTGGAACCGCGGCCGATGGTGACGTTCTTGGTCTCGTAGAACGCGCCGATCTTGCCGGTCTCGCCCAGCACAGTGCCCGGGCGGAGGTACGTGAAGGGGCCGACGCTCGCCTTGGCACCAATCGTGGAACCGGAACCGTGGGTGCGGGTCACCTTGGCGCCCTCGCCCACGTTGACGTCGGTCAGCGTGGTGTCCGGACCCACGACGGCGTCGCGCGCCACCGTGGTTGAACCGTGCAGTTGGGTGTTGGGCAGCAAACGGACATCTTCGTCAAGGGTGACGGTGGAGTCGATCCAGGTGGTGGAAGGGTCCACCACGGTCACACCGGCACGCATCCAGGATTCGATGATGCGCCGGTTGTGTTCGGCGCCGAGGGCCGACAACTGGATGCGGTCGTTGGCGCCTTCAACCTGCCAGCGGTCTTCAGTCACGACGGCGGCAACCCGGCCGGCAGCGTCGCGCGCCAATCCGAGGACGTCCGTCAGGTACATCTCACCCTGGGCGTTATCGGTGGTCACCTTCGCCAGCGCGGTCCGGAGCACCGCAGCGTCGAAGGCGTAAATGCCGGAGTTGACCTCGCGGATGGTTCGCTCAGCCTCGCTCGCGTCCTTGTGCTCGCGGATGCCCGTGACGGTGCCGTCTTCGGCGCGGAGGATCCGGCCGTATCCGGTGGCGTCATCCAGGACGGCGGTGAGCACCGTGACGGCGTTGCCCTCAGCCTCGTGGGTGGTGACGAGCTCGCCGAGCAGATCGCCCGTCAGCAGCGGGACATCGCCGTACGTAACAACCACGGTGCCGGAAAGTTCCGCGCCGGCGTCCAACGCGTTGAGGGCGACCTGGACCGCACGCCCGGTGCCGGGGACCTCGTCCTGGTCAACGATCAGTGCTTCCGGGTCCAGGGCCGTGACATGCTCGGCCACCCGGTCGCGCTCGTGGCGGACAACCAGAGCCAGCTTCAACGGATTGATGGACCGGGCTGCGAGGAGAGCGTGGCCCACCATGGAGCGTCCGCCGATTTCGTGGAGAATCTTGGGGGTCCGGGACTTCATGCGCGTTCCAGCGCCTGCAGCCAAAACAATGACCGCTGCGGGACCGGTGGATTCGGGGCTCACGTACTGGCTCTCCTTGCTCGGTATGTCCCGGGTAACCCGGCTTCGGAATACTGCCATCCATCAATGGACCCAGGGACCGTTTCAACCGTTGCCAGGTACAGAGTGGAGCGCATTTTCCGACCGTTCCGCCCATAGGATTCGAACCTATACTCCACGGCTCCAAAGGCCGGGGTGCTGCCATTACACCAGAGCGGACCGTGCATGATTCACACCCCCAGACGGCAGGGCCTGAAGGTTTCCCGGATCACCGGGATGCACACACAAGAATCTAGTTTGCCATGACCATTGCGTGCTTCGCGACTTGACCACCCGAACCGGTCCCCCGACGCACCACTGCCCCCATCCAACACCCGCTCCTGCGGCCACCTGGGGCATGATGGTCATGTGAGCAAGCGCACTGAATTCCTCCGCACGGCGGCCATCATCAACCCCGTCGAGCACGCTCCCACGGCTCCGGCAGCTCGAGTCAGGATGACCGGGCAGCAACGAAAATCACAGCTCATCGGCATTGGCCGTGCACTCTTTGCAGCGCGGGGTTTGGATGGCACCACCATCGAGGAAATCGCCGCCGCTGCCGGGGTTTCCAAGCCTGTGATCTATGAACATTTCGGCTCCAAGGAAGGGCTGTACCGGCAGGTCGTGGAGACCGAATTCCGGATCCTCCTGGACTCCATCACCGAGGCACTCAGCACCGAGGCCAAGCCCCGCGTCCTGGTTGAACGCGCCGCCTTGGCACTCCTCGGCTACATCGAAGACCGGACCGATGGCTTCCGGATCCTCATGCGGGACGCCCCGCCCTCACAGCCCGAAGGCGCCTTCTCGACGCTGCTCTCGCACGTCACTGCCCGGGTGGAACACCTGCTCTCCGACGAGTTCGCGCGCCGGGGCTTCAGCGCTGCAGACGGTGCCATGTACGCACAGATGCTCGTCGGAATGGTGGCGATGACAGGCCAATGGTGGCTCGACAGCCGCCAGCCGGACAAGAGGGCCGTTGCCGCCCACCTGGTGAATCTGGCGTGGAACGGGCTGACCGGGTTGCAAAAGGAGCCCGAACTCCGCTCCGACAGCTAATCCCCGGGTGACATCCAACGCTCGCTCACATCCCACCCCCACCCACCCAACGCTCGCTCACATCCCACCCCCACCCACCCAACGCTCGCTCACATCCCTAACGCACCGGTCAGTTTGTATGCTTTGCTCATGACGGCGCCCCAGATCTACATCAGTTTTCCCGGCACAGCTCGCGATGCTCTTGGCTTTTACGCAGAAGTCTTCGGAGGCGAACTTTCACTGCATTCGTACCGGGACTTCGGACGTACCGATGGGCCTCCCGAGGCCATCGCCCATGGAGTCCTCAGCGGAATCGTCTCCTTGGGTGGATCGGATGCCGCGGATGGCGAAGAGGCCGTCAAGATCGAAGGCGCCATGCTCTCGTTGCTGGGAGCAGCCGAACCCGCAGTCCTCCACGAATGGTTCGACAAGCTCGCAGTCGACGGTCGAATTCTGGACCCGCTTGAGCCGAAGCCGTGGGGTGCGTCAGACGGCCAAGTAGTCGATCGCCACGGATTGCGTTGGCTCATCGGCTACGAGCCGGCGTCGTCAACCGACGGGACGTGAGAGAGCGACTCCCAAAACCGACGGGACGTGAGAGAGCGACCCCCAAAACCGACGGGACGTGAGAGAGCGACCCCCAAAACCGACGGGACGTGAGAGAGCGTCGGGAACCGGGGGTCGCGGAGCGGCGCTGGCAGCCCCTACCCTACTCGCCGAGGATTTCGGCGGCCTCCAGCCATTCGAGCTCGAGGCCCTCTTTCTCCTCCAGCAACTCCTGCAGCTTGGCGTTGAGCTCACCCAGGGCATCGAAGTCACCGGATTCGGACTTCGCTGCCATCTGCGTGTGGAGTTTCTCCTCCTGCTGCGCGATCTTGCCAAGCTGACGATCGATCCTGTTGAGGTCCTTGCGGGCTTCGCGCTTCTCGGCTTCACTGGCACCGGACGGAGCGGCAGCGGGCGAAGAAGAGCCGCTGGCAGAAGTCGGCGCACCGGATCCCCCACCAACAGCGCCCGACGCCAAGGCGGCTTCACGCAGTTCGAGGTACTGGTCCACACCCCCGGGCAGGCCACGGAGTTTGCCATCGCCGAGCAAAGCCATCTGGTTGTCTGTGACGCGTTCCAGGAGGTAGCGGTCGTGGCTGACCACCACGAGCGTCCCGGGCCATCCGTCCAGGACGTCTTCGACGGCGGCAAGGGTGTCGGTATCCAGGTCATTGGTGGGTTCGTCGAGCATGAGCACGTTGGGCTCCCCCACCAGCAGGCGCAAGAGCTGGAGTCGGCGTCGCTCACCACCGGAGAGATCGCTGACGGGGGTCCACTGCTTTTCCTTGGTGAAGCCGAGCTGTTCCACCAGCTGTCCGGCGGTGAATTCCTTCCCGCCCACGCTGAAGGACCGCTTTTCGCGCTCGATGACTTCGATTACGCGCAAATCCGAGACGTCGTCCAGCTCTTTGACGTCCTGCGTGAGCACGGCGGTGACCACGGTCTTGCCGCGCTTTACCTTGCCGGAGGTCGGCTGGATCTCACCGTTGAGCAGTTTCAGGAGGGTGGACTTGCCGGCTCCGTTGACGCCGACCAGCCCGAGTCGTTCGCCCGGGGCAAGTCGCAGAGTGATGTTGTTGAACAGCTTTTGGCCGTCCTCGCCGCCTTGGAAGTCCAACGTCACGTTTTCTAGGTCCAGCACGTCCTTGCCCAACCGGGCCGTGGCCATCTTGCTGAGCGCTACCGAGTCACGAGGATCCGGCACGTCTGCGATGAGGTCGTTGGCGGCTTCGATGCGGAATTTCGGCTTGGCGGTACGGGCAGGCGCGCCGCGCCTCAGCCAGGCAAGTTCCTTTTTGACCAGCTGCTGGCGTTTACCTTCGACGACGGCGGCCATGCGGTCCCGCTCGGCGCGCGCCAGGACGTAGGCGGCGTATCCGCCGTCGAACATGTCCACCATGGCGTCGTGGACTTCCCAGGTGTAATTGCAGACTTCATCGAGGAACCAGCGGTCGTGGGTGACCACCAGGAACGCGCCCTGGTTGGCGCGCCAGCGTGTCTTCAGGTGCCGGGCCAGCCAGGCGACGCCTTCGACGTCGAGGTGGTTGGTGGGTTCGTCCAGCATGATGACGTCGTGGTCTTCGATGAGGAGCTTGGCCAGCGCAACGCGGCGTTTCTGTCCGCCGGAGAGAGCATGGACGTTGGCGTGCCAATCGACGTCGCCCACAAGGCCACCCATGACTTCGCGGATCTTGGCGTTGGCCGCCCATTCGTGATCCGCGCGGTCGCCCACAATCGCAGCGCCAACGGTCAGGTCGCCGTCGAGTACGTCGCCTTGGTCCAAGTAGCCGACGTTGACGTCACCACGTTTGGTGACGCGGCCCGAATCCGGGGTGGACCGGAGGGCCAGGAGGCGCATGAGGGTCGACTTACCGTCGCCATTGCGGCCCACCATGCCGATGCGGTCGCCATCCTCCAAGCCGAGGGTAACGCCGTCGAGGACAGTGCGGGTCGCGAACGAAACGGTGAGGTTTTCGCCGCCAAGCAGGTGGGCCAATGGGTACTACTTTCTCAGGCTGGAATGCGGGAGGTACTAAAGGAGGGTATCGGAGATGATCCGGGCGCCCGGCACCGGGCCGTGCACCGCCAGGGCTGTGTGGCCACGGTGCGTCAACTCATCTGCAAGAACGCTGGCAGCCACGGAATCCCTGGCCAGCAGCGCGATGGTTGGACCGGAGCCGGACACCATGCCGGCCAGGGCGCCCCGCGCTTCGCCAAGTCCGATCGTGTCACGGAGTTGCGGCGCCAAGGTGATGGAAGCGCGCTGGAGGTCATTGATGAGCACCCGGCTCAGAGTCTCGGGATCGCCGTTGCGTAGTGCCTGGAGGATGGTGGGATCCACGTCCACGGGCTCGGGAATTTCCACGCCTTCGGAATCACGGAGTCCATCAAGGGTGCGGAAGACTTCGGGTGTCGAGAGTCCGTAGTCTGCGAAGACAAGGACCCAATCCGTTTGCGCCTTGGCCAAGGCGGGCGACAGTTTGTCACCCACGCCAAGCCCGACGGCGGTGCCACCCAGGAGCGAGAACGGCACGTCGGCACCCAGCTCGGCTGCCAGATGAGCTAATTCTTCGCGGGACAGACCACTGTTCCACAGGGCATCGCAGGCAAGCAGGGTTGCTGCGGCGTCTGCCGAGCCCCCGCCCATGCCGCCGGACACCGGCACGCGCTTGGTGATTTCGAGGTGCACCCCGGTTGGTTTCTCGGACATCTCCGCCATGATGGCTGCGGCCTTGTAGGCGAGGTTGCGCTCGTCCAACGGGATGTCGACGCCGTCCAGGTCCAGCGTGCTGTCGGGGCTGATGCTGACGGTAATTCCTTCAGCCTCGGTGCTGGTGGCCGCCACTTCCTCGTACAGGGAAACGGCAAGGTAGACGCTGGCCACCGAGTGGTAACCGTCAGGCCGGAGCGGCCCGACGCTCAGGGAGACGTTGACCTTCCCGGGAGCTTTGACCCGGACCGTCCGGGCATGAAAGCGCTCCCCCACGAAGGGGAGGCTGCTTGGCTTGCGGGTGCCCGGGTTCATGCGTCCACGGGGTGGCGGGCTTCGGCGATCTTGACGTAGGCAGAGATGTCCAGGACCTCGCCGCGCGCCGTCGGGTCGACGCCTGCAGCAACAAGGCACCGCTCGGCCTCTGCAGCGCTTCCGGCCCAACCGGCCAGTGCGGCCCGAAGGGTTTTCCGACGCTGGGCGAAGGCGGCATCGATAACGGCAAAAACCTGCTCGCGGGTGGCGTGGGTTTCGGGCGGATCGTGGCGGGTGAACGCCACGAGCCCCGAGTGGATCTTCGGTGCCGGCCAGAAAACGTTCATGCCAATGACACCTGCCTTGCGCATGTGTCCGTACCAAGCCGCCTTAACCGACGGCACGCCGTAGATCTTGGAACCAGGAGTTGCAGCAAGGCGGTCGGCCACCTCATCCTGCACCATGACCAGGCCATGCTGGAGGCTGGGGAAATGCTGCAAGAGGTGCAGGACCACCGGAACGGCCACGTTGTAGGGCAGGTTGGCCACCAACGCAGTGGGAGGCACAGGCAATTCCGTCACCTTCATGGCGTCCGACAGGACCAGGTGGAAGTTGTCTTCCGCCTCGGGCCGCCATGTACGCACGGTTTCGGGCAGCTTTTCGGCCAGCACGGGGTCGATCTCCACCGCCACCACGGTTTTGGCTGCGTCCAGCAAACCGAGCGTCAAGGAACCCAGCCCCGGACCGACCTCCAGGACGGTTTCGCCGGCGTCGATATTGGCAGCCGCCACGATCCTGCGGATCGTGTTGCCGTCAATCACAAAGTTCTGCCCCAAGGTCTTCGTGGGGCGTACACCGATTTCCTCGGCAAGCCGTCGGATGTCTGTGGCGCCCAGCAAAGGCGCGACGGCGGCGGGTTCGGAATTCGGTTCAGTCACCTAGGTATCGTATCGCCTGTGCGGGGTCAGGCTGCGTGCGCGCAGCCCCAGTCGCGGAGGCCGTTCTTGGCGTAGAGGCGGTTGGCGATATCGATCTGCTGTGCTTTGGAGGCGAGGCTGGCGTTGGGAGCGTACGCTCCGCCACCGTTGGCGAGCCAGGTGGGGCTGGAGAATTGCAGCCCACCGTAGTACCCGTTACCCGTGTTGATGGACCAGTTTCCACCCGATTCGCACTGGGCGATCCTGTCCCACATGGCTTCGTTCGGGGCGCCCGTGGGGCCGCTGCTGGCCGCTGCAGCTGCCTTGGTGGGCGTAGCTGCGGGGCGTGCCTTAGTGCCGACGCTGACCTTTTCGGATACCGGCTTGGTGGTCACGTTGCTGGAGACCAGCGTGCGGGAAGCTTCGCGTCCGTCAACGAGGACCAGCTTGAAGCTCTTGACCAAGGACCCGGCTACACCCTTTTGGGTTACCTTCTCTTCGCCCTTGAAGAGTTCGGCGGTTTCGGTCTTGACGCTTTCGAACGGCACTTCTTCAGTGGCCTCGGCGGTCTTGCTGGTGTCCACGCGGGAGACCTTGATCACCATGTCCTGGATGACGGGAGCGTTCCCGGGCTGGGAGATGCGGTCATTGGCGCCCACGGTGATGCCTGCGTCCTTGAGGACGGTGGCGACATCGGCCGCCGTCGTGGTGGTGCTGGTGTCCTTGCCGTCGGCCACCACGCTGATGGTCTTGGGCGTGGAGATGGAGACGAAGGAACCGGTCACTTCCAGCGAAGCTTCCTTCGGCTGGGAAACTTCGGAGGAACTGGCGACGCCGAGTTCACTCACCAGGCCGGCTACGTCAGGGGCAGTCGTGTTGACGGTCTTCCGGGCGCCGTCCAACTCGATGGACACGGCCTTGGCAAGGTTGATGTTCACCACGGAGCCGTTTTCAACGCGGGCGTCGAGGGCGGGCGAAATGCGGTCGGAGTCCTTCAGTTCCACTTTGGCTGCCTTGACCACTTGGTCAACGGTGCCGCCAAAGGTCTGGACGGAGCTCACCTTGCCATCAACGTTGAGGGTGACTGTCTTGTTGTTGCCCACAAAGGCGACAACACCCACCACCAGCGCTGCGACAACCAGCAACTGGGCACCAACTTTGAGGAAGCTGAACTTGCCATCCGTTGTGAAGAACTTGATCACGATTGCCCATAACTCTCAGACCATCCGGGCACGGGGAAAAGCACAAAGGTAATGCCAGCCGCAAAACTGAGGGGCCAGGCCGTAAAGCCTGGTCCCACTCTTGCTGCCGGCATCTGCGCCGCCAAAATACATTCAACTGATGGGTCCGGAATTAACCGAACCAGTTGTCCGCAGGCCTTCCCCGACCCCGGCTACTTGTTTAACACAGTAACCGATCCGTTATAAACCAACCAAGATTTCTGCATACCCGGTATCCACGCCAAGGGCGGCCGGGGAACCGTCAAAGCCTCTCTAGCCCCAGGATCCGTAGGCCTGCAGCGTGTTGTCAGCCAGTCGTGAACAGAGTTCGGAAAGGTCGTCTCCTGTCACTTCCGCCATGGATCGAACCGTGTAGGGAACCATGTAGCTCGCGTTCGGCCGGCCACGGTATGGGTGCGGCGTCAGGAACGGCGAATCGGTTTCCACCAGGACCCTGGCAGGCTCGGCGATGGCGAGTGCTCCGCGAAGATTTCCCGCGTTCTTGAAGGTCATGGTCCCAGCGAAGGACATGTACCAACCATTCCGGTTGCAGATCCGGGCCAGTTCCTCATCCCCGGAGAAGCAATGAAAAACGACGCGCTCGGGCGCTCCCTCTTCCCGCAGTACCTGGACCACGTCGTCGTGAGCGTCACGGTCGTGGATCTGCAAGGTCAGCCCCAGCCGCTTGGCGATGTCAATGTGGCGACGGAAGGAGTATCGCTGATGCACCAGGCCGTCGCCGTGGGTACGGAAGAAGTCCAACCCGGTTTCGCCGATGGCGCGGATACGCGGGTGGGCTGCCAGTTCTTCGATCTCGGCGAGCGCCGATTCCAGCTCCCCGCGGCCTGCATAAACCGGCGCGTCGTTGGGGTGGATCGCCACGGCGCCAAGGAGTCGCGGATCAGCGTCCACGGCCTGCACGGTGAAACGGGAGGATTCGAGGTCGCAGCCCACCTGCACGGCCCCCTGCACGCCCACGGCCTCCGCCGAGTCCATCGCATCCCGAACGGAGACCTCCAGCAGGCCGTGCCGGAAGTCCAGGTGGGTGTGGTTATCCATCACCGGCACGGGCAGTGGCTCAGGTGCCGGCGGGTATTCCCTGCGGGAATCTGTTTCTTCTGTTGCGCCTGATGACGCACGGTACGGAGCAGGGGCGAGGGAATTGCACATGCTTCCACTTTATTCGGACCGTGGTCCTCCCCCGGCCGCGATAAATTCCACTTGGCACATAAATTCCCCGGAGCACTATGTCAGCTAGGGCCAATTGCTGGGTAGTCTGGAACGGACAGGCGGCCAACACCGGGAGTTTTGTTGCCACCGTGGCCACGGCTGAAGGGCATTTCATGGAGTCCAAGCGACAAGTCACCGTTGAACCCTCCCCTCTCCAGGGCGAGGCTTACACCGCGCTGCCACGGGATGGCGCCGGACTCAACGGGCACAAGCCGCAGGTTATGGACGCGGAACGGTTCCATGATGCCAGCGAGCGCATCCTCGGTTCCATCAACAAGGTCATCGACGGGAAAGCGGAGGCTGCCAAGCTCGCGCTCACCGTCCTGCTCGCCCAAGGCCATCTTCTGCTGGAGGACGTTCCCGGCGTTGGAAAGACCCTTCTGGCCAAGACCCTGGCAAGGACGGTGGACTGTACGGTCTCCCGCATCCAGTTCACCCCGGACCTGCTGCCCTCCGATGTGACCGGTGTGTCCATCTACAACCAGTCCTCCCGGCAGTTCGAGTTCCGCCCCGGAGCAGTGTTTGCGAACATCGTGATCGGCGATGAAATCAATCGGGCTTCGGCCAAGACCCAGTCCGCCCTCCTTGAATGCATGGAGGAACACCAGGTCACGGTGGATGGACATTCGTACCAACTGGGGTTGCCGTTCATGGTGGTAGCGACCCAGAACCCCATTGAAATGGAGGGCACGTATCCGTTGCCCGAGGCCCAGCGCGACCGTTTCATGGCGAGAATTTCCATGGGCTACCCGGACAAGGACGCCGAGATCGAGATGCTGGAGACGCACCAGGCGTCCTCGCCACTGGTCAAGGTGACTCCGGTGGTCACGGCCAGCGACGTTGCTGCAATGGTCTCCACGGTCCAGCAGGTATATGTGTCCACTGCCATCAAGGAGTACACGGTGGCCATCGGCCGTGCCACCCGCGACAGCGCACGGCTCCGCCTGGGCGCAAGTCCCCGGTCCTTGCTGCAGTTGTTGCGGGCGGCCAAGGCCACAGCCGCACTGGATGGCCGTGATTTCGTTCTCCCGGATGATGTGGTGGACGTGGCCGAATCGGTGCTCGCCCACCGCATCATCCTGGACCGCAAAGCAGCAAGCTCGGGCGATACCCCGCAGAGCATCCTTCGGGGCATCCTTGCCTCCCTGCCGGTTGCCCAGGAACCGCCCGGTGCGTGGCGCAGGGACAGGCACGCCGTTTAGGAGGCAGGCAGCTAATGGCACTCGTGGATCGGCTTCCCAAGCACTTGTTCACCAACCGTGGCTGGGGACTGCTGGCGGCCGGGGCGCTTTCCCTGGGGTGTGCCTACGTCATGGGCAGGCGCGACCTCCTGACGCTGGCTGTGCTGTTGCTCCTCCTGCCACTGGTCTCCCTGGCCGGTGTCCGCGTACTCAAACCAAAATTCCAGGTGTACCGGGAGTTCAATCCGTCCACTGTGGAAACAGCAAGTACCACCACTGTCCGCTTGGCCGTTGCGCGCTCTTCGTATTCCACGGGACACGTGATCATGGAGGAGCAATTGCCTCCCCGATTTGGCGAGCCACCCGCTTTCCGTTTCCCGGCGCGATCCGCCTCCGGCGGCACCAGCCGCTACGAGTACCATTTGCGCTCGGGGAAGCGGGGACAGTTCCGGATTGGTCCGGTGACTGCGGAGTTCAGTGATCCCTTCGGTTTGTCGCTGCGCCGGCATTCAATCGACGACGGCGACATCCTCACCGTGACGCCGGCCGCCGTCGAACTTCCCGTCACGGGCCTGGCGGGAGCGCGCGGCAACGACGGTGTGACGGCAACGCGCATCCGCGCGAACCCCAGTGATGACGACATCATGACCCGCGAATACCGGCACGGAGATCCCATGCGCCGCGTACATTGGGCGGCCACGGCACGTCACGGGCAACTCATGGTGCGCCAGGAAGAATCGGTGACCACGCCGGAAGCCACCCTCATACTGGACCAACGTTTTACCGCCTTCGCTGCCGGAGCGGGGTCAGTGTTCGGCAGCCACGACGAAGACTCGGACCTGGTGACCAGTCCCAATTTCGAGTGGATTGTCACGGCCGCCATGTCCGTCACTGCCCACTTGGCGGAATGGAATTACTCTCTCCGGGTCCTTGACGCCTTTGGCAACCCTGCGTTCCTCCGGTCGCGTTCTGCACCGGAGCCGGACACGGAGGAGTTCTCCGGTGCGGGTGGCTTGCAGGCCATCGCAGAAGGACTGGCCGCCATAGAGCTCAGCGGCCCCCGGCACGCAAGGGCTGAACATCACCGGTCCGAGCAACATGGCGGCGAGCACCGGGACCCCGGCGCGCAAGGGGACACTGCCGACTCAGCTTTTGACGACCACCTCATGGATAAGCTCTCGGCTCACCGTTTGCGAGGTCCCCTCCTGGCGCTGGTGGGAAACATGACGCTCGCCGAAGCCAAGGCCTTGGCACCCGCGGCAGCCTATGGCGCCAACGCTTTCGCCTTGGTGGTGACGGACGCTTCACGAAATAACGATGATGTGCTGGAGATCCTCCGCATCGCGGGCTGGCGGGTGGCCGCAGTGACGTCCAAAACCCACCTGACGGCGGCTTGGTCGGCATTCGATGAGGGTGGCATCGTGGCCGCGGCAGGAGCTGCGATGGACGTACGGCGCGGAGCGGCGGTGCCACGATGACCGCTACATCCCACCGGGGCACGCCCGAAGCAACCGCTGCGGCCGGTGGCGCCGCACGGGACCAACCCGAGAGTCCCCGGCGCCCGCAAGCGCCAGGACCAGGGCCCTACCCATGGGTCATGGCGGGATCCATCGCATTGGCGGTGCTGGGCGCCGCGTTGTCCCTGAACGGCGTCCTCAGGGGCTGGGCATGGTTCATGCCCCTGATCACCACGGTAGTTGCGGTGTCGCTGGCGCTGGCCATCCTCAGGGCCGTCCGCGCCCAACCGCTCCTTGCCACCCTGGGGTCCTTTGCCACTCTCGCGGGTGTGCTTAGCTTCATCTTCGCCCGCCAGGACAGCCTGGCGGGCTTCATCCCCACCACGGGGACCTTTACCGCCGTCGGCCGCCTGATCAAGCGGGCGGCAGAAACAGTCGTGTCCGAGAGCGCCCCGGTGGCACCGAACGCAGGGATCGTCTTCGTGATGTGCGCCTGCCTGGGCCTACTGGTGATCTTGATCGACGCTTTGGCCGTGCCCCTGGCGATGCCGGCGGCAAGCGGCATTGGGCTCCTTGCCGTCATGGTGGTTCCGGCCACCATCAAACCCCAGAGCGTCGGAATGGCCGGGTTCATTGGCGCGGCCGTGGGCTATCTCCTCATTCTCGGCTGCAGCCATTGGTTCGCGCCGGACGCACGGCTGCAGTCCGGCTCCGGGCGGGGCGCCGGCCAGTTCCGGCGATCGGTGGTAACCGGCGGACTGGCATTGGCCTTGACCATGGTGGTCCCTTTGGCGATTCCAGGCTTCGAGACCGGAACCTTCCCGCAGGGTTCCCGGTTGAGTCCGTGGGGCACTTCCAACGGGCTCAACCCCATGATCACGTTGGGCAACAGCCTCCGCAGTCCCACAGGGTCAGGCCGCATCACCTACGCCACGAGCTCCAGCGCGCCCGTGTATTTGAGGTCCGTGACCATTGACCACTTCGACGGCGAAACCTGGGCCCCTGACGACCGTGCGGCAGAGCGGCGCGTAGGTGCCGACAGGATCGAGACGGGGTACGCCGTCCAGGGTGAAGTGGTCAATGCCGTCACGTCCGTCAATGCGGGGCTGTTCACCAGCCCGTACCTCCCGGCTCCGTTCGCGCCAGCATCGGTGAACGGCCTCAACGGACGCTGGACCTGGGATCCGGCCACCTTGAGCATCATGAGCACGGAGACCACCACCCGTGCCCAGCGGTACGTGGTCTTCTCTGCCGCTCCCAAGGTCACGGCGCAGGCGTTGTCCCAAGCCACGACCGCCCCGAGCGGCATCTCGGAGGACTTCCTGAGGATTCCCGGCAGCTTGCCGGACATCGTCCGCCAGACGGCCGACACAGTGACGGCCTCGGCGGGCAGCAACTACGCCAAGGCCCTGGCGATCCAGAAATACCTGCGTTCCGCCGAGTTCACATACTCCCTGCAGGCGCCTGTGCAGAATGGCTACGACGGCAATGGCCTCTCCGTCCTGGCTGACTTCCTGGCAGTGAAGAGCGGTTACTGCGTCCACTTCTCCTCCGCCATGGCCGTCATGGCAAGGGCCGAAGGCATCCCCAGCCGAATCGCCGTGGGCTATGCCCCAGGTCGCCTCACCGGCGAGTCGGTTGCCTTGGTGGGCCAGGGTTCGTTCCCGGAGTACGAGGTAGACGCACGTGATGCGCACGCGTGGCCTGAGCTGTACTTTGAAGGGCTCGGTTGGGTTCCCTTTGAGCCCACGCCTTCACGGGGCGTTGTTCCCGAATACGCCACGGAAAGCTCCGTAGCCGGCAACCTGAGCACCAACGCGGATGAGAAAGAGGTCCTGACCACTCCGGCGCCGCCCGCAACTGCTCCTGTACCGATCCCGGGAGTCGAGACGCCAGCCGCCGGTTCCGCCAGCGTGAACCCGCTCCCCGCGATAGGTGCCACGGCAGCCGGGGTGTTGCTCCTCGTTGGATTCCTTTGGTCCCCAAGGCTCAGCAGGACGGTCCTGCGGCGGCGCCGCCTGAACCGGAAACCGCCGGATGAAGCCGAGCCCGGAGCCCCCGGTTTCACGGATCCTGCCCCGGAGCTGGCGTGGGCGGAGTTGCAGGACCTGGCCACCGACTACGGCGTACCGTCCGCGCCCAGCGAGACCCCGCGGCACTTCTCCGCCAGGCTTCGCTCAAGCACCGCCTTGGGAGACATAGGAGGAATCGACGACGCCGCTCACGCCGCGGTTGCCTCCCTCACCTCGGACTTCGAACGGCAACGCTATGGTCGCCAAGCAGCGGTGGCACCGGCAGCGGCGGCCCGCATCGCCGTCGTCCGCGAAGCATTGCGGAATAATGCACGCTGGCTGGTGCGCTTCCGTGCGGACTGGTTGCCGCCGTCGATGATGCAGCGTTGGGTCCATGCCCTCGGTGCGCCTTTCCGGGCGGTTGGAACATTGGCAAGAACAGCAGGACGGGCAGTGGCCCGAGGGTGGCGGGCGCTCCGAGGGTTGCTGCCGCAACGCCGCTAAGGGGACAGCGAAGGGCCCGGCTCCGGAACTTGTGGTTCCGGAGCCGGGCCCTTGCGTTTGTCTGCCGTTCTTGTTGCGAGAGCGGCGGACTGGAGCCTGCGCAGCCTAGTCGGCGTACGGGTCCGCGATACCTACGTACTGGGTGTACAGGTACTCTTCGATGCCTTCCGAGCCGCCTTCGCGGCCCAGGCCGGACTGCTTGACGCCACCGAACGGTGCGGCGGCATTGGAAATGACGCCTGCGTTGAGGCCCAGCATGCCGGTCTCGAGGCGTTCGCTGATACGCAGGCCGCGGTTGAGGTCCTTGGTGAAGACGTAGGCAACCAGGCCGTATTCGGTGTTGTTCGCCAGGCGAACGGCGTCGTCTTCGGTGGAGAAGGTGATGATCGGCGCTACCGGTCCGAAGATTTCTTCCTGCAGGATGCGGGCGTCGGCGGCGACGTTCTTCAGCACGGTGGGCTGGTAGAAGTAGCCGGGGCCATCCACGTGCGCACCACCGGTGACGGCGGTCGCGCCGCCTTCCACGGCTTCAGTGACCAGGGCGTGAACGCCGTCGCGGGCCTTGCCGTCGATCAACGGTCCCACCTTGGATTCTGCCTCGGTACCGCGGGCCGTGGTGAGGGAACCGATCTTGGCGGCGAACTTCTCCGCGAAGGAATCCGCGATGGATTCGTGCACGATGAAGCGGTTCGCTGCGGTGCAGGCCTCGCCCATGTTGCGCATCTTCGCGGCGATGGCGCCTTCAACGGCCTTGTCCAGGTCGGCGTCTTCGAAGACGACGAACGGGGCGTTTCCACCGAGTTCCATGGAGGTGCGCAGGACCTTGTCCGCGGCTTCGCGGATCAGTGCCTGGCCCACCGGGGTGGAGCCGGTGAAGGAGATCTTGCGGAGCCGGTCGTCCTTGATCAGCGGGCCCGTGACGGCACCGGCGGTGGAGGTCTGGATGACGTTCAGGACACCAGCGGGGAGGCCTGCTTCCTGCATGACCTGGGCGAACAGCAGGCTGGTCAGCGGGGTCAGGTTGGCGGGCTTGAGCACCATGGTGCAACCAGCGGCGACGGCGGGGGCTACCTTGCGGGTGGCCATGGCGAGCGGGAAGTTCCACGGGGTGATCAGCAGGCAGGGACCCACGGGCTTCTTCTGGACGAGGAGGCGGTTCTTGCCGTCCGGAGCTGCGGAGTAGCGGCCGGACACGCGGACGGCTTCCTCCGAGAACCAGCGCAGGAACTCGGCACCGTAGGTGACCTCACCGCGGGCTTCGGCGAGGGGCTTGCCCATTTCGAGGGTCATGAGCAGTGCGAAGTCTTCGGCGCGTTCGGTGACGAGCTCGAAGGCGCGGCGCAGAATTTCGCCACGTTCGCGCGGCGCGGTGCGGGCCCAGTCAGCCTGGGCGGCAGCGGCGGCGTCGAGGGCGGCGGCGCCGTCTTCAGCGCCAGCGTCGGAGATGCTGAGCAGGACCTTGCCCGTGGCAGGGTCCTCAACATCAAAGGTCTTTCCGGATCCGGCCGGGCGCCACTGACCGTTGATCAGCAGGCCGGTGGGGACGGAAGCCAGCAGTTCGCTTTCGCGTTCAACCGTGACAGTCATGGCGACTCCTTCGTCTTGGGTGCTTTGGAGAATTGCACCACTGGGGTTCGTTGCCGGAAGTGGCTTGAATTACTGCCACGGTACTGCCCCGCGAGAAGCAGTGTCTACGCCTTCACGCACTGCCAAGTGATCGCCAATTTGTGCACCTGCACAGCCTCCGTCAGCGTGCCGCCAGGACGGCGGAGTACAGCTCCCGCTTGCTGACACGGGCGTCGTCGGCCACTGCTGCCACGGCTTCCTTCAACCGGATGCCTTGCGAAATGAGTTCGTTCACCGCCGCCACATGGTCTTCCGGCTTGCCGGGTGCCTGTTCAGGCGCACCACCCACCACCACGGCAATTTCGCCGCGGACTTCATTGTTTTCAGCCCACTCCAAAAGTTCCCGCAGGGTACCGCGGATGACTTCCTCATAGGTCTTGGTCAGTTCGCGGCAGACCGCTACGCGGCGGTCGGCACCGAAGCGCTCATGCAGGGCACGCAGCATCACTTCGAGCCGATGTGGCGCCTCGAAGAACACCATGGTGCGGCGTTCACCGGCTAGATCGGCGAGGCGTGAGTTCCGATCCCCCGATTTGCGCGGCAGGAACCCTTCAAAACAAAAACGGTCCGTCGGCAACCCGGAGAGAGCCAGGGCCGTCAGGACTGCGGACGGGCCGGGTACGGCGGTCACCGTCAGTCCGGCCGCCACTGCCCCCTCCACCAGGCGGAACCCCGGATCCGAGACCGCAGGCATTCCCGCATCGCTGACCATGAGGATGGTCTTACCGGCGCGTACATAGTCCAGGAGTTCACCGGTCTTGGCTACCTCATTATGTTCGTGATAGCTGATGACGCGTCCAGAGACCTCAACACCAAGCGCCGTGACGAGCCGGTGCAACCGGCGGGTGTCTTCTGCAGCCACGATGTCGGATGTCGCCAGCAGTTCCACCAGACGCGAGGATGCGTCGCCCACGTTACCGATGGGGGTGGCCGCCAGCACGATCCTGCCGACTCCGGTGGTGGCGGCGGAATCGGGACTTCCTGCAGGAGTCGCCTCTTCCATGTCATCGCTGAAGGAGGTCTCGTCCTGGGTGTTGCGTTGTTCGTCCACCTGCCAAGCCTAATGCCGCGCGGGGTTCAACGCTGCAGCAAAGATCGGCAGGTAGCATGGGCGGGTGAACCCGTCGCCCGTTTCTGCCGCCGCTTCCGGCAATCCTCCGGCGTCTCCCGCACCTGCTGAGGCCGTAGACGCAGCGGATGCCAGCGCCCGGCAGACGGGCGTGGACCCGAAAAGCGGCATGGGGCCTCTTGCGCGACGGAACTCAGGCAATGAAGGTGCCTCCGGACTGCTGCCGGGCCGGGGTTTGGAACGCCACAGTTGGATCGCCCGGCCGGCCGAGGCCTTCACCGCCGAAGCGCTGAGGACCCGCCTGATCGGCGGGATCCAGAGCTGGCGCGACTACCCGGCATCGTTGCGCTTGTGGTTCTGGTTGATCCCCACCATCACGGCAATCCTGGGGGGAATTCTCCGGTTCTTCCGGCTCGAAGCTCCGCACAGCCTCGTGTTCGATGAAACGTATTACGTCAAGGACGCCTACTCCTACCTGGTGAGCGGCTACGAACGCAGCTGGCCCGCCAAGGCCAACGACTCCTTCAATGCCGGCAACCCGGATGTCCTCCTCAACACTCCGGAGTATGTAGTCCACCCTCCCGTGGGCAAGTGGATGATCGCGTTCGGGATGTGGCTGTTTGGCGGGGACAATCCCTTCGGCTGGCGCTTCGGTGCTGCGTTGGCGGGCACGCTCACCGTCTTCCTGGTGTCCCTCATCGCCCTGAAACTGTTCCGCTCGCATACGCTCGGTGTCGTGGCGGGCGTGCTGCTCGCCATCGACGGGCACCATCTGGTGTTGTCGAGGACGTCCTTGTTGGACGTCTTCCTTGCGTTGTGGATCCTCGCCGCTTTCGGCGCCCTGTTGTTGGACCGCGACGACGGCCGCCGTCGTCTTGCTTCCAGGCTCGCCGCTCAAGCGGCTGCTTCCCCGGGAGGCCGCCCCTCACCCACCCAACTGGTGGCCGGACCGTGGCTTGGAATGCGATGGTGGCGACTCGTGGCAGGCCTCTGCCTTGGCCTGGCTGTAGGCACCAAGTGGTCAGCGTTGTTCTTCGTGGCCGCCTTCGGCCTCATGACGGTCCTGTGGGACATCAGCGCGCGCCGGGTAGCCGGCATCCGTAGTTGGTTCAGCGCGGCCATCATCAAGGACGGCTTGCCCGCCTTCGTGACCATCATTCCGGTTGCCGCTGTTACGTACGTCGCCACTTGGACAGGCTGGTTCCTCTCAAAGGACGCTTATTACCGTCAATGGGCGGCCACCAACCCAGCGCCGGGCTGGGACTGGCTGCCCAACTCGGTACGGTCCCTGGCGCATTACCACCTTGAGGCGTACAAGTTCCATCAGGGCCTCAGCTCGGACCACCCCTACGAATCCAGCCCGTGGACCTGGCTGCTCATGGGCCGTCCCACGTCGTTCTACTATCAGTCCCCCAAAGAGGGCGCCGCCGGCTGTGTCGTAGAGACCTGTTCCTCGGCCATCCTTCCCGTGGGAAATCCAGTGGTGTGGTGGGGCGGGACCATCGCTTTGGTCATCCTGCTGTTCTGGTGGGCAGGCCGCAGGGACTGGCGCGCCGGTGCGATTCTGGCCGGAGTAGCCGCGGGTTATCTTCCTTGGTTCATGTACCCGGAACGCACCATGTTTATCTTTTACGCGGTGTCCTTCGAGCCGTTCCTGGTGCTTGGCCTGACCTACGTGTTGGGGTTGGTGCTCGGCCGCAGCAGCGATCCACCGTGGCGGAGGCGGTCCGGTCTCTACGTCGTGGGCCTTGTCCTGGTGCTGGCCGTCCTGGCAACGGCCTTCTTCTATCCGGTGCTGACGGCTGAAGTGATCAGCTACCAGGAGTGGCGGATGAGAATGTGGATGCCATCGTGGATCTAGGAACAAAAGAGCCGTACAGGAAGTGAGCGAGTTGTGAGGGAAGCAAGCACGGAGCTTCTGGTCGAGGCCGACCCGAACACCAACGTGACGGACCTCCTCCTGGAACGCTGCGCCAAGGATCCGTTCGGCATCCTCTATGCCCACAAGACGGCCAACGGTTGGCTTAACGTTTCCGCAGCCAGGTTCCTTGCCGACGTCACCGCCTTGGCCAAGGGCCTGATCGCCGGCGGCCTCAACCCCGGCGATCCGGTGGCGGTACTCTCCCGTTCAAGCTTCGAATGGACGCTGGTCGATTTCGCCATCTGGATGGCCGGCGGTGTCACCGTACCCATCTATGAGACGTCGTCCGCGAGCCAGATTGAGTGGATCCTGGCCGATTCCGGAGCCAGGCGCATCTTCGTGGAGGACGCTGCGAAGGCCGGTCTGGTCCATACCTTGGTGGACCAGTCCACGGAACTTGGCGACGACCCCGTGACTATTGTCCGGATGGAACACGACGGCGACGCCCCCAACCTGACCAGCGTCTCCGCCGTCGGAATCGGCATTATGGACGCCGAACTGGAGCGGCAACGCAGCGCTGCGAACCTGGCTGACGTCGCCTCGATCGTCTACACGTCTGGAACCACTGGCAAGCCCAAGGGCTGCGAAATCACCCATGGCAACTTTGTCCTCGTAGCCCGCAACGTTATCCCGTTCCTCCCCGAACTGCTCATGCAGCAGGGCGCACGCACGCTGATGTTCCTGCCACTGGCCCATGTCCTTGCCAGGGCGGTCCAGGTTGTTTGCCTCACCGCAGGCATCACACTCGGTCACAGTGCGGGCGCCAGCGGACTGATGGCGGACCTGGGCTCGTTCAAGCCCACGTTCCTTCTGGCGGTCCCCCGCATCTTCGAGAAGGTCTACGCAGGAGCCGACCACAAAGCGGCCATGAGCGGGAAGTCCGCGCTCTTCTCGGCGGCCTCCGCAACCGCTGTGGAATATTCGACGGCGATGGATCTCGCCGCGCGTGGCCAAGGGACCGGTCCGGGTTGGTTGTTGGGACTCAAGCACACCACGTTCAACAAGCTCCTGTATCCCAAGGTGCGGGAGGTGTTCGGCGGTAATGTGGGCTACACGGTTTCCGGGGCCAGCCCCCTCAGCCTGCGGGACAACCACTTCTTCCACGGCGCCGGTGTCCCCGTGCTGGAGGGCTATGGCCTGACGGAAACCACGGCGCCCTGCACCGTCAATACGCCCAGCATGTCCCGCATCGGCACTGTTGGCATTCCCCTCCCCGGAACCACCATCCGGGTTGCTCAGGATGGCGAGGTCCTGGTCAAGGGCATCGGCGTCTTCAAGGGATATCACCACAATGACGCAGCTAATGAGGCCGCCTTCGTGGACGGGTTCTTCCGCACCGGCGACCTGGGCGAACTCGACGCCGACGGCTTCCTGACCATCACAGGCCGGAAGAAGGACCTCTTGGTGACAGCCGGGGGCAAGAATGTGGCTCCTGGTCCGTTGGAAGAGAAGCTGCGCGAACACCCCTTGGTGGGTCAGGCAGTAGTGGTGGGCGATGGCCGCCCCTTCGTCGCGGCACTGGTGAGCCTCGATCCCGACGGCTTGGCCGATTGGTGCGAGCAGAACAAGTACGGCGACCTGACCCTCAAGGAAGCCGCTGGCGACGACCGGGTGAGGGCGGCCGTCCAGTCGGCCGTGGATGAGGCCAACAAGCTCGTCTCCGCAGCTGAGTCGATCAAGAAGTTTGCCTTCATCACGGCGGAGCTCAGCGTCGAATCCGGACACCTGACGCCGTCGCTCAAGCTCAAGCGGGCAGCTGTGGTTGGCGATTTCTCTTCAGTTGTGGAAAAACTTTTCGAGAAGTAGTCCCTCCACCTAGGCCGCCTCTAATCACCACCTAGTGCTACCTATCCAGCACCTAATTCGGCCATAATCACCACCTAGATAGGCCGGTCCCTGCCTAGGTGCCGTTGTTGTCCACGTAGCGTTTTCCTCACGAACCACACGTTCAAAGGGGAACTCATGGCAACACCATCAGGCATACCGACACCGGCTCTCTACTACTCGCGTGTCCGGGCTACCTTGATACCGCGAATTGCGGGTTTCACGATGGTTGCGCTGGGCCCGGTGCTGTTCGTGCTGATCGTCCTGAAGAACACACCGGAAGTGCTCTTCGCACCGCTGGTCACCACCGCAGCTGGTTCATTCATCGCCTTCATGACTGTCACCGTCAAGGTCGACTCGCAGAACGTCGTGATCGCCTTCTGCGACATCTTCAAACGGACATTGCCCAGGGATGAAATCGCGACGTTGACCACGGACAACGCGGCCGGTCCCAGTGGGTACGGATTCCGATACATGGGGCCCGGCATGGTCGGGTACCTCGTCGGCGGTCCCGAGATCAATATCGAGATGAAAAGCGGTAAGACCGTCATCGCCAGCACGGACCGCCCTGAACAGCTCATTCGTGTTCTGACCGAAGCAAACCACTAAAAGAGGAGAACCAATTGTCGAAACGAACCTGGCCCCTGTCAGCAGGAGCTGTGGCACTGACCGCGGCCATCGCCTTGGGCTCAAGCGGAGTCGCCTCGGCAGCACCCCCGCAAACCCACGCCGTCACGCGGCATGTAGTGAAGGATGCCACGTCCGAAGGCAAAGGGCTTTTCAAGGCAATCTACTTTGGCGTCGGACCACAGGTAGCTGAAGTCCGGGAAAAGCTGAACGATGGTTCCTACGAAGAATTCGCGCAGTCCGCAGCCAACCAAGAGGGACAAGTCCAGGCAGCAGACGCGGTGGTGTCTGCCATCGAAGCCAAGAGTCCTCAATTCTTCGCCACCTTCCACGCAGCCCTCACCAGTGGCGATGTCCTGCGGGTTGATGCGAAATTCAAGCAAGTTCAGAAGATCATGACGGACCTCCTGAAGTCTGAACCGCAGCAGGTTACGGCACTGGCAAAGTCAGACACCGCAAACCCCTTGGCGGCCGTCCCTGTCTTCATTTGGGCCGCAGCAGTATGGGATGTCGCCGCGGCCGTCAACTACGCAGTGGGCGTCAACGTCTCTGTTGCCGCTGCCGCCGTCGTGGTGGTGTACGCCAAAGTGGCCTTCTGGCCCTCCGCGGGCACCGCGGGTTCACAACTGGAGAGCGAGAACAGCATCTCCCAGTTCACAGCGGCCCTGTCGCAGGATTGATCCCGGCCCCATACATGACCTCCGTACACACCGTTGAGGGTGTCCCCGCTGCTGGATGGACACCCTCAAAGGGACCGCAAGTAAGCCCCCTTCATGTGCTGGCCCCCGTAGTTGGCCTCCTGGTCCTGGGGACGTACTCCATTTTGTCGTCAATTCCTTCAACGATCCTGACGCTGCCCTACTTTGACCAAGTGAAACCAAACGCCGTGTCAGCCATGCCTCAAGGGTGGGCCTTCTTTTCCAAGTCGCCCCGCGATCCTTCCGTTGCTCCGTACCGCGAAAATGCCAACGGCTCCTTTACGTCGCTGAGCAAACTTCCAACTACCCGGGTGGAGAACCTCTTTGGTGTCAGCCGGGAAGGCCGCGCCCAAGGCGTTGAGGTCGCCTTGATATCCGGTGGGTCCGGGGCCGGGAATTGGATGGATTGCTCCAGTCCGGTCCTACAGGAATGCGCGGAACTCGTGCATGACACACCCTCGGCGGTCGTTACCAATACCGTTGCCTCCCCCACGCTTTGCGGTGATGTCGTACTCGTACAGACCACTCCCGTGCCCTGGTCATTCAGGCACCAAACGCCAATGAGGGAAAAGGCAGACAAGGTCATCAAGCTGCGTGTGGACTGCAATGGCCAATAAGCTCTCAACCATCGTGGTGATTCCGCGAATCACGCTGTCCGTGGTCTGGTCGCCCTTCATGGGCATGATGCGGAGCGTTCTGGCTGTAGGCACCCTGCTGACGTTGATTTTCACGAGCAACGACGCACTATTCCGGCCAGTTCTTGGCGTAGGCAACTATCCACTCTGCCGCGGAGTTGAATCGTTCGGCCTGTTCTGTGTCATTCCGCATGAGCAGCTCGGCCTCGCCAAGGCACTCGGCGTTGTCATCCTGTTGCTGGTGATTTCCGGGGTCTTGCCCCAGCTCACGGGGGTCCTGCATGCGTGGGTGGCCTTCAGCGTGGCAACGGGTATCTCAATCCCGGACGGCGGGGACCAGATTACGTCAAACCTGGCACTGCTGTTGGTTCCGATCTGCCTCACGGATCCACGACTGAACCACTGGTCGCGGGCCAGGGCCGGATCCTGGTGCCTGCAACACCGGGCCGGCATTGCTGTTGTTTCCCTGGCCGCCCTGAAAATCCAAGTCTCGGTGTTGTATTTCTACTCCATGACCGGAAAGATGTTTCAGACCGAGTGGGCAGAGGGCTCGGCCCTCTACTACATCGGCTCGGGTTTCTTCGGCCCCTCCGGAGCCCTCAAGGATGCCTTTGCCCTGCTGACGGATAACCCGGTGATATCCCTCGCCATGTCGTGGGGTGCACTCCTGATCGAGCTGCTCCTGGCAGTGACGTTGCTGACGCCTGTCAGGTACCGGCTGCTCTGGTTTGCTCTTGGCGTTTCGCTCCACACGGGCATCGCGCTGTTCCTGGGGATCTGGAGCTTTCAAGTCGCCATGCTGGCGGCCTTGTCCTTGCTCACTATCCCGGCCAAGTCCCCCGTCTACTCCGCAGGATTCGGCCTTCGCCACTTCAGGATCAAAATGGCCTTCGCGATGGCTCAGTAACCCCGGAACGGACACAGGCCGAGATACGCGGCTTCGTGTCCGTTCGGCCGTGTCCTAACGGCGGGATTCGGTCGCCTCTTGGCGGATGTCAGCCGCTTCGGGCTCCTCGTCGGCTTGCTTCGCGGACGTTTCAGCCTGCTCGGGCTCCTGCTGGGACGCCAGCCCCCGGCGCTTCCGCGTGGGCCAGGTGAGGATGAACGTCACAGTCGCTGCGAGGAACACCAGGGCGCCGATCACGATGCCCGCATCAACCCAGAATTGCCCCGGGAAGAGTCGGATGAGAGTGTCCTCCAGTGAGAACGTCCACGTGCCGTTGGCAAAGAAGATCCGGTGGAACTCGGTGAAGAACTGCTGCCAGCTCAGTACTGCCAGGACGGCGAGGCCAATGATGATCAACAGCGTCACGATGGAGCCGGCAAAAAGACCGCGACGTACTCCGCCGTTGCTCCGCTTACGCAGGTACATGATGGCGATGATGCTGAGGATGATGAGCAGCAGCCCGGCGCCGAATGACGACAGAATGACGAGCTTGACGTCGGCCATGTGCGAGACTTCGCTGTCTTTGAACAGCTTGGCCCCGTCCTGATTGACCAAGCCGCCCAGGTATCGGGGACCTGCCCAGTTGCTCAGGTAGTCCACAGCGTAGGAACCGTAGGTCATGCGGTCATCGGTATTGAAACCGTAACCGTCGCCGGGGAAACCCGGACGGTTGTATTCCACCCAAAGGAACAGCGGACTGGTCACCGCACGAACGGCCAGCACCAAGAGGATCACCGGGTAGAAAACGGCCAACATTACCTGGAAGATCCGGGGACCGATCGGTTTTACCTTGGCTGCTTGCTCGCGTTCTGCATTGCGGCGGGCTACTTCGTCTTCGGGCGGACGGACCTGAAGCGCCGACGTCGGCAGGGGTTCCGAATAGTGTGAGGGCTGCTTGTCCGTCGAAGCGCCTGCGAGTGTGTCAGCGAACAGCGGCGGCTCGGCCTCGACGTCGGCTGCTTCGGCGGCCTTCCGGTCGGCGCGGCTTTCCGGCTGGCCCGTGGCAGGCGTAGCGGTAGTGGCAGGCGTAGCGCTAGTGGCAGGCGTAGCCGCAGAAGCACCGCTGGACGTCTTAGGCTTCATCCAGTCGAAGGCCGGTTCGTTGGGGTCCTCGTGGAGATCCGTGTCCGGTTCTTGTGGTTTTGGGCTCTTGTCGCTCACAGCGGGTTCACTTCCGTAGGCATCCACCGGCGATTGCTTGCTGCCGGCTCTCTTGTCTGCATTCGAGCCTACCGCCCGGCTTTACGCAGACACGCGGTGCCACCCCGGCTGCGACCAGATCGAAACGCAACTGTAAGCTCTAGGCCGCGATGCTGCGGTATCCGGCGTCGTTGGCATCCAGGTCCCCAGTGACTCCGGCGCGGGCCGCCCTGCCACCGAGAATCAATGTATAGGCCCAGTAAGCGGCCAACACCAAGGCACCTATCGTGATCTTGGCCCACACGGGTAGCTGGCTGGGTGTCACGAAGCCTTCCACAATCCCCGAGATGAGCAGGACCAGCACCAGCCCCAAGGCAACCGTGATCAGGGAACGCCCTTCATCAGCCACCGCCTGCAGCCGGGTTCGCGGACCAGGCCGAACCATGGCCCAAAAAATCTTCAGCCCCGCCGCGCAGGCAATAAACACGGCGGTGAGCTCCATCAGGCCGTGAGGGAGGATGTAGCTGAAGAAAACATCCATCTTCCCTGTGGCAAGGAATAGACCTGCTGCCAGCCCCAAGCTCTGCGCGTTCATGAAGAGGATGAACGGTACCCAGAATCCGGTGATGCCGAACGCCACGGCTTGGGCAGAAATCCAGGCGTTGTTGGTCCATACGGCACCAGCGAACGAGGCCGCAGGATTCTCCGAGTAGTAGTCAATGAAGTCTTCCTCCACGTACTGCTGCACTTTGGCTTCGCTGGCCACCGCCCGTAGCGCCTCCGGTGAGGTACCGATCCACAGGGCATACGCTCCAGCCACCACGACGAAAGCCAGCCCACACCACAGGGTCAACCATCGGATGCGATAAAAGGCGGCTGGCAGGGAAATGACGAAGAACCGCGCCAAATCCTCCATGAAGTTCGAACGTGCCCCGGTGAACCTGGTCCGGGCCTGGGCCAACGCCGCGGACAGGGAGGCCGACATCCCACTTTCCGGAGCCACCGAACGGATCAAGGACAAATGACCGGACACCGCTTGGTACAGGCGCAGCAGTTCGTCCGCCTCGGCTCCCGTGAGTCGGCGCTTGTGCGCCAGGAAGTGCAGCCGCGACCATTTGTCCCCATGTACGGCCGAGAAGGCATCGATGTCCACGCCACCACCCTAGCGCTTGTCTCCACCCGCGGGGCCTGAACCGCCGCTAGACTCGTTGGTGCGGGCCCGCCGAACGCCCGCGGAGTTTGCGAAGCATGGGGGCTGGCATGAGTTCGATCATCACAGGCGAGGCAGTGGTCCTTGAGCTGCGCCCCGCGTCTTTTGCGGCCCGGGCACTGGGGCTCATCCTCGACGTCATCTCCCAGGTTCTCCTCGCCATCCTCCTCATCATCCTGATCAGCGCCGCCTCCCGCGACCTTGACGATTCCGCCATCCAGGCCCTCGTCCTCAGCAGCATCGTTTTCTCCGTCGTCATCGTTCCCGTAACCGTCGAGACACTCACCCGCGGACGGTCCCTGGGCAAGCTCGCCACAGGATTGCGCATTGTGCGCGACGACGGCGGTTCCATCCGCTTCCGGCATGCCGTCATCCGCGGACTCATCGGTTTCCTGGAGATCTACATGACCTTCGGCGGCCTGGCGATCGGCGTAGCGCTGTTCAACGACAAGTCCAAACGCCTCGGCGACATCGTTGCCGGCACCTATTCACTCCGCCAACGCGTACCGTCAAAGCCCCGCATCATGCCGGTGGCACCCCACTATCTGCAATCATGGGTGGCTATGGCAGACATCGGCAGGGTCCCGGACGCCACCGCCCGCCGGGCAGGAACCTTCGTGCAGCAGGCCTATCTCATGGCGCCGGCGTCGCGCGTCAACATGGCTGCTTCCCTGGCATCGGAACTCGCCCGGTACGTGGCCCCTCCCCCGCCGGCGTGGACTATCCCCGAGGATTACATCGGTGCCGTCCTCGGGGAACGGCGCAACCGCGAACTCGCCCGCCTGCGGCAGGCGGAGCAGAGGAACGCGACCGTCGGCGAACGGTTGCGGAAGTTGCCGTTTACCGAGGCCTGAACCTCGCACCAACCTCCCCGTTCTACGTCCAATGAGACGGCCTCGCTATACGCGGGGGCAGGAGTGTGTTGGGGTCGCCTTCGGCGGAGTTGACCTGGGAATTGGTCAAATAGAGGGCCCTTGAAAGGTCCGCACCGTGGAGTTGTGCTCCTCGGAGGTCGGCGCCCAGGAGGTCCGCCGCGGTAAGGTCGCTGCCCCTCAGCCGCGCTCCGATCAAGTAGGCACCGCGGAGGTCGACTCCGCACAGTCGGCGGTTCGCAAGGTCGGCACCCATGAGGTCGGCGCCACTCAGTTCGCCGTCCCGGGGGCCGCCGTCGGGAGTCTGCTGGTCCTCGGCTCCATAGGAGGCTCGCAGTTCTTCGCTGACCTCCATCAGGAGGTGCCGGACCTCGCTGTGCAAGGTTTCGACGTCGGCACCCAGAATTGCGGAGGCGTCACCTTGGGCGGTGGCTGCTATGTGATCGGACAGGTGCCCCGCGGCCACTGCGAGGTCAGGATCGAAGGTGCGTTGCTGGGCTTCGACCAAATACCAGAGCATCTCGTGGAGTTGCCTCACCATCTTGAACACGGCGAACATCGAGGACTTCGTCGAGGGGTCCTGAGTCCAGCTGGTTCCTTCGAAGGTGTGTTGGGACACCACTTGGCCCGCGCCGAAGCAGTCAAAGTCCGTGCAGCCTCGAAAACCACGGGGCCTCAGGCTTTGGTGGATGGCGCAGGAAAAGTCCTCGGCCATGTTCGGGCAGGGCGTGGCTGCCGGTTTGTCGATCGCGAAGTCAACCGAGCGGGCGAATCCGAGGGCGGTGCAGCAAAGGGCAAAACAGTTGCCGCAGTCCGGGCGAAGGGTGGGTGAAATGGTCATGTGTGCTCCAGGTGATGAAAGAGGGTCCGGTGGAAGGAGCCGGGGAACCCGTCAGCGGGTTCCCCGGCGGGACACCCGGAATCACCAAAGATGGCAGCACAAAATGGAGGGCCAACGCAGGGTCAGCACACAGGGTTTGGGTCAAAGCGCGCAGGAAATAATCACTGCAACGATCTTAACAGCAGGACTACCGCTGGGCGTAGCTCGCCCAGGGGATGTTCCAATCCCCGAAGCCCTCCAAAGGTTCTACGGGAGGGGCGCCTGTGTTCAGGATCTGGACAACGTCGCCGGTTTTCATGTTGTTGAAGAACCAGGCGGCGTCCTTCGGGAGCAGGCCTACGCAGCCGTGGGAAACGTTGGCCACGCCAATGGAACTCCAGGCAGCTTCAAGGGCCTGATGCACGTACACGCCGGACCACGTCAAACGGTTGGCGTACTCAACCACCAGGGGCGGGTAATATCCTTTGTCGCCAGGCTTGAGCCCAATGGTCCCGGCGTTGAAGTTGGAATGCCGTTCCTGCTCCATGATCACTGCGTAGCCCGTCGGCGAAAGCCAGTCTTCGCCGCCGAGTGACACAGGCGCAGTGTGCACCAGTTGGCCATCGGAGTACACGTTCATGGTCTTGGTGTTGTCGTCCACCACAGCCACGCGCTGGGGACCGGTGGTGAAGGTGGAGACCACGTCCGCGTTGCCGATCATGTTGTTGCCAAAGTTGACGCCCAGGAGCTTCATGTCGACGGTGACGGTGGTTCCGGAAGCCCAGAACGCCTCAGGGCGGATCCGGACCTTCTTGTCCGAGTACCAGTGCCAGGCCACCGGCTGGCCGGAAGACACGGTAATGGCGACGCGCTTCTCCATGGCGGCCTTGTCCACTACCGGCTCACTGAAGTTGATCTCGATCGGTTGGCCGGAGCCTGCTGTGGTGCCGTTGCGCGGGTAAATGGAAGCGTCGGCCTCGTAGGCGGCAGAAACTGTAGTGAAGGTCTGGGTCTTCTTGGTTTCCTTCCCCGCGGTATCCACCACGGTGAAGGAGTAGTTGTACTGGGTCTTGAACTTCAGTACTTCCAGCGTGGTCCACGTGCTGCCATCAGGGCTGGTCTTGCCTTGAACGGGCGTGCCGCCGCCAACGGGAGTCAGCACGACGTCCTTGACTTTGCCGTTGACCGCTTTGATTTGAGGACCCACCACCGGGTTCCATTCCACTGCACCGTCCAGGGGGGTGATGCCCAGCTCCACGGGCTTCGCCTCCACGGTGGGAGCCGGTGACGGGTTTTCCGTTGCACTCTGCGTGGAGCCGGCGAGGAGTCCCGGCACCGTGGCCACTCCGATTCCGCCCACGGCAATGGCGGCACAGATCCCTATGATGGCAAGGATCTTGCCCGTCTTCCGTTTGGCGACTTCCGTCATGGTTCCCGTCTTCCTGTCCCCCGGCAAGCAATACTGAACACCCAATTCTAGCCGAAAGGCCGGCCACGCTTCTCGCGCGTCCGGCCTTTCGCCATCGTTTTGGGTTTCGCGGGGCTGCTAGTAGCGGTAGTGCTCCGGCTTGTAGGGGCCTGCCACATCCAGGTCCAGATAGTCGGCTTGGTCCTTGCTCAGTTCCGTCAGCTCGACGCCCAGGGCGTCCAGGTGCAGGCGAGCCACTTTCTCGTCCAATATCTTGGGAAGAACGTAGACCTCGTTCTGGTACTCGCGCTCACCTGCCGGCTGGTCCTTCTTGGTCCAGAGCTCGATCTGAGCGATGGTCTGGTTGGCGAACGAGTTGCTCATCACAAACGACGGGTGTCCCGTGGCATTACCAAGGTTCAGCAAACGGCCTTCGGACAGCACGATGATGGACCGCTCGGAATCCGTGCCGGCTTCAAAGACCCACTCGTGGACCTGCGGCTTGATTTCCACCTTCTGGACGCCGGGGATCTTCGCGAGCCCTGCGATGTCGATCTCGTTGTCGAAGTGCCCGATGTTGCCCACAATCGCCTTGTTCTTCATCCCGAGCATGTGCTCGGCCATGATGACGTCCTTATTGCCCGTGGTGGTGACGAAGATGTCACCTTGCGCCAGCACTGATTCGAGCTTCGCCACCTGGTAACCGTCCATCGCGGCCTGCAGGGCACAGATGGGGTCGATCTCGGTGACGATCACTCGGGAGCCCTGGCCCCGCAGCGCCTCTGCGGCGCCCTTGCCAACGTCGCCATAACCACAGACGACGGCGACCTTGCCGCCCATGAGGACGTCGGTGGCCCTGTTGATGCCGTCCGGCAGGGAATGGCGGATGCCGTACTTGTTGTCGAACTTGCTCTTGGTGACGGAGTCGTTGACATTGATGGCCGGGAACAGCAGCTTGCCCTGCTCGGCGAGCTGGTACAGGCGGTGGACACCCGTGGTGGTTTCCTCCGTGACGCCCTCAATGCGGGCAGCCAGTCGCGTCCACTTCTGCGGATCTGCGGCGAGGGTCCTGCGCAGGAGGTCCAGGATAAGGACGTACTCCTCGGGATCTTCCTCAGTGGCGGCCGGAACGGCACCAGCGGCTTCGAACTCGACGCCCTTGTGCAGCAGCAGCGTGGCGTCGCCGCCGTCGTCGAGAATCATGTTGGGACCCAACTCCGGGTTGGCGTCGGCGCCGGGCCAGGTGAGGATCTGCTCCGCAGTCCACCAATATTCCTCCAGGGTTTCGCCCTTCCAGGCGAAGACCGGCACACCCTGCGGGTCTTCCGGCGTGCCCTTGCCGACGACGACGGCGGCAGCGGCTTCGTCCTGGGTGGAGAAGATGTTGCAGGATGCCCAGCGAACCTCCGCGCCCAGCGCGGTGAGGGTTTCGATGAGGACGGCTGTTTGCACGGTCATGTGGAGCGAACCGGCGATCCGCGCGCCCTTCAACGGCTGCGAGGCGCCGAACTCTGCCCGGAGCGACATGAGGCCCGGCATTTCGTGTTCGGCGAGACGGATCTGGTGGCGGCCTGCCTCCGCAAGGGTGATGTCGGCCACTTTGAAGTCAAAAGTCATGGAAATCCTTAGGAGTACCGTGCGAGTTTGGGAAACAGAAGTGTTTAGGCCTTGGAATCGTGCTGGCCGGAGGTGGCGGCATTGGCCGCCGCCAGCAGTTCCGGAGGCAGGAGCAGCGGAATGCCGTCCTCGATCGTGTAGCGGAGCTTTTCACCGTCCGCAGTGGCAGCGGTGGAGACCAGCTCCTCGCCCTCCTGGACCAGCGGTGAACCCGTCACGGGGCAGCGCAGGATGGACAACAGTTCAGGACTGACCTTTGGCATGAATGATGCTCCCTGGGTGGCGCCGGCGTGGCGCCGCTGGCGGATTTATCTGCAGATTCCAGCCTACCGCGCACCATCATCCCGTTTGGATCACCGCGACGATTTGCGTCCCGCTGCCGAACGCAGCCTCCCGGACGGGCTGGCTACGACGGTTCGCGGAGGATTCGCAAGTGGCCGCGGCGGGTTCCCTCGACGCCGGCGGGCGGCTCCATCTGAGCATGGCTGTGCCGGGCAGGTGTCTCCGGCGCAGCGGAGGCTGCCTCACGGACGGCATTGGCAAGTGCCAGCAGGTCATCCGGCCCGGGCTCGGGCGGAGTGGTGGGCATCGCCAGGCGAAGGACTTCCCAGCCCCGCGGAACCGTCAGGCTTTCCGCATGTTGCGAACAAAGGTCGTAGGCATGGGGTTCCGCATACGTGGCGAGCGGACCGAGGACTGCGGTTGACTCTGCGTACACGTACGTCAAAGTGGCCACCGCAGACTGGCGGCAGGCTGACCTTGAACACTGACGAATAGCACCCACAACATCCCAGATTAGCGCCACTTGGCACCTACTTCGTGCATTGGGCGTCCGTGGCCCACCAACAACATGCGGCGTCAACGGCTGCAGCAACATCCGCGGCGCGGTACCGGCAGAGATGTCGCGCTGGCGGTTCCTCGCGACTAAAGTCGATATATGCAGTCACAGCCACATGTTCCCGGGTTCACCATCCGGTGGACTGACGCCGATGGCGATCAGGTGGAGCAACATGCCGATTCGAGCGTGCGGGGCTTTCGTCGGCGCCGGCGCAATCGGCACGGACGCGGACTGCGCGGAGAACTGATGCTCCCTAATCTTCCCGGCTTCCGGACACGCTCAGAGCGCTTCGACGACATGGTGCTGGACTCTGCGGAGCGGCTCCAGGACATGTGGGGCAAGCAGTTGGATGGCGTCCTCTTTGCCGTGGATGAAATTCCGCCCAACTTGGAGCAACTCGTCGCTGCCGGGAACGCCGCCCCCATGGGCTCTTACACACCGGGCGGTCGTGGCGAGGCCCCCATGATCACGGTTTATCGTCGGGTGGTGGAACAAGGGTCCGCGACTCGCGAGGAACTGCAGGATCTTGTCCACGACGTCGTGGTGGAGTACACCGCCGAAATGCTCGGCGTACCGCCGGAGACCCTGGACCCGGTGTACCGCCGTCGATATCAATAACGACGGCGGCAACCCACTCGGGCGGTCCGCCCCAGTGGATTAGTAGCCCACCGACACCGGAACTTTCTCGAGGCCTGCGGCCGCGTCCTGGATTGCCACGACCGAGACATCGGCCCGGCCCTCCTTGCCGAGGACAAGCGCGCCATACACCGGATCACCAGATGCGGACACCACGTAGCCCGCTATGAGCGCGTCCCCGGATTTTGCCGGAAGTTCAATCATGGATGTGGTCCCTCCGGACATATCGACGTCCACGGCTTTGCCGACTTTCCCATCAGCCGTCACAGGAGCGTAGGTGACCGTGCCGCGGCCTTCGGGTACGCCGAAGCTCAGGAACCTTAGGCCGTCCCGGGGAACCGCCACGAGGTGTTGGCTGCCGAGGCGGGCCGAGGCCGGTGACCAGGCAAAGTCGGTTGCCTCCTCAGCCTTGGCTCCACGGGTTACGCGGGTTGATGCCACGAACGACACGTCGGATGTGGCCTTGACCGTATAGCTGCCTGCCGGAATGCCATCGAGGTTCATGGTGGCCACCGTTCCGCCCTTGACTGTCACCACTCCCCCGTTGGGAATTTTGCGTTCACCATTGGAGCCGTAAAGACTGACCTGCACCACAGCATCGGTGGATCCAGGGACGGCGATTTGGAGGGCTGGTACAGCGTCCGAGAAGCCGGACTTGCCGGCAAGTGCCTTGGTGGCCGCCGGGTCCTGGATATCGACGCCGGACATCACCTGCTGGTTGGACGGCCCGGCACCGGGTGACAAGTACTCAACGCCGCCGGGAGCGAGGCCGCGCAGCACGCTCTGTTGGATGGTTCCGGCCACCGGGCCGCCGGTGCTGCGCACGTGGACGGCCAGTTGTGTCTCACCGGGGGCAAGCCCTGCCAGGTTCACGGATCGGGTGGTTCCAGGAGCCACCAACAGGCCGCGTGCACCGGGCGCCTGAATCTGGCCCTGGCTGCCAAAGAGCTCAAGGTTGACTGTGGCTGGAGTTTCGGAGGCGTTACTCAGGTTCAGCACGGCGGTACGGCCAACTGATGTGTTTGCTCCCACCAGCCATGCGTCATTTCCCGATGGCTGGCACTGGGCAGAGGCCAGTCCGCGGAGGTCGCCGTCGGTGGCGGAGTAACTGAGGTTGGCCGCCAGGGACGCCTGTTCGTTCCCCACAGGATCGGCCGTCACCACTGTTGGCGACGTCACCGGACTCACGGAGGCCACTCCGGCGGCCAGCACGGGTGGTCCTGCCGTTGGGGTGGGGGTGCTGGTGGGAGCCTTCGCTATTTCTTCCACCGCATCGCCGCCCAGCGAGGTCACCTTGCTTCCGGGAACTGTACCCGCCGGGTTGCTCAGCACCACGGCGTTGAGGGCGCTGGCTGCAGTTGTGGAGACAGGGCTGAAGTCGGCATCAGTTCCCACAACGGTCCCGTTCACCAGCCTCGCCGGTTCCGGGCAAACACCCAAGGCACGGCCCGCTGGGACGTCCGCTTGCCGTAGGTCCATGGTTATTCCGCCGGAGGGCTCGGGCACCATCGACGCAGCGGCAACAGCGCCTCCACCTGCCGCCAGGATTGCCACGGCGGAGAGGACCCCCGTGATAACGCCCCTGTTGGAGCTCCGGGAGCCTTTGCTGGCGCTGCGGGACGTTTTCGCGTCGAGCGGCTGCTTCTGGTCCTCAGACACTGCTGTACTCCTTACGGAGGGAGACTTCGTCCCTCGACATGCCGGTGCGCGTGCGGCGTGCGGGCATCGGAACGGCCAACAGGACCGTCAATCCGATCACCACGGCCTGCAGGATCCCGACCCACAGGGCCCAGGGGTTGGTGTAGCGGATCTCCAGGTCGCCTCCACTGGCTGGGAGTTCGAAGGCCTGCGACCATCCGGAAGTGGTGGCTTTCAGCTGGCGGCCATCCACCCACGCGGCCCACCCTGGATCGGACCGCTCGGCCAGGACCACCTTGCGGCCATCGTCGCCTGCGGGCACGGCAGCGTCCACGGAGACCTCCTCGGAGGGCAGCGAACCCACCATCGCGCCTTGGGAGTCCACAATCCGCACACGGTGCGTCGTATCCGCGGCAGTTGCCGCAGGCTGGTTCCTCGGCGTGACGCGCCACAGCCATCCGGCGTCGGTCTGGCCGACAGCAACGAGCCCCGGGACGGCGTCGATCCTGCTGGCAGTCAGCTGGGCTGCGCTATCCGCGGCCTTGAGGACCACGAAGCCGGCACCCAGCTGTTCCAGGTCGGCACGGGGGTCAACCCCTGTGCTTGCCACGATGGTGGCCACGGCCCTGCGGAGGGACGCGGTGGCAGCGTCATCGTCGGCGATTTCCTCGCGCCCAGGGGCACCGATGATGGTCCTGGCGGAGGCGATGGTGGACAGGCTGTCCAAAGTAGTACCGGCGCCCCGCATCAGGGACGACGTGAAGGCCCCCTGCTCGCCACTGGTGATGACCAGCGTCCGCGTGCGCTCGGGGCCCTGTCCGCGGTCGACGGCGGTGGCAGGCAGGGTGCCGTAATCCACCGGCCAGACCTGGCGTTCGGAGCCCAGGCTCGACGCCGGCTCGGTAGCCTTTGGCGCTGTGGTCGCCCCCGGCGCCGGTGAGGGCTGGAGGACATTCTGGACTGCCCAGGCACCCATGCCTGCCAGCGGGCCTCCGAGAAGGAGCGTCATGACCACTACAGACGCGGCATGCCGGACCGGTAGCGTCCGACGGGCGGAATCCGGGGTCCTTCGCGGCGCGGCAAATAGCTTGTCGGCACCGATGACGGCAGCACCGAGCAGCACCATGCCTGCTGCCGAGACGGCCGGGCCGGTAAACGGTCCAACAATCACGTTGTTGTTGACCCCTGTGGCCACATGCCCCACCAACCAGCCACTCGCCAGGGTGGCCAACGCGGCCAGCCAGAAGACCCTGGCCAGTGCGGTGCGCCTCCCGGGCAGGAACAAGGCCGTTATGGCGAGGATCAGGACTGGAGCGCTGACCAGCAGAGCCAGCAACAAAGCCCAGGGCACAGCGCCAGGGCCAAAGAACGGCAGACCGGTGATGCCGCCGTCGATGTCGAACGCCAACGGCTGACCGAGAAGCTGCTGCCACAACGGCGCCGCCGCAAAGGTGAGTGGCAGTCCCGGGTCGGCGAGCAACGAGCGCGGCCTGTCGAGTACGGAGAGCCCGAAAGGTAGGAACAAGGCAACAGTGGGCAAAAGCGACCACCACAGTGTTTTGCCCCGTTGTCCCAGGACAACCGCGGCGAGAATCACGGCAACGGCGATTGGGCCCAGCAACGATGGTGCAGAGGCTGTGACAACGGCCATCGCCAGGCCGGCAGCAGCGGCGGCCGTCCACGACGGTGTTCCATTGATGCCCGGCTTGCCCGTAATCGGCGTGGGCCGCCTGCTCAATGCCGTGCCGGCAGGCGAATGCCCCTGCCCTATGGCGGATCCGGAGGCACGCAACAGGGCCAGAAGAAGCAGCGGCATCATCATGTGTGCCACCAAGGCACCGACGCGGCCTTCGTTGATGGAGATAAGGAGTGCAGGCGCGCCGGCCCATGCCAAGGCGGCTACGGTACGGAAGCGTCGCTTGGTGGTCAGGGCACCGGCGGCGAACCATGCCCCTATGCCGGACAGGGGCATGGCCAGGATCAGGAGCCATGCCATGGCCGCATTGCCGTCGCCGCCACCGAAGAGCGACAACAGCCAGAGGACGTAGCCGAAGGGGTCGCCATGCCCGGGAAGTCCTGCGCCGAGGGAAATCCACCAGGTCGAAGCGTTGGACCAAATGTCACCGGGTGATGTGGACAAAGGAAGGAGCCCCCCGCCGGCCACAATGCCGGAGCGAAGCAGGCCCAGCAAGCCCACGAGTGCTGCGGCGAGGGCTACCAAGGCTGCCGCAACAGCGCCGGTTCCTACCCAGCCACGTTCGTTGGTGGCCAGCGCCGCGAAGTCGTCAGCAGCATCGCCGCTGGGTTCGGGCGCCAGCAGGTCCGAAACAGCCGGGGTTTCGTCACTGGGGCGGATTGCCTCCAACAAGGACCGCCTGTTGGCGCGGACCTCACGGGTGGGCGTTTGCAGGCCACGAACCACGGACCGGTGGACACGACGCGTCCTGGCGGCAACCCGGCGGCCCTTCGCTATGGCCCGGGGGCGGGCCAACGCAGCGACGGTGGATGTGAATTGGGAGAAGCCGTAGCCCGGTTCCTTGACCAGGATGCTCAGCAACAAGCGAACTACGGCCCCGAACAGAGCACCAACGGCTTGAAACGGAACATTCCACCAGGGTGTGTGCTTGAGCCGCATATGGATCTGGGCTTTGCGCGCGGCCGAGGAGGTGCCCAGACCGTGGGGTCGGTGCTCCACGTGGAACATCTTCGCGCTAGGGACAACCACCACGCGATTGCCTGAAAGCCAGTTGCGCCAGCAGAAGTCGACGTCATCGCCGCTGCCGGGCAGCGCGGGGTCGAAGCCCTGCAGCTGTTCCCAAACGTCCCGGCGAATCAACATGCCGGCAGAATTCACGGCGAAAGTGTCTGTGCGGGCATCGTATTGGCCCTGGTCCACTTCGTCGGCGTCAATCAACGTCAAGCGCTCGGCCCAGCGGCTGGTCGAGAGCCCCACGTCCACCAAATGCCGTTTGTTGTTCCACCCGAGCTGCTTGCAGCCGGCCACGGTAACCGAAGGGGCACGTTCAACGGCATGAAGAAGCTCCGCCAACGCGTCGGGCGCCGGAGCTGCGTCATCATGCAGGAGCCAGATCCACCTGACGGAGTCGGCTTCCCGGGCGTTACTGCCTTCCTTGGCGGTGTCGTCAATCGCCGCCTTGGCCGGAGCCAGTTCCTGCAGGCCTGCTTGCACAGCTGCACCGAAGCCGGACTTCGCGTGGTGGAAGGTGGTGACATTGCCCTGGCCAAAGGCCTCGCGGAGCAAGTCCAATGAGTTGTCCGTGGAACCTGTATCAATGCCAATGGCGGCATCTGCCGAACGCGTCTGGTCCGACAATGCCGCCAATGTCCTGGGGAGATAGTTGCCGCCGTCGTGGGAAACCACGACGGCGGTAACGTGCACTTCCTTGAGAATTAGACCGCTCGCTTCCTTAGCCGACGACGTTCCCGCTCAGAGAGTCCGCCCCAAATACCGAACCGCTCGTCATTGGCGAGGGCGTACTCCAAGCACTGCGAACGCACGTTGCACGCCCCGCAGACCTTCTTGGCGTCCCGCGTTGATCCACCCTTTTCAGGGAAGAATGCTTCCGGGTCCGTCTGCGCGCACAGCGCGTCCGTCTGCCAACCGAGTTCACCTTCGTCATCGAAGTCCCCCTGGCTGGGAAGGCCGATCCAGACGGGCTGCCCCGGATTTTCAAGCGGACGGCGCAGCTCCATGGGAGGGTCGTCCACGTCGTCGTCCGACCCGGCAGGCAGGTCGCCGATCAATGCTTCGTGCGCCGCCAGGAGGGCAGTTGCCTGATCCTCCAAAGACTCCTGCACATTCTGGTTGTAGCGGTCTGCCGCTTCCGGATCCGCTGGGTCTACGTACCAGTCCCCCGGTACTTCCCGCGAACGGTATTTCACCGACGCATGTTCTGCGACGACTGCATCTTCCTGGATACGCAACGCTTGCCCCATGGCGTCCCTCCTGAGTTTGCAGCTGCTGCTTGGATGAATTTCCGATTCCCGGTGGCGTTCCGGTCATCTGTGCAGCGGCGTTGATTACTAATTACACGCGTGTAACTACCCACCAGTCAAGCCGCGCCGGGATAATAATCAAGAAACTGTAGAAAAGTGGGACGCGCCACGCCCATCATTTTTGGACGTGCCCCCGCCAGCGCCCGCGGCAACCGGTAGTCACGCATCGATTTACATGAACTTTCATTGAATTTCCGCGGAATTCGTAAACCCGTCCCACGACGTCCACCGTATGGAGTAACGGCAGTGTGAGCCAATTCACATTCCACCGCGACCAGGCAGGGGCCCCGTGGCAAGATTGAGCCATGAGCATCCCGGCAGCGACCCTGATGACCGCCTTGAGGTCAGGACATTCAACGTCACCACGACTGACCTGGTACGGCCCCGACTCCGAACGCGTGGAACTCTCAGGGCGGGTGCTGGACAACTGGGTGGCCAAAACCAGCAACCTGCTGCAGGACGAGCTGGACGCCGAGCCGGGGATGGCCGTACGACTGGACCTTCCCGCGCACTGGAAGTCCTTCGTGTGGGCTTTGGCGGCGTGGCAGCTTGGGATGGAGGTCGTCTTCGACGAAACCCCCGCGGACCTTCTGGTCACGGACAAGCCCGACGACGCCGGGGCCGGCTTTGACGCGGTGGTCGCCGTACCCCTCGCGGCACTTGCGATGCGCTGGCCGGGTGAGCTGCCATCCGGCGTCGTGGATTATGCGGCCGAAGTCCGCTCCCATGGCGACGTCTTCATGGCCCATAACGAACCAGACGCGGAACTGCCGGCTGTGAGGGGCGCCTCGGCACTCTCCCATGAAGCCCTCATTGAAGGCTTTGCCTCAGCCCAGGAACCCGGCGTCAGGCTGCTGGTGCGCGCTGCCGACGGATTGGAATCCTGCCTGTCCGCGTCCTTGGGAGCATGGAAAGGAGACGGTTCGGTGGTGCTGGTGCATCCGGACCTTGAGGTCACCGAGCATCTCCTGGAGAACGAGCGCGTCAGCCGACCCTAGCGCCGGAAGCCAGGGAGATCAGACGTTCTTGATGGACGGGACCTCGCCGGTTGCCGGGTTGGCGGAAGCGGCTTCCGCGACAGTCTTGTGCTTGTGGTGCACTTCCAGGATCTCGTGGTCGTGGGAGTAGGCCGGCTCGGCATCCAGTTCTTCATTGAAGACCCAGAAGCGGTAAGCAAAGAAGCGGAAGATGGTGCCCAGGATGAGGCCGACGACGCTTCCAGCGATGAAGAGCGACGGCTTGTCATTGAGTTCAAGGATGTACTTCGCGAACCAAACACAGCCCGAGGCAATCAGGAGCCCGATGACGTTCATCACGCCGAACAACACTGCTTCACGAACCACGTTGGCCTGCTTGCGGTGGCGGAATGTCCAGAAGCGGTTGGCCACCCACGAGAACACACTTGCCACGATCGTCGCAAGAGCCTTCGCCCAGACCTCGCTGCCATGCATAGGGCCCGAGAAGAGCCAGATGAAGACAGCCGAGTCAATAACAAAGGCGACACCGCCGACGGCGCCGAATTTGGCTACCTCACGCCAGAAAAGCGACGCGAGTCCGCGGATGCGATCTGCAAGTGTGGTGATCATGACCCTCCATGGCCGTTGAAAAATGGGCCGATGGGCCAAACCCATTTTAGCGCCGATTTCCAAGCGTTGCCCCGTAGAAGGCTGTGAGAACGCCGATACTGCGACCGGTTCAGCCGTTATCGGGCATCTTCAGATCCTATAAGACGGCACCGAAAGAGCGGCAAATCAGTCAACGTGCCGCCGGTTCGGTAGGCTGAACATTGTGACTTTTCCAGTAATTGGCGTTGTTGGCGGCGGCCAACTCGCACGAATGATGGCTCCGCCCGCTACCGCCTTGGGCTTCGAACTCCGCGTTTTGGCTGAGGGTGAGGACGTTTCGGCCGTGGCCGCGGTGGCCACTGCCCCGATCGGCGATTACAAGGACCTGGACGCCCTCCTTGAATTTTCCAAAGGCCTGGACGTGCTGACGTTCGACCATGAGCACGTCCCCACCGGACACCTGCAGGCGCTGTTGGATGCCGGCGTCAACGTCCAGCCTGGACCCGATGCCTTGGTAAATGCGCAGGACAAGTTGGTCATGCGGGCTGCGATCGACCGCCTCGGTCTCCCCAACCCGGAGTGGTCCGCAGTACACACTGTCGACGAGCTCGTCGCTTTTGGCGACCAGATTGGCTGGCCCGTTGTTCTGAAGACGCCTCGCGGTGGCTACGACGGCAAAGGCGTGAGGATCGTCGATTCCGCGGACGATGCCTTGGAAACCGAGGACTGGTTCCAGGCGATGAGCCCGCTGTTGGCTGAGGCGAAGGTGGAGTTCAGCCGCGAACTCTCGGCCTTGGTTGCCCGCACCCCCAGCGGCGAATCCCGAGCCTGGCCCGTTGTCCACACCATCCAGGTGGATGGTGTGTGCGACGAAGTCATTGCACCTGCACAGAACATTCCCGTGGAAGTGGCTGCTGCCGCGGAAGAAGCCGCGCTTCGCATCGCCAATGAGCTGGGCGTCACGGGCGTCATGGCCGCCGAGCTGTTCGAAACCCCCGGAGTGGGAGCGGGCTTCCTCATCAACGAGCTCGCCATGCGCCCGCATAACACCGGTCACTGGACTCAGGACGGCTCCATCACGAGCCAATTCGAGCAGCACCTGCGCGCGGTCCTGGACCTTCCTCTGGGCGCTACCGATGCATTGGCCCCGGTGACGGTCATGAAGAACTTCCTGGGCGGAGACAACCAGGATCTTTTCAAGGCCTTCCCCTTGGCCTTGGCCTACGAGCCGGCCGCGAAAGTTCACTCCTACGGCAAGTCCGTCCGGCCCGGTCGGAAAATCGGGCACGTAAACCTCGTTGGGAGCTCGGTTTCCGACGTTGACTCCGTGCGCCAGCGCGCCACTGTTGTGGCCAACATCATCCGTGACGGCCGCAAGCCGGAGCAGACCACCCTTGAGGAGACCGCATGACGCCAGAATCAACAGCCCCGCTCGTAGGGCTCGTGATGGGTTCGGATTCGGATTGGCCGGTCATGGAGGCCGCTGCTGACGCTTTGGCCGAGTTTGGCATCCCGTTCGAGGCCGACGTTGTTTCCGCGCACCGCATGCCCACGGAGATGATCCGCTATGGCCAGACCGCCCACGAACGCGGCCTGCGCGTCATCATCGCCGGCGCCGGAGGTGCAGCCCACCTCCCCGGCATGCTGGCGTCGGTGACGCCGCTCCCGGTGATCGGTGTTCCGGTTCCCCTGAAGACGCTGGACGGCATGGATTCCTTGCTGTCGATCGTCCAGATGCCCGCTGGCGTCCCGGTCGCCACGGTGTCGATCGCAGGCGCCCGCAATGCAGGACTCCTTGCCGTCCGGATGCTGGCATCGGGAACCGACGAACTTGCCGCGAAGCTCCGCGACGACCTCCTCGCCTTTGCGCAGGAGCTGAACGACGTGGCCACCAAGAAGGGCGAAAACCTGCGCCACAAAGTGGAGGAAGTCTTCTCCCCTGCCAACGCTTCAGCGCGGAGCTCCCGCTAGGAAGGCAGCGGTTGACCACCATGCACAAGACCCAGACTCAGCCCGGTTCCGCCCTGACTGATCCCGTCCGCTATCCGTCCGGGGCCAGCGCTCCGGTGCGGACCAAACGCGCCTTTGTGCTGGTCCTCCTCACCCTCTTCATCCCCGGCAGTGCCCAAATCGTGGCCGGAGACCGCAAACTTGGCAGAGTGGCGCTGCGCGTCACGCTCACGGTGTGGGCGTTGGTGCTGGTCACTCTGCTCATTGCGTTGCTGAACCGGACCATGCTGCTGAGCATTTTCACCCACCCTGTGGGTTCCCTGGTCATCATCGTGGTCCTGGTGGCCCTGGCTTTGGGCTGGGCTTACCTGTTCCTGAACACCCTGCGGATCATCCGGCCAGCACTCCTGGCACCCGGCATGCGGCCCATCATTGCCGTGGTGGTGGCGGTCTCCACCATCCTGGCCAGCGGATCCCTGGGGTACATCGCCTACGTCCTCAACGTGAGCCGCAACGCGATCGGCAGCATCTTCAACGCCGGTCCGGCCATCGATCCTGTGGACGGGCGCTACAACTTCCTCATGATGGGTGGCGACGCCGGAGATGACAGGACGGGCCGCCGCCCGGACAGCTTGTCGGTCATCAGCGTCGATGCGAAAACCGGTGAAAGCGCCATCATCTCCGTCCCCCGCAATCTTCAGAATGCCCAGTTCAGCGAGGGCTCGCCGATGCGCGAGGTCTACCCCGAGGGTTACAACTGCGGCGACGAATGCCTCATCAACGCCGTGAACACCGAAGTCACCAACAACTACCAGGACCTGTACCCGGGTGTTGCCGATCCCGGCGCCCAAGCCACGTTGGAAGCGGTGTCCGGCACGTTGGGCATCACCGTCCAGGCATATGTCCTGGTGGACATGGATGGATTCGCCAAGCTCATCGACGCCATGGGTGGCATCCGGATCAAGGCCGGCGGCTGGGTGCCCATCAGCGGTCCCGTCACTGACGAGGCCAACGGCATCCACGGTATGCCTGACGGCTGGATCGCCGCAGGCGACCAGCACTTGGATGGCTTCCATGCCCTTTGGTATGGCCGTTCCCGCGAGTTCGTGGACGACTATGCCCGCATTGCGCGCCAGCAGTGCGTCCAGCAGGCCATGCTCAAGCAACTGGACCCAGCCACCCTCCTGACCAAGTTCGAGGACATCGCGAACGCCGGCACCAAGGTGGTGGATTCCAATATTTCTTCCAACCAACTGGGCAGCTTTGTTGATCTGGCCTTGAAGTCCAAGAACCAGCCCGTCAAGCGCCTCACCATCGGCCCGCCGGACTTTGATGCCTCCTTCTCCACAGTTCCGGACTTCGACCTGATCCACTCCAAGGTCCAGGAAGTCCTGGCGTCGTCCAACACGCCCAAGGCAAGTGACGCCGTCGTCTCCTACGACGGAGCCGCCGCCGGTGCCGTCATGGCCGCTGGTCCGGCTGCCGGGGCCGTCCCCGCGAGCAACCTGCCCTCGCCCTCTGCCGATTTCACGCCGGTCACCACCACGCCGGACGGCACACCGATCACCGTCGAACTGCTGAATGGCCTCAAGGCCCAGGGTGACGAGCAAGGCATCCGTGACCTCGTGGCCACCAATGGACAGTGCGCACCGCTGTAAACTGCCTTTCCGGCCCATCCCGTTCAGCGCAACGATAAGGACTTTCTTTCGTGTACCAGATTGAGAATGTTTTGCGACCCTACGCGTGGGGTTCGACGACGGCGATTGCCGGGTTGCTGGGGCGGCCGGCCTCGGGCGGGCCTGAAGCGGAAATGTGGATCGGGGCGCACCCGGACTCTCCTTCCACAGCCGTTCATCCCAACGGTGTCACGCAGCCTCTCGACGCCCTGATCGAGTCCGATCCCTTGCATTTCCTCGGTTCCGACAGCCTCGCTGAATTCGGGCCGCGGTTGCCCTTCCTCACCAAGCTGCTGGCAGCCGAGCAGCCCCTGTCGCTGCAAGTCCACCCCAGCCTTGACCAGGCACGGGTTGGCTTTGCCCGGGAGAACGCAGCGGGACTTCCCGCAGACGCCCCCGAACGCAATTACCGGGACGACAACCACAAGCCGGAGATGATCTTCGCCCTCACGCCGTTCAAGGCCTTGTGCGGCTTCCGTTCTCCGTCGGCGTCCCGCAGCATCTTCGAGCATCTGGCGCACGTCCTCGATTCCGCGGCGGTCGATGTCCCCGCCGTCGTCAAGGACGTCATCTCCGATCTGGACCAGGCCGATCAGCCTGTAGCGCTGAGGGCTGCCTTCAGCCGGCTGATCCAGGGGGGTGGCGAGGTTTCCGATGCCATCGCCGAGATTGTGGCCGTTCTGTCAGCCGGCGCTCCACTGGAACCGCACCGCGAAGCGCTCACGGCCATGCTGGATATCAACGAAGCCTTCCCCGGCGACCCGGGCGTCCTCATCTCCCTGCTCCTCAACCACCTGTCCTTGGAACCCGGCGACGTTGTGTACCTGCCTGCCGGCAACATCCACGCCTACCTCCACGGGCTGGGCGTGGAAGTCATGGCTTCCTCTGACAACGTTCTCCGCGGTGGGCTTACACCCAAGCACGTCGACGTGCCCGAGCTACTGAAGACTGTCCGCTTTGAAGCACTTGGGGTCCCCCGCGTCGAGGCGAGCGGGACGGAGTTCGGCCAGGAACTGTACCGCCCGCCGTTCAGGGAATTCCAACTCCAGCGCATCGAACTTGGCCCGGGCGCCGAACCGGTTCCGTTGGCACAAACCGGGCCAGCCGTCGTCGTGGTGGTGTCCGGTGCGGTCATGCTCGACTCCCCCAAGAGCGACCTCTTGCTCAAGCGCGGCGCCGCAGCTTTCATCCCGGACGCCGAGGCTCCTGTGAACGTCCATCCTGTCCAGGGTGCCACTGACACCAGCATCGCCTTCGCAGTGACCACCGGCTTGGGGAACTGATCCATGGAGTTCTTCCTGCAGACCCCTGCGTGGGCCGATGTCCAGCGTTCCCTGGGCCGTCGTGTCCACCAGAAGGCGGGCCCGGGCTGGAGCTTCCTGGCCATTGAGGAGAAGAATCCGGCCGGCAAGGTCATCTACGCCCCCTACGGGCCGGTGGCGGACTCCGTGGAAGCGTTCGACGCCGCCACTGCGGCTTTGGTGGCCTTGGCCAAGGAGGAGCGTGCGGTCTTCGTCCGGATGGAGCCCGCTGCGGCAGGATTCACAGCGGCCGACGCCGGTCCCCTCCTTCGCGCGCGCGGCTTACGGCCTGCGCCGGTCAACCAGCAGCCGGAGCTGAGCTGGATTGTGGATCTGGACGGGGACTTCAAGGATGTCCTCGCCGGAATGAAGCCGACCAACCGAAACCTCTACAGGAACATCCACAAGAAAGGCGTGACCTTCCGGGCTTCACAGGATCCCGCCGATGTCTCGGTACTCCTGCACTTCCTGCATCTGACTGCGGCCCGCAACGGCTTCAAGCCGCAAAGCGACGAATACCTGACCCAGGTTGCGGCGTCATTGCTGCCTGCAGGGGCCGGAACCTTGTTCATCGCCGAACTGGAAGGTGAGCCCATCGCGGCCGCCTTCGCCTACGATTCGGCAGACACCCGGGTCTACGCGCACGCGGCACTCGATGACACGCACCGCAAGCTCAGCGCAGGCATCCCCCTCCTGGTAACCCTCATGGCAGACGCCAAGGAAAAGGGCCTCAAGCACGTGGACCTCTGGGGCGTCGCACCCGAGGACCAGCCAGACCACAAATGGGCGGGCTTCACGGCGTTCAAGAAATCCTTCGGAGGCCGCGAAGTCTCCTACCCCGGCACCTGGGACCTCCCGGTCAACAAACTCCGCTACGGCGCCTACCAGCTGGCCAGGAAGCTCCGCGACAAACTCCGCTAAGCCTTTCCCCGCTCCACCCGCGCCCGGCACACCCCACAACAGCGCGAAGCGGAAGCCGGCCGGACACAGAGAAGGACGACGGGTATCGCGACAGCGGCATCAAATCGACGAGGTACGAGGAGATAGCCGCCGAGCGATGCTCGCCGTCCTTCTGTGAGCTGCGGAGGTTACGGCTTGCGCGCGTACGTCTCCCACTTGGATGCGTGGTGCTCAGCGTCAACGAAGCGAACGGTGCCGGACTTCGAGCGCATCACGATGGACTGGGTAAGGACCCGGTCCTTCTGGTAGCGCACGCCGTGGAGGAGGTCGCCGTCGGTAATGCCCGTTGCTGCGAAGTAGCAGTTGTCGGAGGTGACGAGGTCGTTGGTGGAGAGGACGCGGTCGAGGTCGTGTCCGGCGTCGATGGCCTTCTGCTTCTCTTCGTCCGACGTCGGCCACAGACGGCCCTGGATGACGCCACCAAGGGACTTGATGGCGCAGGCTGCAACGATGCCTTCGGGCGTGCCGCCGATACCCATGAGGGCGTCAACTCCGGTGCCGGACCGGGCCGCCGCAATGGCGCCGGCGACGTCGCCGTCCATGATGAACTTGGTGCGGGCACCGGCTTCGCGGATTTCTTCCACGAGGGGACGGTGGCGATCGCGATCAAGGATCATGACGTTGAGCTGGTTGACCTTGACGCCCTTGGCCTTGGCGATGAGGTGCAGGTTCTGCTTGACGGGCAGGCGAAGGTCCACCATGTCCGCGGCTTCGGGGCCGGTGACGAGCTTCTCCATGTAGAAGACAGCTGAGGGGTCGAACATGGAGCCGCGCTCAGCGACTGCAAGCACGGCGAGGGCGTTGTTGATACCGAGTGCGGTCAGGCGGGTTCCGTCGATGGGATCGACGGCGACGTCGCACTCGGGACCGGTGCCGTCACCAACCTGCTCGCCGTTGAACAGCATGGGGGCTTCATCTTTTTCGCCTTCACCAATCACCACGACGCCATTGAAGTGGACAGTGTGAAGGAACGAACGCATGGCGTCGACGGCGGCGCCGTCTGCCTTGTTCTTGTCGCCGAAACCTACCCAGTGGCCACCGGCAATTGCCGCGGCTTCGGTGACACGGACGAGTTCAAGCGCAAGGTTGCGGTCGGGTTCGTCGATGCCGACGGCGAGCGACGGCGAAATCGTGGAATACTGCTGGGTCATTGGTGCAGGAGACACTTGAACCTCTTCTTCGAGTGACGATTCACGGGACCGGACATGGTTGCACGTGGCAACCCGTGGTTCCTCTACCAACGATCATAGTCGCCGCGTCCACTGAGAGTCGTTGAATGACCACAGGCCGCCATACCGGCGGCGAGGTTGGCCGATGTGTGTTCCCTGCCGCGATAAGGGATCATGGAAGGGTGAGTGAAACGCAGGACAAGCCCGCCGCCGGCCACCAACCGGATGCTGCCGCGGCCCACCAAACCAGTGCCCCGGAGGCCCCCTACAAGCCCGTCATTGCGGCGAAAGCCGCCAAGCGGGCCAACGCATCCGTCATCGGCATGGTCATTGCCTTGCTGGTTTGCGTGTTGGCTTTCCTTCCCATCGTCTTGATGAACCCAGCCCCCAAGGGTGAGGGGTTCAGGCCGGCAGTCGATGTGTCTTCCGCCGCCAGGAACGCCGAAGGTGTGGCGGGATTCACACCCGTCACCCCTGATACCGGCGACACATTCACTCCGAACTATGCCCGATGGGACTCAGGTACCGGATCCGGCGTGCCCACCTGGGAGATTGGTTTCCTGACTCCCAAGGAAGCCTTCATTGGCCTCACCCAGACCAGCCAAGCCAACCCCACCTGGGTTCTGCAGCAGACCGGGAACCTTCCAGTTACCGGCACACGCAATGCGGGGGGCCAGGACTGGGAGCTGCGTGACTCAGGCAAGGAAAAGCGCAGCATGGTGCTGGAATACCGCGGTACCACGCTCATCCTGAGCGGCACCGCAAGCTTGGATGAGTTCGCAAAGCTCGCCGCCGCCGTCGTGACGTCTGCTGACGAGGGCGCCGCACCGTCAGCGTCCGCCACCCCGTCCGCTTAACGGCATAGCGGCGCAACAGTTTCACGGACTGGCCCGTCCGCATCGTAAAGTAAGGCTCGTGCCTACTTACCTGACTCCAGCCCTGGCGTGGCGCCGTCTCCGCGAGGGCAACGAACGTTTTGTTTCCGGCGAATCCCTGCACCCCAACCAGGATGCTTCGCGACGATCCTCCCTCATTGAGAACCAGAATCCGTTTGCCGTGATCTTCGGCTGCTCGGATTCGCGGCTTGCTGCAGAAATCATCTTCGACCTCGGCCTCGGCGACGCCTTCGTGGTCCGTACCGCGGGCCAGGTCATCGATGACGCCGTTCTCGGCTCCCTCGAATACAGCATCAGCGAACTCCGCGTTCCGCTGATCGTCATTCTGGGCCACGACAGCTGCGGTGCCGTGAAGGCCACCAAGGCAGCAGTGGAAACGGGTGAAATGCCTCCGGGCTTCATCCGCGACCTCGTCGAGCGCATTACACCGTCCGTCCTGACGGCCAGGCGCAATAACCAGGACGATGTCAACGACATGGTGGTGGAGCACGTGAAGCAAACCGCTGCCCGCCTGGCTGACAGCTCACGTGTGATTTCCGACGCGATCGACGACGGCCGCGTTGCTGTGATCGGCCTGTCCTACAAGCTCGATGAGGGCCGCGCGGCCCTCGTTTCCGGGATCGGCAAGCTCTAGGAGGTCGTGCTCCGGCCCCTGAGCCGGAGCACGTAGCACTCCCCTTCGGGTTTTCTGTGAGGCGACCAATCGCCCTAAGCTAGCCCCATGACTTCCACCACTGAGTTCCGTATTGAACATGACACGATGGGCGAAGTTCGCGTCCCCGTGAACGCCCTGTACCGCGCCCAGACGCAGCGTGCTGTGGAGAACTTCCCGATCTCCGGCAAGACGCTTGAGCGCACCCACATTGAGGCCCTGGCCCGCGTGAAGAAGGCTGCTGCACTGGCGAACGCCGAACTGGGGGTGCTCGATGGCGAGCTCGCCGAGGCTATCGCCGCCGCTGCCGATGAGGTTGCCACCGGAAAGTACGACGGCGACTTCCCGATTGACGTCTTCCAGACCGGCTCGGGTACGTCCTCCAACATGAACACCAACGAGGTCATCGCCGAGCTCGCCTCGCGCGCCCTCGCCGCTGCCGGGAGCGACAAGGTTGTCCACCCGAACGACCACGTCAACGCCTCACAGTCCTCCAACGATGTGTTCCCGACGTCCGTGCACGTTGCGGCCACCTCCGCCCTGATCAACGACCTGATCCCGGCCCTTGAGTACCTGGCAGCTTCCCTGGACCGCAAGGCCGTGGAGTTCAAGGACGTCGTCAAGTCCGGCCGCACGCACCTTATGGATGCCACCCCGGTCATGCTTGGCCAGGAGTTCGGTGGTTACGCAGCACAGGTCCGTTACGGCATCGAACGCATCAACGCCGCCCTCCCCCGCGTTGCCGAAGTTCCCCTGGGCGGCACCGCCGTCGGCACCGGCATCAACACCCCTGCCGGCTTCCCGGAGCGCGTCATCGAACTGCTCGCAGCGGACACCGGCCTGCCGCTGACCGAGGCTCGCGACCACTTCGAGGCACAGGCTAACCGCGACGGCCTGATCGAAGGCTCCAGCCAGCTCCGCAACATTGCGATCTCCTTCATGAAGATCAACAACGACCTCCGCTGGATGGGCTCCGGCCCCAACACGGGCCTCGGCGAGATCGCCATCCCCGACCTTCAGCCGGGCTCCTCGATCATGCCGGGTAAGGTCAACCCGGTCATCTGTGAAGCATCCATCATGGTCTGCGCCCAGGTCATCGGCAACGACACCGCCATTGCCTGGTCCGGCACCAACGGTGCGTTCGAACTCAACGTCGGCATCCCCGTTATGGCCGCCAACCTTCTCGAATCCATCCGCTTGCTGGCCAACACCAGCCGCGTCATGGCCGACAAGATGATTGACGGCATCACCGCCAACGTGGAGCGCGCCCGCTTCCTGGCCGAGGCTTCCCCGTCCATCGTGACGCCCCTGAACAAGTTCATCGGTTACGAGAATGCCGCCAAGATCGCCAAGATCGCTGTCAAGGAAGGCCTGACCATCCGCCAGGCCACCGAGAAGCTCGGCTTCGTCGGTGAGGGCGAAGGCAAGGTCACCGAGGCTGAACTCGACAAGGCCCTGGACGTCACCACCATGACGTCCCCGGCCCACAAGGCTTAATACTCACAGCACGACGACGGCCGGTACCTTCCCACGGAAGGTACCGGCCGTCGTCGTACCCGGGAGTTTTTGTACAGCAGGTGCCCTCAAGAAACCTCCTTAGCGGCATCAGGTGCACAAAACCTCCGGGCGAGATTTTGCACTCTACGGCGATAAGTGCAAAACTTTACTTTGTGAGTAATAGTGCAAACTCTGAGGGCGGCCTCCGCGAGCGCAAGCGCGCCGCCACGCGGCTGGCCATCACGGCAGTCGCACGAACCCTGACCGCCGAACGCGGCCTGAATGGCTACACCGTGGAAGAGGTGTGCGAAGAGGCGGGCATCTCCCGCCGGACCTTCTTCAACTACTTCCACTCCAAGGAAGACGCAGTCATCGGAGCATTCTCCGATGACCTGCCCCAGGATTCGCTGGATAACTTCAACCGGGATCCTGAACGGCTGCCAGACGGCATCTCCGCCACGTTGCTCGCTGCCCTGTACCACCTCACCGTGGACATCGTGGAGCGTTCCACCATCAGCCGTACCGAGATCCAGCAACTGATTGCTGCCATCAAGGCTGAGCCCCAGCTCCTGGGCCGCATGACCCTTGAAGGCGAAGCCCGGGAGCGGCAGTTCATGGAACTGATCGCCGCCCGTGAGGGCCTCTCCCCCGGACATCCGGAGATCATCATGGCCTCAGCCGTGTTCGGCGCTGTTTCCAAGAAGACATCCCATCAGTTCTTCTCGGAGGACAACACGCGGCCTTACCGCGAGCTCCTGGACCAGAACCTTGCCGCAGCCCGGAAACTCTTATCGCAACCGCTGGACACCACTCCTGCACAGACACCGAAGGACCCCGCATGAGTACACTCTCGAAGGCGGCAGAACCACTGCTGCTGACCCAGAAACGGATCTGGATCATCTTCTCGGCGCTGATCGCAGGCATGCTCCTGTCCAGCCTCGACCAGACCATCGTCTCCACCGCCATGCCCACCATTGTGGGCAAACTGGGCGGCGTAGAGCACCAGGCCTGGATCACCACGGCCTACCTCCTTGCCACCACCATCGTGATGCCCATCTACGGCAAGTTCGGTGACATCCTGGGGCGTCGCAACTTGTTCCTCGTTGCCATCGCCTTGTTTACGCTCGCGTCCGTGGGCTGCGCCTTCGCCACTGATTTCTGGGGCTTCGTGATCTTCCGCGCCGTTCAGGGCCTGGGCGGCGGCGGCCTCATGATCCTCTCGCAGGCCATCATCGCGGACATTGTTCCCGCCAAGGAACGCGGCAAGTACATGGGCCCGTTGGGCGCCATCTTCGGGCTCTCTGCCGTAGCCGGACCGCTTCTGGGTGGGTTCTTCGTGGACCACCTCACCTGGGAATGGGCCTTCTACATCAACATCCCCATTGGCATCGCGGCCTTTATTACCGCGTGGTTCACCCTGACGCTTCCCAATAAGAAGGCCGAAAAGAAGATCGACATTCTGGGTGTCGTCTTCCTCTCCGCGGCTACCACCTGCCTCATCTTCTTCACCGACTTCGGCGGCAAGAAGGACGAGGGCTGGGATTCGCCCCTCACCTGGGCCTTTGGTGCCGGCATGGTCCTGGCAGCATTCGCCTTCGTGATGGTTGAACGGCGTGCCGAGGACCCCATCATTCCGCTGAGCCTGTTCAAGAACCCGATCTTCATCAATGCAACAGCCATCGGCTTCACGCTGGGCTTGGGCATGTTCGCTGCCATCGCCTTCGTTCCTACGTTCCTGCAGATGTCCTCCGGGACTTCCGCAGCGGAATCCGGACTGTTGATGCTTCCGATGATGGTGGGCCTGATGGGTACGTCCATCTACTCGGGTATCCGCATTTCCAAGACCGGCAAGTACAAGATGTTCCCGATCCTGGGTGCGGCGTTGACCATCGCCGCGATGCTCTGGCTGACCACGCTCACGGCCGCAACGCCTATCTGGGTCATCTGTGTGCAGCTCTTCATCTTCGGCGCTGGCCTGGGCCTCATTATGCAGGTGATCGTCCTGGTGGTGCAGAACTCTGTTCCGGCTGACCAGATCGGTACGGCGACCAGCACCAACAACTACTTCCGTGAGGTAGGTGCATCGCTGGGTGTCGCCGTGTTCGGTGCGATCTTCACCAACCGCCTGGCCGAATCGCTGACCGAGGCCTTCACCGGCGCCGGCGCTTCGGCTGAGCAGGCTTCGCAGTCCACCAGCACGCTTGACCCCCAAGCCTTGGCACAGCTGCCTGAACAGCTGCGGGACGCCATCGTGAACGCCTACGCCAACTCTCTGGCACCGGTGTTCTGGTACCTGGTCCCCTTCATCGCCATCGCCTTGATCCTGGCCATCACCCTGAAGCAGATCCCACTCTCCGACACCGCCGGCATGGTGGCTCGGGGCGAAGCTGTGGGCGGCGAGGAAGCGGACAGGCTTGAGGCTGAAAGGCGTGAAGCCGAGCGTCTTGAGACCGAGCACCTGGAAGCCGACGCGTCAGCCTCGGACGAGCTCGATAAGGACCGCCCCACGGCCTCCGCGGGACGTCAGTAGCTAGTCTTCCAACTGGTACGCCACGGGGCCTTCGGGCTCCGTGGCGAGCCTGATTGCCTCAAGGTTGCCGGCGCTCATGTCCGGGAGGTCGTCCAATGCGAACCATCCCACGTCGAGTGATTCGTCGTCATTGACCCGGGCTTCACCCGACACATAGCGGCAACGGAAGGTGATGTCCAGGAAGTCGCAGACGTCGCCATTGGGGAAGGTCACAGGCCCAACAACTCCGACGCCGATGATGCGCTCGGTCTCGGCCACCACCGCTGTTTCTTCGAAGATTTCCCGCACCAGCCCAGGCGCAGGATGCTCCCCGGGCTCCAGCATTCCGGTGATGAGCGCCCAATGGCCGTTGTCGGCACGTTGGCCCAGCAGCACCCTGCCGTCATCATCGAAGACCACTCCCCGCACGGCAGGCAGCCACAGCGGGTCATTGCCAATCTTTTCCCGCAGTTTGAGCACAAAATCCGGTGCACCCATGGTTCAGCGTTCCTCACAAGAATGATCGATCCTGCCGCGCTTGCAGCCTTGCTGACAGGCTAGCCTCAAGCGGGCAGCAGCACCATTGCGGCGGCAGCTCCGGCCAGCATGAACGGCCCAAAGGGAATGGCCGAGCTCAGTGTGCCACGGCGCGACACCAGGATGACCAAGCTCCACAGGCCGCCCAGGATGAAAGCAGCGAATGTCCCTGCGAACACATGGCTCCACCCCAAGTAGCCCAGGTACAGGCCCAACACACCAGCGAGTTTGACGTCGCCGAAGCCCATGCCGGGCGGGTGGATGACTCGCAACAGGAAGTAGAACAGCCAAAGGACAGCGCCTCCGGCGATTGGTCCAAGACCCGGCACCCCGAACAACACGCCGCCGGCGTCCGGGCCCGCGTCAGCTAAGAACGCCACCACGGCCGCAGCCACCAGGAGCACCCCGGCCACTGCGTACGACGGGAACACAATGCGGTTCGGCAACAGGTGGCTCCGGACGTCGATCACCGTGAGCCTGACAGCCATCACCAAGAAGTAGAGGGCCGCGGCCACCACGAGCCAGAAGCCCAGTGGGCTGGCATCCCAGAGTTCGGAGAGTCGTCGGATCACCCTCGGATGCTATCCCGGTTTCGCTGAGAGCCCTGCTTGAACGCCTAGGTAAACTGTGGATATGGGGCGCTACAGTGCAGCTGGATCAGGTTTCGACATGTCCTCCACATTCAGGAACCTTTGCCGTTCTTCACCGTGGAAATGGACAAGCCTCCGCTTCGAGTACCTGGAGCGGCCCGGGACCGGCGCCACCATGGTCCGTGCCTGGCTGCGGCGCCCGGGCGCGCTTCGCCTGGAGACACCGGATGGCCAGTTACTGCATAGCACCACCGGTATCAACGATTCCCGGGACGATCTGTACGTGTCCGCCACACGCCGTTCGTGGTTGCTTCCCGCCCATCTGGTCACCCCCGTTTATGACGACGCCGGATTGGTCCGCCGGCGACCGGAGGCCGCCTACGGTGAGCCCTCCTTTGGTAACGGCCGGCTCGCCGCCGCACTCGATCCCGTGGAGCTGGCAGGCAACGCACCCGTTCCCCTCGAATTCCCGGATACCAACCGGGTCTTCCTGGAGGAGCCGCGGGAGGTGGACCACGAGGGCCGGCCGGCCCTGGAAACCGTGGTGACCCCCAGCAGGACCTATAAACCCTCCGATCCGGCCGAGCCTTTGGCCCACCCCGGCAGGACTTTGATACGGATCGACGCCGGCACCGGGGTGTGCGTTGCCAGCCAGAGCCTCGACGGGGACACCTCCGGCAAGGGCCACTGGTTGAAGATCCTTGCGGTCGACGAGTACATGCTGGACGACCTTTTCCTGGCAGAGTCCATGAACCTCACGGACGTCCGGCGGCACATCTCCTGGGACATAGGGCCCGCTGCCTGAGCAACGGCCACATTCGGGCTAAGCTACGGCGATGACATCGCTGGCAGAAATATGGCCCCCGTTCGGACTAACCCTCACCACCCCGAGGCTGACCATCCGTCCTGTTTTCGACGAAGACATCCCCTCCGCCGTAGCTGCCGCCCGCTCCGGCATCCACGAACCCGGCAAGAGCCCCTTCAGCATGCCGTGGGCCGAACTGCCGGATGATGAACTCGCACCCAACATGGCCCAGTGGTACTGGCGTTGCCGCGCCAATTTCACGCCGGACTCCTGGACGCTCCTCTTGGCCGTTTGGCACCACGAAGAATTCCTCGGCGTCCAGGACATCGGTGCCCAGAACTTCGCGACGCTCAAAACAGTAGGCACGGGTTCCTGGCTCAAGCAGTCCGCGCAAGGCCAGGGCTTCGGCAAAGAGATGCGCGCCGCCGTCGTCAGCTACGCCTTCGACTACCTTGGCGCCGAAGTGGCCGAATCCGACGCCGCCGTCTGGAACCGGAAGTCGCTGGGCGTCTCCGCCAGCCTGGGCTACGAACTCAATGGCATCTTCCGCGACGGCTGGGGCGACACGGTCCAGGAAGTCCAAAGAGTCCGCCTCACCCCCACCACCTTCAAACGCCCCGACTGGACCCTTAAGGTCCAAGGCCACGAAGAGCTGAGAACGTATCTGAAGCTCTAACGGCACTCAGGCAGTAGCGCGGCTGCGGTCTCCCGGAAAGGAGCGCATCGCAACGCATCGGACCCCGAAGGTCGCCCAGCGACCGTCGGGGTCCATTTGCGTTGTGTCTAAGCGACGGCGGGAGGCCGTTGACGCGCGGCGGTGACCACCGTGCAGCAACGAGCTTAGATCTCAGCCCCTTCGAGCAACTCAGTAACCAGAGCAGCAATCGGCGACCGCTCGGACCGGGTCAGCGTGATGTGTCCGAACAGCGGGTGTCCCTTGAGCGTCTCCACCACCGCCGCCACGCCGTCGTGCCGCCCCACCCGGAGGTTGTCCCGCTGGGCGACATCGTGGGTGAGGACGATCTTGGAGTTCTGCCCGATGCGGCTCATGACGGTGAGGAGGACGTTCTTCTCGAGCGACTGGGCCTCGTCCACAATGACGAATGCATCGTGCAACGAACGCCCGCGGATGTGCGTCAATGGCAGGACTTCCAGCATGCCCCGGTCCATGACCTCTTCCACAACCTCTTGGCTCACCAGTGCGCCGAGGGTGTCGAACACTGCCTGCGCCCAAGGGTTCATCTTTTCGGATTCGGATCCGGGAAGGTAGCCGAGCTCCTGGCCGCCCACGGCGTACAGGGGTCGGAACACAACTACCTTGCGGTGTTCCCGGCGTTCCAGGACGGCTTCCAAGCCCGCACAGAGGGCAAGCGCGGACTTTCCCGTGCCCGCCCGACCACCGATGGAGACGATGCCCACGGAAGGGTCCATGAGCATGTCGATGGCGAGCCGTTGTTCAGCCGAGCGGCCATGAAGTCCGAACACGTCACGGTCGCCTTTGACCAAGCGGACTTGCTTGTCGGCGCCAACCCGGCCCAGGGCGGAGCCCCGGTTGGACAGGAGGACCAGCCCGGTGTTGACGGGCAGTTCGGCGGCTGCCGGGATGAAGACCGGTTCGTGGCCGTAGAGGCTGGTGATCTCGTCGTCGTTGGCTTCCACTTCGGCCATTCCGGTCCAGCCGGAGTCTTTGACGAGTTCGTTGCGGTACTCATCGGCCTGGAGGCCCATGGCGGAGGCTTTGACGCGCATAGGCAGGTCCTTGGAGACCACCGTGACGTTGTGGCCTTCGTTGGCCAGGTTCTTGGCGACTGCCAGGATGCGGCTGTCGTTGTCGCCGCCACGGAATCCTGCGGGAAGCACATCCGGGGAGATGTGGTTCATTTCCACACGAAGGAGCCCGCCATCTTTTCCGATCGGGATGGCGTGGTCCAATCCGCCGTGTTCGATCCGCAGATCGTCGAGGAGTCGCAGTGCCTTCCGGGCGAAGTAGCCCAGTTCGGGATCGTGGCGTTTTCCTTCCAATTCACTGATGACCACGATGGGGACGATGACTTCGTGCTCGGCGAAGCGCAGCAGCGCGTGGGGATCGGATAGCAGGACGGATGTATCGATCACATAGCTGCGGCCTGTGGCGGACGTTGCTGTCCGCGCTTTTTGTGAGACCCGCTTGGTGCGAGAGGTAGCTGCACTTTCCCCGTCGGAAACCATAGCGGGCAGTTGCTCAGAAATAGCCACATCGACTCCAGCCCCGGGCGGTCGCCCGGCCTAATGGTGAAGCGGCTCGGCCGGAAGGCCGGGCGTGGCCTCCCATGTAACTGGTGCGATGTTCCGCTCCATATACTGGCCTCCCCGATCAGCGGGCGGTTTTGCCTGCTGATGGGATTAACGTAATCCCCGACACATTCATTTCCGCAATCCGTCGTCGGCAAGTCGCATGTCGGGCTCGTTAATTTTCGGTGAACCGCGCCGAAGCTAGGTTCCGTAGCGGCGCTGGCGCCCGGCATAATCTCTGAGCGCCCGGAGGAAATCGACCTTGCGGAAGGCAGGCCAGAGGGCTTCACAGAAGTAGAACTCGCTGTAGGCGCTCTGCCACATCAGGAAGCCTGAGAGCCGCTGCTCGCCTGAGGTGCGGATGACGAGGTCCGGATCCGGCTGGCCGCGGGTGTAGAGGAACCGGGAGATGTCGTCCACCGAAAGTTCATCTGCGACGTCGGACATGTTTCGTCCCTTGGCGACGGCATCGTGGAGGAGTTCCCGCACGGCGTCAACGATTTCACGGCGGCCGCCATAGCCCACAGCAACGTTGACATGGATTTTTTCGTGGACAGGGGTACGTGCGGTCAGTTTGTTGAGTCGCTCGGCCAGGTAGTCCGGGAGGAGTTCAGGGGCACCCATGGCATGGACTGACACGTCCGCGTCTTCGTCCAGACGGTCCATGGTGTTGGCGATGATGCCCATCAGCAAGTCCAGCTCTTCTCCGGAGCGGTTCATGTTGTCCGTGGAGAGCATGTAGAGCGTCACTACTTTGACACCGAGCTCCTGACACCAGCCCAGGAACTCGTGAATCTTGTCCGCGCCGGCCTGGTGACCCTGGCTGGTGGGCGCGTTGAACTGCCGTGCCCAGCGACGGTTGCCGTCCACCATGACGCCGATGTGCCGCGGGATCTGGTCCTGCTTGAGGGAGCGCAGGAGTTTTCGCTCATAAAAGCCATAGAGGAAACCGGGCAGTTCCACCGGACTCTCACCTGACTTCCTTACTTGTACGACGACGACGCACATCCAAGGCTACCTTCCCGAGCTGCCGAGCCGGTGCAGTCGCCGGTCAAAATCCATTCACCCGTTGTTACTCGACGGTAACTTACCGGAACGTAAGTTATTCTTGAACCATGGCTGAGCTCCTCGAAACCAAGCCCCTCTGGCGGGGATGGATCCACGCCGTCGCAGCGCCTTTCGCACTCGCGGCGGGAATCGTCCTGGTGACTGTTGCCCCCACCACCGACCGCAGAATCACCTCCGCCATCTACGCACTGACGGGCGTGTTGTTGTTCGGCGTGAGCGCCGTCTACCACCGCGGCAACTGGTCGCCGAAGGTCCGAATGGTCCTCAAGCGGCTGGACCACACCAACATCATGCTGGTGATCGCCGGAAGTTATACGCCCTTGGCGTGGTCACTGTTGGAACGCTCCGAGGCTGTCACCCTGCTGTGGCTTGTTTGGTCCGGGGCGATCGTCGGCGTCCTGTTCCGGATCCTATGGACCCACGCTCCGCGCTGGCTGTATGTTCCTGTCTACATCGCCCTGGGTTGCGGGGCATTGTTCTACCTGCCGCAGTTCTTCGCCGCCAACGCACCCGCAGCGATCCTCATTTGTGTCGGGGGCGCCCTGTACATCACCGGCGCCGTGTTCTATGCCATCAAGAAGCCAAACTTCAGCGTGCAGCACTTCGGCTTCCACGAGCTCTTTCACGCTTTCACGGTGCTGGCCTTCGCGGCGCACTTCGTGGCGATCATGATGGCGGTGCTGAGCTAGCCCCGGAGGACGGCTCAGCCTCCCGAAGCCATCCCGACCAAGCGGGACTGTACCTGGGAAACCTCGCCAAGAGGCCTCTCGCACACCATGTCGCGGCATAAGTAGACCTGCGGTGAGCCGTCAGGCGCGCCCGACCTGTGGAGCAGGAGCGGCACCTCGTCCATATCGGCCGGGGACCCGCCGTCGTCGTCCGACTGCAACGCAACTACCAGCCCGGGACTGGGCGACATCAACAGCGCACGGTGCAGTTCGCGCCGCAAGGGCGAATCGGGTCCTGCGACGGCGGCCTCCACCGGCCCAGCCAAGCCCGCTTGAGCGGTGGCCAAAAGCCACCCGGCGACGCGCGGAGCGCGTGTGGCCAGAGGCGGGAGCAAGCCAAGGATGTTGCCCGCCATGAGTCGGTGTTCGTGCGAGCCGGAATAGGCAGCGTATGACAAGAGGGCTCCGGCGAATCCGGCGGCGCCGCTGGGTGTCGCATTGTCGAAGGGGTCCAGAGCCGCGTGCTGGCCCTGGGCGTTGAACACTTGCGCGGACTCCCCCGTCGAGTCGGCGAGGTGTCCGTTCTCGACGAAACGCGAACACGCGGCTTCGATGAGTTCCTCGGCAAGGTAATACCAGCGTTTGGTTCCCGTCACGGCATACAGCGCCAGGAAACCGTCGGCGCAGAACGCATAGTCCTCCAGGAGACCGCCAATGCCTCGCGCCCGGGCATCGTGCGAAACCCGCACCAACAACCGCGAACCGCTGTCCCAGTGAACGACGGCGAGGTACCCGGCCACGGTTTCTGCGGCCGTAACCAGGTCCGGACGATCCAATATGGCCCCGGCCTCAGCGAGGGCGGACACGGCGAGCCCGTTCCATCCGGCCACCACTTTGTGGTCCCTGGCGGGCTGGTTCCGCTGGTTGCGCTCGGCTAGCAGTTCCGGCCGGACGCGCTCCCAGAGCCTGCCTTCGGCGTCGGACAACTCACGGGCGGGATGCAATGGCGATCCAAGGTGGGACACCGTCCCCTTGGCACCTACGTTCATCATGCGAGCCACCGCTTCGGCGTCACCCGGACCAAGGGCATCACGCAGCGATCCCGGAGTCCACAGATAGGTGGCGCCCTCGTGATGCACACCGTCCACCACGGTGTCGGCGTCGAGGGAGGATGCCAGCCCGCCGTCGGGCAGCGTCAAGGACTCCAGCATCCAATCGGCACACCTCGACGCGACAGCGGCCGCCTCGAAGGCAGGGAAGACCTCGTTGCCCCCAAGCCGTACCCAATGCGAATACACCCGCAGCAACTGCGCATTGTCATACAACATCTTCTCGAAATGGGGCACGGACCAGTCGGCCGTCACGGAGTAGCGGGCAAACCCGCCGTCGAGCTGGTCGCGCAGAGCCGAGCGGGCCATGCCCGCCAACGCGCGGCCTGCCATGTCGCGTGCGGCATCGGCCGTATCCGACGGCACCGCGGCGTGCCGGATGAGGAACTCAAGAACCGCCGACGGCGGAAACTTGGGAGCGTCCCCGAAACCACCGGCGTCGGGGTCTTCAGAGCGGGCAAGAAGCATCAGGGCGTCCGGAAGCAGCGCGGCGTCCAGGACCTCCGGCGGACCGTCGAGCCGCACTGCCCCGGACAGCTGGGCGTCGGCCATGTTGGCCGCCAGGCCCCTGGCATTCTGTTCCACCCCGTCGCGGCGCTCCACCCAGGCCTCATGGACAGCTTCGAGAATGTTGCGGAACGACGGCCTGCCGGGCAGCGGAACGGGTGGAAAGTAGGTGCCTGCGTGGAAGGCCAGGCCGTCAGGCGTCAGGAAGACGGACATCGGCCAGCCGCCCTCACCGCTGATGGCTTGCGTCGCCGCCATGTACACCGAATCCACGTCCGGGCGTTCTTCGCGGTCCACCTTGACCGGCACGAAGTGCGCATTCAGGTAGTCGGCGGTCTCTTGGTCTTCGAAGGACTCGTGCGCCATGACGTGGCACCAGTGGCACGCCGCGTAGCCGATGGAGAGGAAAACAGGAACGTCACGCTCCGCGGCGAAGGCAAAGGCCTCATCACCGAAGGGACGCCAAAAGACGGGATTGTCCGCGTGCTGCCGCAAATAGGCAGAAGGTTCCGACCCCAGGGTGTTGCTTGCCCCGGGCCAGCTGGTGACGCCGTGCTCAGCGGGTTCCGGAACCGGCATCGCCATTCTCGTCTACTGAGCTGCCTGCCTCGGCAGGTTCGCCCGCCTCCGCGGCCAGGCGCGCTTCCTCAACCTGAGCCCGGTAGCGGACTCGGCGAATACGGCGGACCATGTCCACGATCAAGAAGGTTGTGAGGATCACGATGAAGGCGGTGAGGACGAAGCCCCAGGTGCCCGGCGTCACCTGATCCTCGGACAGGCCAGGCCGCAGCGTGCCCGTGGGGTTGGGCGACGGAGTGACGGTCAGGGCGAGAATCAAGTGGTGCACGTTCAAACCTTCTGTGGGAGCTGATGCGTGCCGGCTGGCAGCGCGTGGCCGGCATGCTGGCAGGCCACCCGGCGATTTCTACGAGCGATAGAAACTACCGGCGTTCCTATCTTATCCCCGCGAAGAGGTCCTTTTCCGGCAGCTTGGAAGGAACCCGTGACTGGACCAGCGTGTAGTCCTCCCACGGCCACGCCGTTCGCTGCAGCTCGGGCGAGACCGCGAAGAAGAACCCGAGGGGATCGATCTGTGTGCGGTGTGCCCTCAGTGCATCGTCGCGGGCCTCGAAGAAGTCGCCGCAATCAACCTGTGTTGTGGTCTGGTGCCCCGGAGGAACCGGGGTGTGGCCCTCTGCATCAGCTTCAAGCCACGCTGCCAGGCGCTCGGCGTAGGGAGACTGCAACCCTGCTTCTTCGAGGGCGAAATGCAGCGCCCGGAACCGCTCAGGGCTGAAGGCACGGTCGTAGTAGAGCTTGCTTGGTGCCCATGGGTCACCCATGCCGGGGTATCGGTCGGCATCGCCTGCGGCCTCGAACGCTTCCACTGCCACCTTATGGGCCATGATGTGGTCCGGGTGCGGGTAGCCACCATTCTCGTCATAGCTGAGAATCACGTGTGGCTTGAAGCTGCGAACCAGCCGAACCAGGGGCGCAGTGGCGCGCTCCAACGGCTGCAGCGCGAAGCAACCCGGCGGCAGCGGCGGAAGGGGATCACCCTCCGGCAGGCCCGAGTCCACGAACCCGAGCCAACGTTGCTGGATTCCGAGGACCGCAGCCGCATTCGCCATCTCACGTCGCCGTGCTCCTGCCATGTCCCGCTTGGGATGCGGGGCATCCTCCATGGCTGGGTTCTGGATGTCGCCGCGGGATCCATCCGTGCATGTGGCGACCATGACGTCCACTCCCGCAGCGGCGTACATCGCCATGGTTGCTGCACCCTTGCTGGACTCATCGTCCGGGTGGGCGTGGACGGCGAGCAGCCGCAGCTGCTGGTCGGAACTGCTGGACGCTGTCACGTGACGGCTCCTCTTTCATGGTTCGAGCTCTGGGGCGGTGATGGGGCGCCGGGATCGGCACTAAACTGGATGGGTGACTTCAGAGGACCTATCGGCCACCCAAGTACCGGCAAGCACCAGCCTAGCCAATCGCTACGGCGGTCAAAAGCGCGCCATGACCCGCAAAACCAAGCGGAACATCATCATGGCAGCGCTGGTAGTCGGGATTGCGTTCGCAGCCTGGGTGGCAACGTCCTCGGCCCAGGCCCCTGTTACCTTCAAGGACATTGGATACAGCACGGTGGATGGCACCCAGGCAGAGGTGGACTACCAAGTCACCAAATACCCCGGGGCCACCGCCAAATGTGCCATTAAAGCCATGGACTCCAAGTTCGCGGTGGTGGGCTGGAAAGTTGTGGAGATCGGTCCCAACCAGCCCGAGGAAAGCGCCGACGGGGGAAGCACTACTGCCCAGCGAACCGTCCTGCGAACCGAATCGCCGGCCGTGTCCGGCGTCGTGGACAGCTGCTGGATTGTGGACAGCGGTAAATAACAATCGTGTGACCCACGACTCAACCGGTTTGGGTTCGTCCAAAGGATTTACTACAATGGATGAAACCTTCACCCCGTTAAGTTGGTTACTGAGTTTTACGAGTGGCCACCTCGGCGGGGTCTTTTGCATTGTCAGATCTAGAGGAGAAATCCGTGTCTACCACCAACAGCGCCACTGCGGCTTGGCTCACCCAGGAAGCTTTCGACCGCTTGAAGGCTGAGCTGGACCACCTTTCCGGCGCTGGCCGGGCGGAAATCGTCCAGAAGATCGAAGCTGCCCGCCAGGAAGGCGACCTCAAGGAGAACGGCGGCTACCACGCAGCCAAGGAAGAGCAGGGCAAGATCGAGGCCCGCATCCGCCAGCTCACGGCACTCCTTCGCGATGCCCAGGTAGGCGAAGCACCGGCCGATGACGGAATCGTCGAGCCCGGCATGCTTGTTGTTGCCCGCATCGCCGGCGACGAAGAGAAGTTCCTGCTCGGCTCCCGCGAAATTGCCGGAGACTCCGATCTCGACGTCTTCAGCGAGAAGTCCCCCCTGGGTGCCGCCATTATCGGCCACAAGGAAGGCGACAAGCTGAGCTACGTCGCCCCCAACGGCAAGGAAATTCCGGTGGAGATCGTCTCCGCCAAGCCCTACGTCGCCTAAACAGCGGCTTACCGGCCTGAAATACACGACGCCGGCCCCTTCCTTCGTGGAGGGGGCCGGCGTTTTTTCGTGCCTGGCTCACCCAACCGGGGGACAGCAAAGGTCGCTATGGAGTCTCATTGGGACACGTGCCGTCCCGCACTTGGGTCAGGTGGTGATGGCGGGCTTTGGCCGGAGATGGCGGGCTTTGGCCGGAGCAGGAGGGCAGCAAGGACCCCGCCGACAGCCCCACCCAAGTGCGCCTGCCAGGAGACGTACCCCATCACCGTAGGCAGCACTCCAAAGAGGATGCTGCCGTAGGCCATGAAGAGGACAACCGAGAGCAGGATCTGCCACCAGTTACGGTTGAAGAAGCCCCGCACCAGCAGGAACGCGAAGAAGCCAAACACCAGTCCGGAAGCGCCCACCGTCACACCTCCCCCGCCAATAAGCCACACCGCGAGCCCGGAGCCCAGCCAACTGAACGCCAACGCCGTGATGAACACCCTGAAGCCGGACATGAACGCCAGGAAGCCGAAGATGACCAGCGGCAACGTGTTGGAGAGCAAATGGTTGAAATTCGCGTGCAGCAGCGGAAACGTCAGGATATCCAGGACGCCGTCCATGCTGCGGGGGCGCAGGCCGAACGTGAAGTTCAGACCGTGCCGCATGAGGGTATTCAGGAACTCGATGACGTAGAGCAGGATGACGAAGCCGCCCATGAACAGCAGGCCGCCCTTAGCCCGCCCGGCCAGCGATTCCTTGGCCTCGGCCTTTGAATCGTCAGGCGTTCCAAGCACCATGTGCCCTCCCGTCAGTGCACCACGATGGGCTGGAAGCCCTCGGCCCGCAGTGCACCGAGGACTTGTTCGCCGTGTTCGTGGCCCTTTGTTTCCAAGTTGATGGTGATGGAGACGTCGCCCATGCTGATGGAACCACCCAGGCGGGTGTGGTCCAAGCCGGTGACGTTGGCGTCGTTTTCAGCGATGATGCGTGCAATGGTAGCCAGCGAACCTGGGCGGTCGTCCAGCATCATGCGCACGGTCATGAAACGGCCTGCGGCGGAGAGGCCGCGCTGGATGACTTTCAGCATGAGCATGGGATCGATGTTGCCGCCCGACAGCACGACGGCGGTGTTCCCCGGGTTTTCGATCTTGCCATCCATCAGCGCGGCTACTCCCACGGCGCCAGCGGGCTCCACCACCATCTTGGCCCGCTCGAGGAGGAAGATCAGTGCGCGCGCGAGCGAGTCTTCGCTGACTGTCACAACATCGTCCACGAGCTCACGGATGATGCTGAAGGGCAACTGCCCAGGCCGTCCAACCGCGATGCCGTCAGCCATGGTGGTGACCTTCTTCAGCGGCACCAACGCATCTGCTGCCAGGGATGGCGGATAGGCGGCGGCGTTTTCTGCCTGGACTCCAATGACCCGGATTTCGCGGCCTAGTTCCTTGGCCTTGGCCTTGATGGCCACGGCTACACCGGCCAGCAGACCACCTCCACCGACGCCCATGAGGATGGTGTCGACGTTGGGGATCTGGTCCAGGATTTCAAGTCCAATGGTGCCCTGCCCGGCAACGACGTCCACATTGTCAAAGGGGTGCACAAAGACGGCGCCGGTTTCGTTGGCATACCGCTGGGCCTCCGCCAATGCTTCATCCACGTTGTGGCCATGGAGGATCACTTCAGCGCCGTGGCTGCGCGTGGCTGCCAACTTGGGGAGCGCCACGCCGAGTGGCATGTAGATGCGCGCATTGATGCCCAGGCTTTTGGCAGCCACTGCCACGCCTTGGGCGTGATTGCCGGCCGATGCCGCCACTACTCCGCGCTTTTTCTCGTCCTCCGTCAGCCGAGCCATCCGCACATAGGCGCCGCGGACCTTGAATGACCCTGCGCGCTGCAGGTTCTCACATTTGAAAAAGACGTTGCCGCCCACGAGGCTGCCCAGCGCACGGGACGACTCCACCGGAGTCTTGGTAATAATGCCCTCGAGCAGCTCCTGCGCCTTGAGGACATCGTCCAGCGTGACGGGCAGGGTTTCGAGGGTATTCACTGACTATTCTCCTTTATTGGTGTCGGCATCCGGGCCCTCAACAGAGGTGCTCCCCGAAGCCTTGTTCTTGCTGGTAGTGCCTTTGCCAAGGCGGGATTCGGGCCGTGGGAGGTGGACTTCCTTGAAGTTCGCATCTCCACTGGGCTCCGCCGAGCCAGCTGCCGGCTGGAGCACCGCACCACCCAATCCTTCATCATGTTCCCACGTCCGGCCGGCAATGTAGCGAACTGCCGTGTTTACTACGGCGAGCAATGGCACCGCGAACAGCGCACCGGGGATGCCGGCCAGGTAGGAGCCCGCAGCTACAGACAGGATCACGGCCACCGGGTGCAGTGCCACGGCTTTGCCCATCACCAGGGGCTGCAGGATGTGGCTTTCAAGCTGCTGGACCAAGAGGACGATGGCCAGCATGATCAGGGCGTTGACCGGTCCGTTGGCAACCAGGGCTAAGAGAACCGCAATGGCGCCTGTGACGAGTGCGCCCACCACGGGGATGAACGAGCCGATGAAGACCAGGACGGCCAGCGGAAGAGCGAGGGGAACTTGGATGATGGCAGCGCCGACACCAATGCCCACAGCATCGACGAACGCAACGAACATTTGGATCCGCACGTAGCTGACCATTGATGTCCATCCACGACGACCTGCACCATCGGTGGCCCTGCGCGCAGTCTTGGGCAGGAGGCGGACCAGGAATGCCCAAATCCGGCTTCCCTCCAGAAGGAAGAAGATGAGGATGAACAGGGCAAGGACCAGGCCCGCAGCGAAGTGCCCGGCAGTGCTGCCAAAGGACAGGGCGCCGCTGAGGATGCTGCTGCTGTTGTTCTGGAGGGCATTGGCGCCGTCCGCAATGTATTGGTCGATCTGGTCCGCGGTCAGGTGGAGCGGCCCGTCGGCCAGCCAGGTCTGAATCTGCTGGATCCCGGCCAGCGCCTCTTGCCAGAGCTCCCCGAAGCCCGAGACCAGCTGCCTGCCCACCAAGGCCAGCGCACCGGCGATCACGCCGATGAAGCCGATCACCGTAATGGCTACGGAGGCGCCATTGGGAACCTTTCGGTTGCGCAGCCAAGCCACCACCGGGTACAGCAGTCCCGCCAGGAGGGCAGCCACCATCACTGGAATGATGAGGAAGCTGACCTTGCCCAGCAGCCATACAAGCGCGCCGATCATGAGCAGGATCAGACCCGCCCGCCATGACCACGCGGCGGCAATACGAACCCCGTAGGGGATGTCCTCGGCAATTTGGCGGTCTGAACGTGTTTTGGCGTCCGGTGTTGGCGTCATGAACCCATAATTCCGTAGCCCGCGCCGTATGGGAAACCGGCTCTCACTTCAGCCGCGTGGGGCTACAGGGATGCGGTGATGCCCCAGTTCATGGTGAAGGCCTCGCCGGGTGCCAGCCAGCGGAGGCCATCGCCACTGTTGAATGCGTTGGCCGGGCCAGTCATCGGTTCGATGGCTACTGCCTTGGAGCGGCCCGGGAACGTGTCAGTGACGAAGACATGGACATACTGGCAGTTCTCGTCCTGTACCAGGCTGACGCTGCGTCCATCGGGTGCTGTCAGCGTCTGGCGGGCCACACCGCCGTCGAACGAGAGGTCCGTCAGGGCGACATCCACCAGCAGGCTGCCCACCGCGGCGCCGGCTGAAAAGTCGTAGTCCCCCGCCACAGCAGCGGTGCTGCGTGGAATCAAACGGTCATCGGCCACCAGACGTGTGCTTGCCCGCACCGTCAGGACCAAGTCCTCGGGAGCTACGTCGCCGATGCGCAAGTAGGGGTGGGCGCCCAAGACGAAGGGTGCGGCGCCCTGGGAGTCGTTGACCAGTGTCTGCGAGACGCGGAGGTCCAGCGCTTGATCCAGTTCGTACCTGACGCGGTGACGCAGCAGGAACGGGTAGCCGTGTTGGGGGAAGATGGTGGCCTCGAGCGTCACGGAGAACTCGGATTCGTCCACCAGCGTGTACCCGGCATTCCGCAGGAGTCCATGACTGGCGTTGTTGCGCGAGGCCTCGGTGATGTCCAACTGCTGTTTTTTGCCGTCGAGGTACCAGATCCCGTCCTCCACCCTGTTGGCCCACGGCGCCAGGGTGATGCCGGTGGCGCCGGGCGATATGTCGTCATCGCCGAAGCTTTCCGTCAGCTGGACACCAGCACGCGAGTAGAGCCGCAGGCCGGCCGCTAGTTCGGTGATAACGGCGAGCGCATCATCCCTGCGAAGCTCAAATTGGCGGCCGGTGGCGAACCGGCGGGTCTCGGATTGATCAGCAGCGAATGATGGGGAGGCAGGCATGGCATTACCGTACTTCATGAGCACCCACATACCGGAAAACAATGTTTGTTTTTGTTAGAAACTATGCGCTTTTGGTCACTTGTGGGATGATGGCTTTATGAGTCGTATCACCAGCACCCGCCTTGCGGACAGCCGAGAGCTGATCTACTTCGACGACCCCGGAACTCCGGCGCGCACACCGGAATCACTGGTGGACCACCGTGAGCTCCCAGCCCGCGGAGAGCCAGGGGAGGTCCGGTACGACGCCCTTTCCGGTGATTGGGTTGCCGTTGCCGCCCACCGCCAGTCCCGGACGCACCTCCCCCCGGCGGACCAATGCCCCATTTGCCCCACGACACCTGCCAACCCCTCCGAAATCCCGGCTTCGGATTACGACGTGGTGGTCTTCGAGAACCGCTTCCCGTCATTGGGACCGGCCATGGGCGACATTCCTCCGCTCCCCGCGCCAGGGCATAGCGGCCACGGCACCATCGGTCCCGCATTCGGCCGCTGCGAGGTCGTAGCCTTCACTCCGCAGCACACGGGCTCCTTCGCCGAACTGGGCGAAACGCGGGCCCGTACCGTCATTGAAGCCTGGGCCCAGCGGACCGAGGCGCTCAGCGCCCTGCCCGGCATCAAGCAGGTTTTCCCCTTCGAAAACCGCGGCGCGGACATTGGTGTTACGTTGCACCACCCGCACGGCCAGATTTATGCCTACCCCTATGTAACGCCCCGCGCCGCACAGCTCGGCGCCGTGGCCCGCAAGTACTACGACGACGTCGACGCGAAGGAAACGCTCGCGGCTTCACTCCTCAACGCCGAACGCGAAGACGGCAGCCGCATGGTCCTGGAGGCCAAGCACTTCAGCGCCTATGTTCCCTTCGCAGCGCGCTGGCCCTTGGAAATCCACCTGGTACCGCATCGCAGCGTGCCTGACCTCGCTGCGCTCACGGGTGAGGAGCGCGACGAGCTCTCCTCTGTCTACCTGGACCTCCTGAAGCGCCTGGACTCTTTGTACCCAACCCCCATGCCGTACATCTCGGCATGGCACCAGGCACCACTGGACCCTTCCCTTCGTCCTGCGGGCCAACTGCACCTGCAGCTCACCTCGCCTCGCCGGGCGGCGGATAAGCTCAAGTACTTGGCCGGCTCAGAGGCCGCCATGGGAGCGTTCATCAACGACACCACACCGGAAGCCGTGGCTGAGCGTCTGCGCAGCGTCGCCGCAGTACCGGCGGCCAACAAGACCCTGGAAGGCACCCGAGCATGACCACCACCACTGACACCAGCGTCCTGGCCGCCCGCTTCCAGGAAACGTTCGACGCAGCTCCCGACGGCGTCTGGCAGGCGCCGGGACGCGTCAACCTGATCGGCGAGCACACGGATTACAACGAAGGCTTTGTGCTGCCTTTCGCCATCGACAAGACGGCGAAGGTAGCTTTGCGGGTCCGCGACGACTACGCCGTGCGCATGCTGTCCACCTTCGGCGGGCACGGTCTGGTGGAAACCGACCTCGAAGGCCTGGAACCCGGCTCCGGGGAAGGTTGGTCCCGCTACCCGCTCGGGGTTGCCTGGGCGTTGAAGGAACGCGGCATAGACGTTCCCGGCTTTGACCTCCTGCTCGATTCCGATGTTCCTTCGGGTGCAGGCCTCTCTTCCTCCCACGCGATCGAGTGCGCCGTCATCTCGGCCCTCAACGACTTGACCGGCGCCGGTTTCGCGGCCGAAGACCTGGTGCTGGCAACTCAGCGTGCGGAGAACGTCTTCGTTGGTGCGCCCACCGGAATCATGGATCAGTCGGCGTCCTTGCGCGGCGCCAAGGGCCATGCAGTTTTCCTGGACTGCCGTGACCAGCATGTGGAGCTTGTCCCCTTCGACGCCGAAGCCTCGGGCTTGGTGCTGCTGGTCATCGATACCAAGGTGTCGCATTCTCACGCTGACGGAGGATACGCCTCCCGCCGCGCGTCCTGCGAGTTGGGTGCCGAGATCCTCGGCGTCAAAGCGCTGCGCGACGTCGGCATCGAGGTTTTGGAGGAGGCTTCCGGCCTGTTGGACGAGACCACGCTTCGGCGGGTCCGCCACGTGGTCACTGAAAACGACCGCGTGCTTCAGACGGTGGAACTGTTGAGCAGCAATGGTCCCGCCAGCATCGGTGCTTTGCTGGATGCCAGCCATGTCTCCATGCGCGACGACTTTGAGATCTCCTGCGCCGAGCTGGATCTGGCCGTGGATACTTCCCGGGCGAACGGTGCCATCGGCGCCCGCATGACCGGTGGCGGCTTTGGCGGCTCAGCCATCGCCCTGACGCCGGTGGGCCAGGAGCAGCAGGTGCGTGACGCCGTCGTGCGTTCCTTCGCGGAGGCGGGCTTCACTACACCGGACATCTTCACCGTGACCCCGGCGGCCGGCGCCCTGCGCCTGGCCTGACCTCCTCACCGCTTGCGTCCGGCGTCCGTCCTGATGCCGGGCGTAAGCTGGGGCCATGACTGAGGCTGTCATTGTTTCCACTGCCAGAAGCCCCATTGGGCGAGCCTTCAAGGGTTCCCTGAAGGACGAACGCCCGGACGACCTCGCCACGGCCATGGTGCAGGCTGCCCTCACCAAGATCCCCGGCTTCGATCCCGGCGCCGACGATGGTCGAGGTCTGGACGACATCCTCCTGGGCTGCGCGGAACCCAGCGGCGAAGCCGGATCCAACATGGCCCGCGTGGTGGCTGTCCTCGCTGGGCTGGATCGGGTGCCCGCAGCGACCATCAACCGTTTCTGCGCCTCGAGCCTGCAAACCCTGCGGATGGCCTTCCACGCCATCAAAGCCGGCGAAGCTCACGCGATTGTCGCCGCTGGGGTGGAAAGTGTGTCCCGGTACCAGAATTGGGCCGGGGCAGGCGAAACCGATACCGCAAACCACAACCCGCTCTTCGAGGCAGCAGCGCAACGCACGGCAGCCCGCGCGGCGTCCAATATTCCGTGGACCGATCCTCGCCTGGGCGGCCGGCTGCCCGACATCTACATCTCCATGGGCCAAACTGCGGAGAACGTTGCCACCAGTTACGGCATCGGCAAGGCCGAGCAGGACGAGTGGGGCGTACTGAGCCAGAACCGCGCCGAGGCCGCAATAGCCGCCGGGTTTTACTCCCGCGACATCACACCGTACACCCGCAGGGACGGCAGCGTCGTGGACCGGGACGACTCTCCCCGGCCTGGGGTGACCTTGGAGGCAGTGTCGGCGCTGCAGCCGGTTTTCCGTCCCGATGGCACGGTCACCGCCGGCAATGCCTGCCCACTCAACGATGGCGCCGCCGCCGTAGTAGTCATGAGCGACACTCGAGCACAAGAACTTGGACTGGAACCTCTGGCTCGCGTGGTGTCTACCGGTGTCAGCGCTCTCTCCCCGGAGCTCATGGGAATGGGGCCGGTGGAGTCCTCTCGTCGGGCTTTGGCTTTGGCCGGGCTCACCATGTCCGACATCGATCTGGTGGAGCTCAACGAAGCGTTTGCTGTCCAGGTTGTGGCGAGTGCACGGGAACTGGGCATCGACCCCGCCAAACTCAATGTCCACGGCGGTGCGATTGCGTTGGGGCACCCGTTCGGCATGACGGGCGCACGCATGACCAGCACATTGCTGAACGGCTTGAAGGAACGCGACGGAACGCTGGGCCTGGCAACACTATGCGTTGGTGGCGGTCAGGGCATGGCCGTGGTGTTTGAGCGCTTGGGCTAGTTCAAAGGCTCGGGACGCACAACTGCCCCCGAAGTATCTTCGGGGGCAGTTTTGCGTGGATGTACTCCGAGGGAGTTAGTCGTCGCCTCGCAATATTGCCAGCAGGCGGATGATTTCGACGTACAGCCACACCAGGGTGACCGTCAGGCCGAATGCTGCAACCCAGGAGTAACGCTCCGGGGCACCGGCGCGAACGCCTTCTTCGATGCTGGTGAAGTCCATGATCAGCGAGAAAGCTGCCAAGCCGATGGCCAGGATGCCGATGAAGACGCCCAGCGGGATGCCTGCAATCGTGATGCTCGTGCGCAGGCCGAAGGGCTCCTGCACCGCGCCGGTCCACATCATCACCAGGTTGATCAGCGCGAAGACCGCGTAACCGATGGTTGCGATCATGAAGAAGCGCACCATCTTGGGAGTGGCGCGGACCTTGCCGCTCTTGAAGAGCACCAGGGTGACGCCGAAGACTGCCAAGGTGCCGATGACGGCTTGAAGGCCGACGCCCGGGTACATTCCGTCGAGGATGCGGGTAAGGCCACCAAGGAACAGGCCTTCGAGGCCAGCGTAGGCGAGGATCAGGGCCGGGGACGGCTGCTTCTTGAACGTGTTGACCAAGGCCAGGACGAATCCACCCAAGGCACCGACGATCATCAGCATGGTGGAGAGCGCGGGGGCCACGAACAGCGTGACGCCGGCGCCGATGATCAGCACCACGAGGCAGGCGACGGTCTTCATGATCACGTCGTCATACGTCATGCGTCCGGTGTCAGCCGGGCCGGCAGCCGGCTGGTTGTACATCTGCTGCAGCTGCTCATTGGTCATGTTCTGCTGCTGTGCCGACCAGGCCGCGTGGCCGTCCATCACCTGTCCGGGTGCCCGGCCGGGTGCTTGGTTAAACTGCTGGCCGTACGGATTTTGCGGTACAGGCGGGGCCTGCTTTGCTCCACGGAAATTCTTTCCGTTGAAGACTGGGTTTCCGCCAAGTGCCATTGCGGGTGTCCTCCTGAAAAAGGGCTAAGTGATAATTCACGGTACCAATTACCACGCGCCCGCGGCAGGGAAAGTTCCCTTGTTCACCCAGACGAAACGCAACCGTGACAAGAAAATGGAAGATTGTCCGGTCCGGGCACCCACCCGAACGTTTAGTAACACCCTCAAACAACAAAGGTTTACTTAAGCGGTGCTACATCACTGGTTGCATGCAGCTTCATAGTTGTTACCTGATCGCGATCTTTGCACCCCCGAACTGGGCATTCATTCAGTCCACCGAGCGGTAACATAGGCCACACATGGGTGACTTAGATCACAATCGAGGCAGCTAGGCAAGGACTGTTCACAAGCCCCATGACCGTTCGCACCGGCTGCAATGGCGCAGCCGGGACCACCCCCACTGTGGAGGTTTCCATTTTGAGAAGCACACTGCGCGACCCGTCCATCAGACGGTCCAAGGGACTGCAGAGAGTTGTGGGGGCACTGTTCGCAGCCCTCATCGCCACTCTGTTGATCGCCGCCCCCTCGGCACAGGCAACCACCCCCTCGCCTTCGCCATCACCAACTACTTTCCAGAACAACATCAGCGGATTCCTCCGCGATGATGCCCGGGCCCCCATACCCGGCGTCAAGATCAAAGCTTCAGGCAACGGATTCGAAGGTGAAGCCACCTCCGGAGCCAACGGCGCCTGGACTATTGGCGTTCCCGTCCAGGGCACCTACACCATTGAGCTGGACACCTCCACCTTGCCGGAGGGCATCGCACTGGCTGAAGGCCAGGACAATCCCCGCGATGTCACGTTCAGCCAGACGTCCAATTTGTCGGTGATCTTCGCCTTCGGAGAAGGCATCGTGGTCCAGCAACAGGACTTTGGCCAGAACCTCCTCAACCGCCTCGTAGCAGGCTTGAGCTTCGGCCTCTTGCTCGCCCTCGCCTCAGTGGGCCTCTCCCTGATCTTCGGCACCACAGGCCTCACCAACTTCGCCCACGGCGAGATGGTGACGCTGGGAGCCGTCCTCGTCTTCATGTTCAACGGTTTCGGCCTGCCTTTCTGGCTGGCCATCCTGCTTGCGCTGGTTGGCGGCGGTGTCTTCGGATACGTCCAGGACGCAGGACTATGGCGCCCCTTGAGGAAACGTGGCTCCGGCCTTGTCCCGATGATGATCGTCAGCATCGGCCTCGCATTGGCCATCCGATACGTCATCCAGTTCTTCTTCGGCGGCGCAACCCAGCAGCTGCCTGGCGCACAAAGCGCCGAGATCCAGATCGGGCCGGTTTCCATCTCGCCGAACAACCTTTGGTCACTGATCATCAGCGCGGTGGTGATTGCCTTGATCGGCATCGTCCTGCTGAAGACCCGTCTTGGCAAGGCAACCCGCGCAGTTGCGGACAACCCCGCACTGGCGGCTGCGTCCGGCATCGACGTCGATTCCGTCATCCGCATTGTCTGGATCGTGGGCGGCGTCCTCGCCTCCCTCGGTGGCATCCTGTGGGCGTACTACCGGCCAGGAGTTACCTTCGACATGGGTTCGCAGATCCTGCTTCTCATCTTCGCCGGTGTCACCCTCGGCGGTCTGGGTACTGTCTTCGGTGCCCTGATCGGTTCGATCGTCGTCGGCATCTTCGTGGAACTGACTACCGTGTTCGGCCTTCCCGCCGACCTCAAGTATGTCGGTGCCCTGTTCATCATGATTGTTGTCCTTCTGTTCCGACCGCAGGGTATCCTCGGCCGGCGTGAGCGTGTGGGTTAGGAGCGGGCCATGGACTTCGGATTTATTCTTTCCAGCGCCCTTGGCGAATTGTTCAGTCCAACGACGGCGGCCTACGCGCTTGCCGCCTTGGGCCTTGCGGTTCACTTCGGCTACTCAGGCCTGCTGAACTTCGGTCAGGCGGGCTTCATGGCAGTTGGTGCCTACGGCTTCGCAATCTCCACGTTGAGCTTCGACGCCCCGTTCTTCCTCGCCTTGCTCATCGCCGTGCTGTGTTCGGTGATCTTCGCCTTTATCCTCGGTATTCCTACTCTCCGGCTTCGGGCGGACTACCTGGCAATCGTCACCATCGCAGCGGCCGAAATTGTCCGCTATGTGGTGACCACCAACCAGCTCACCAGCGTTACCGGCTCGGCTAATGGACTTGCAGCATTTGAAGGCACCTTCTACTCAATGAACCCCTTCCCGGAGGGGTCCTACATGGGCATGAACAACCGCGACTTCTTCATCCGGGTCGTCGGTTGGGGCTTGGTGATCGTCTGCTGCGTGCTGGTATGGCTGCTGATGCGCAGCCCTTGGGGCCGCGTCCTGAAGGGCATCCGCGAAGACGAGAACGCAGTCCGCTCTTTGGGCAAGAACGTCTACGCGTACAAGATGCAGGCACTGATCATCGGTGGCGTCCTGGGCGCCTTGGCGGGGATGATCTTCACGCTCCCCCGCGGCGCTGTCCAGCCGTCCAACTACGGCACTGAACTGACCTTCTTCCTCTGGACCTGCCTCCTGCTGGGTGGCATGGCTACAGTCCTGGGGCCCGTCATCGGAGCAATGATCTTCTGGGTGGTTCTCTCCCTGACACAGAGCCTGCTCTACGGCCTCATCGAATCAGGGGTTGTCACCTGGCTGACCACAGTCCAGGCCGGCCAGCTGCGCTACATCCTGGTAGGCGTCGCACTGATGCTCCTGATGATCTTCCGCCCGCAAGGCGTCTTCGGCAATAAGAAGGAGCTTGCTTTCGCATGAGTGAGACCAACGAACGCAATACCGAAAATATTGACTACATGACCGATTCGCGGCCCATCGCCGTCGGGGAAAACACCCCGGGCTGCAAGAAGCGCGATCCGATCGTCGTGGCGGAGGACGTCACACGGTCCTTCGGCGGGATCAACGCCGTGGATGTCGAGTACCTCGAGATCCCACGGCACAAGATCACCGCGTTGATCGGTCCCAACGGTGCCGGCAAGACCACCTTGTTCAACCTGCTCACCGGATTCGACACCCCCAACTCGGGCAAGTGGCAGTTCGAAGGCAACAGCCTGGCAGGCGTTTCCTCCTACAAAGTGGCACGCATGGGCATGGTCCGCACCTTCCAGCTGACAAAGGTCATGGGCAAGCTGACGGTCATGGAAAACATGCGGCTCGGCGCGGCTGACCAGCCCGGGGAACGGCTCTCCAAGGCCCTGTTCAAAGGCATGTGGGGAAGCCGCGAAAAGGAGATCACCGCCCAGGCCAACGTGCTGCTGGAGAAGTTCAAGCTTGACGCCAAGAAGGACGACTACGCCGCGTCCCTCTCAGGCGGCCAGCGCAAGCTCCTGGAAATGGCACGGTCCCTGATGGTGCGGCCCAAGCTGGTGATGCTCGATGAGCCCATGGCCGGCGTGAACCCCGCCCTGACCCAGTCGCTCCTGGACCACATCAAGAACCTCAAGGCTGAGGGCATGACTGTGCTCTTCGTGGAGCACGACATGAACATGGTGCGCCATATTGCCGACTGGGTGGTGGTCATGGCAGAGGGCAAGGTAGTGGCCGAAGGACCTCCCGGTGAAGTCATGAAGAACCCCGCCGTCATCGACGCCTACCTTGGCGCCCACCACGACGTAGACCTTGGCGACGCTGAAGGCATCAAGGAACTCGAAGCAGAACTTGAAGCCGACGAGGAGTCAGTGGTCGGAACCGAAGACGCAGGCATCCTGTCCGAGATCGAAGAACCCAAGAAGGAGGACGGTCGATGAGCAGCACCAGCGCAATGCCCGCCTCGGCAGCCGCCCCCGCTGGCGATTCCGTCGTCAAAGTCACCAACTTGGTGGCTGGCTATATCCCAGGCGTCAACATCCTCAATGGCTGTAGTATCGAGGCCCGCAAGGGCGAGTTGATCGGCATTATCGGCCCCAACGGCGCCGGAAAATCCACGCTCCTGAAGGCCATGTTCGGCCTCGTGAAGGTCCACTCCGGCACGGTAGTGGTCCGAGGCCAGGACCTCACCGGTTTGAAGGCCAACAAGCTGGTCACCCAGGGCGTCGGCTTCGTCCCGCAGACCAACAACGTGTTCGCCACGCTGACCATCGAAGAGAACCTCCAAATGGGTATGTTCCAGCGGCCCAAGGACTTCTCCGAGCGGTTCGACTTTGTGACCAGCCTCTTTCCGGAACTGGGCAAGCGGCGTGCACAGCGGGCGGGTTCCCTCTCCGGCGGCGAACGTCAGATGGTGGCCATGGGCAGGGCCCTCATGATGGACCCGGCCGTACTGCTGCTCGATGAGCCATCGGCAGGCCTCTCCCCCGTCAAACAGGACGAGACCTTCCTCCGCGTGCACGAGATCAACCGCGCAGGCGTCTCCGTGATCATGGTGGAACAGAACGCCCGCCGCTGCCTGCAGATCTGCGACCGCGGCTATGTCCTTGACCAAGGCAAGGATGCGTACACGGGTACTGGCCGTGAGCTGATGAAGGACCCCAAGGTCATCCAGCTCTACTTGGGTACGCTGGCCGACGAGGTCTAGGCGCGCAGCCCCACCTGCGCAGGAGGGCTCCGGGATCACCTCCCGGAGCCCTCCTTCGTTAAAGACTCGCCAGAGGGCCCTGTAGCGGCCGCCACGGGGCACCGATGGCAAGCTGGACTGATGACTGGAAGCATCACAGAACAGCAGCATGAGCTGCTGACTTCGTGGTTGGGCATTTACGCGGTGATACAGGACCATTCCTGGCCGCTGCAGGACACTACGGTCCTGCAGGTCGCCGGTCACGACGGTCGCCATTACATCGTCAAAGCCAGCACCACCAGCCACCACATCCGCCGGGAGATTGCAGCACATGCACGAGGCCTGTCTGGGCTTGAAGGCCGTGTCCCCACGCTCAGGCACGCCGCGCCAGAGGCAGGGATTCTGGTCACCACCTACCTTCCCGGGAAACTCGTTGCCGGAACGGATGCCGAGACAGACCCTGCAACCTACCGTGAGGCCGGCGCTATCCTGGCCGCTTTGCATCAGTCGGCAGGAACATCACGGGGATACGTTCGTGCTTTGACGGTGAAGACGGGCTTCCTGATTGACACCGCCCAGGGACTCCTGCCCGGCGAGACGCAAAGCCGCCTCCGGGACGCCTTGGCCTCCGTTGACCTTGGCCCCGTCGAACTGGTGACGACCCACGGCGACTACCAGCCCAGGAATTGGCTGCAGGACGCCGGCCACATCAACGTCATTGACTTCGGCCGTGCCGAGGTACGGCCGTGGGTCCACGACCTGGTGCGGCTCAGCCATCAGCAGTTCCTGTCACAACCCGCACTGCGGACGGCATTCCTAGAGGGATTGGGCAAGATGATCGTCACGGAACAGGACCGGCAGCTCTGGACTTTGGAGAACCTCAACCAGTCTGTGGGCACAGTGGTCTGGGCCCACCAGGTGGGAGACGCCTCTTTTGAACAGCAGGGCGTTGAGATGGTGGAAAGGGTTCTCCGGGGCTTCCCTCCCTGTGGTTAAGCAACGGCCGAGGCCTTAACGCAGAACAGGTCCCCTTCCTGGTGAGGAAGGGGACCTGTTTAGTGGTTTCGGCCTAGCTGGCGTTCGGCTTAGAGCTTGCCGAACTCTTCGCGGACCGGCTTGTAGGTGTTGTCATCCTGGTATTCGTAGATACCGATGTACGCCTCGGTGGGGTCACCAGCATCGGAGAACGTTACCGGACCGGACTGGCCGTCGTAGTCAATGTCCTTGCCCTCGCGGAGCAGGGTGACACAGGACGGGAAGTCAGTGCACTTCTCGCCGCCTTCAGAGACTTCCTTCAGCTTGGCTGCGATGTCCGTACCCTTGGTGCTCTTGGCGGCCTCAGAGGCCAGCGAGATCAGGTTGACGGCGTCGTAGGACTCGCCTGCGTAGCTGTAATCCTTCAGGGCGGGATCGATGGCGAGGAGCTTCTGCTTGAAGGCGTCCTTGGCGAACGTACCGGGAATGGTTCCCTGCGCGCCCTTCATGGTGCCTGCCTGGAAGTCCTTGCTGTAGTCCGAGGTGTTGCCGTCAACCATGAACAACTGCGTGGGCTTGATGCCCTTGCCGGTGATCAGTGGCACGATGCTCTTTGCCTGGTCGAAGGTGATCAGTGCGATGGCGTCAGGCTTTGCTGCTAGGACCTTGTCCACCTGGCTGCTGAACTGAGAATCGCCCTCATTGAAGAGTTCTTCAGCAACAACCTTGCCACCGGCTGCCTCGAAGGCTTCCTTGACGTTCTTCTGGAGGCCGGTTCCGTAGGCATCGTTCAGGACGATCATGCCGACGGTCTGGGCACCACAGGTGGCCATGTAGTTGCCGAGGACTTTGCCCTGCAGGACGTCGGACGGCGCAGTACGCCAGTAGAGGCCCTTGTCGTCCCACGTGGTGAAGTCAGGCGAGGTGTTTGCGGGCGAGAAGTGGATAACGCCAGCGCCGGTGATCTGGTTGATGACCGTCTTGGAAACACCGGAGGAAGCTGCACCAATAACTGCGCTCACGCCTTGGCCAAGGAGTGCCGTGGTGGACTGGGTGGCGATGTCCGTCTTGGTGTCGCCGGAGTCGCGGTGGACTACAGAGACAGGGGCGCCCAGGACGCCACCAGCATCGTTGACTTCCTTGATGCCGAGGTTGACGCCGGCGATTTCAGGTGGGCCGAGGAACGCCAGCGACCCCGTTGTCGGCAGGAGCGATCCAAGCTTAAGCGGCGTAGCCGTGGTAGTGGTCGAGGGAGGTACAGGTCCCGTGTTGGTGGCAGCCTGGCTGTTGCCGGCCCCCGCCCCGCCGCTCGGTGCCGGGCAGGAAATGCCTGCCGCGGCGGCGGATGAAGACCCAGTCTGGGTAGGCGTCGAAGACCCACCACAAGCTGTGGCCAAGAGAGCGACCCCAATGCCAAGCGCTGTTAGCTTGGCGGCTCGGGGCGCCGCTGGGGAAAGATCAAACATTCGTTGTCTCCTCGATCGAAAGGTGCGAACTGCCTTTGATGCGATTACTCAGGTGTTCCTGATTAAGACTCAAACTAATGCAATTGATCGGCGAACATAAGTGATTCAGGTCACATCCCTATAACACTCGTTGCCTGTGGGGAATCTACGAGGTTGCTGGGAAAAGACAATGAAGGAGAGAACAGCCCGGCGGAAGGGAGAAAGAGCTCTCACCTTCCGCCAGTGCCCCAGGTGGGACTCGAACCCACAACACGCGGATTTTAAGTCCGATGCCTCTGCCAATTGGGCTACTGGGGCGCCCGGACCATGGTATCCCAGCTATAGCCGGTTGAAGGGTTCGGCGTAGCGGAAGGTGCCGCGGACGCCGTCGGGCCACTCCGGCAGGGTCAGCAGCTGGAAGTGATCGCCCCACACCTCCTCCGGTGGTTGTACGCCCACAGTCGTGGCCGGCACATAACCGAAGCGCGGATAATAGAGCGGGCTGCCGAGGAGCGCGATCCCTGGCTCCCCCGCGGCGGTGGCACGGGCCGCCGTCTCACGCATCAGCGCCGAACCAACGCCACGCCGCTGGAAGGGCGGCAGCACGCCGATGGGGCCCAGCGCAATAAGCTCCAAGTCATCGATCCAGCCCCGGGTGCTGATGGCGTGACCCACAATCTCGCCGCCCATTTCGGCCACGATGCTGAAGTCCGGAATGTACTCGCTGCACTCAAAGAGCTCCCGCAGCAGGCCCACCTCAATCGGTGTGCCCTCAACCGGCTCCCCCGTCACCGGAGAGACAGAGAACGCCCGGGCCGTCAATTCCAGGATCTCGGGCCGGTCCTCCGGTCGCTCCGAACGCAGGACCACACCGCGCGCGAGGAGCCGCAACACCTCCACGGCCCGATCGGCATCGGCGGAAGGCACCAGGAGGTGGTCGTGGTGGAAACCTGCCAGGACGTTGCAGCTGATTCCCGCGTGCGTCAAAGCGGCGCTGACTGCAGCCGTCAGTCCCACGGCTTCCAGTGCCGAGTGGACCTGCAGCGTAATCCAGGAAGCCACGAAATCGTAGTTAAGGCCCAGCCTGTCGGCTTCGTCCCGGTGGAGGACAACTGTGAGGCCTTCCGCTTCGCGGACGGCAGCCTCTATTGCGCCCTCCAGTGGGCGGCCGTGCGGCCAGAGAGCGTAGACGTAAGCGCCTTCCCGGACTACAGGGTGCAGGGATTCCACGAGGGTCTTCAGGTCGGTTTCGCCGGACATGGAAACAGTCTAGGGGCGTGGGCAGCGCAACCGCTTAAACGCCGACGGCGGCCACTCCCCCTAGGGAGCGACCGCCGTCGGGCGGAAACTACTTGGCGTCGGCCGTAACCGGCGTCTTGACTTCTTCCGCTACAGGCTTGGCTTCCACCGGTGCCGGAGCAGCGGCGGGCTTGGGGGCCGGCGTCGCTGCAGCCACGAAGGCACCGCGCGGGTTGTCGAGATCCATCAGCTGCGTGGTGTCGCGGCCAGCGAAGAAGGCCAGGATCCAGCCGAAGATCACGCGGAACTTGCGCTCAACCGTGGGCATGGCCATGCCGTGGTAACCACGGTGTGCCAGCCAGGCGAGGCCGCCCTTGAGGCCGATGCGGCCGAGCAGGTTGATGTTGGCAACACCCTTCCACTCGCCGAAGCCGGCAACAGCACCGAGGTTCTTGTGCTTGTAGTCGTGCAGCGGCTTGTCCCAGCGGGAAGCCCACAGGTTCTTGGCGAGCTTCTTGGCCTGGCGCAGTGCGTGCTGGGCGTTGGGGACGCAGGTACCGTCCGGCAGACCCTTGCCCGTGAGGTCCGGAACAGCGGCGATGTCGCCGGCTGCCCAGGCGTTCTCCACGATGCCTTCGTCGCCTGCGATACGCAGGTCCGGGAGGACGCGAACGCGGCCACGCGGTTCCAACGGGAAGTCGGTGGAACGGATCATCGGGTTGGCCTGCACACCGGCAGCCCATACCAGGGTGTCGGCTTCAACTTCCTGGGCGGGAGTCTTGTCCGGGAGGTTGATCAGCTTGAGGTTGCCCTCGGCGCTGTCCAAGGAGGTGTTGAGGAGAACTTCAATGCCGCGGCTGCGGAGGTGCTCCACGACCCACTCGGCCTGCGAGGCCGTGACCTCGGGCATGATGCGGCCCATGGCTTCGACCAGGATGAAGCGGACTTCTTCCTGGCGGATGCGCGGGTTGTTCCGCACGGCGGCGCGGGCAAGGTCTTCCATTTCGGTGAGGCACTCGATGCCGGCAAAACCGCCGCCGACAACCACGAAGGTCAGTGCCTTGGCGCGCTCTGCGGGGTCCGTCATGGTGGAAGCGGCTTCGATGCGCTCCAGCACCTTGTTGCGCAGTGCAACGGCTTCCTCGATGGTCTTCAGGCCGATGCCCTTGTCCGCGAGGCCCTTGATGGGGAACGTACGGGTGATGGCACCTGCCGCAATGACGACGTCGAAGTACGGGATTTCGAAGTTTTCGCCGCCATCGGACGGAGCGATGACCGCGGTCCGGTTGGCGTGGTCGATGCTGGTGACGCGGCCCTGGATGAGCTCAGTCTGCTTGAGGTGCTGACGGTGGGAGACGACGGCGTGACGTGCCTCGATGTTGCCACCAGCTACTTCCGGCAGGAAGGGCTGGTAAGTCATGTACGGCAGTGGATCAACGACGGTGACGATGCCGCCTGCGTTCGCGATCTTCTTCTGCAGTTTGAGTGCTACGTACAGGCCGACGTAGCCGCCGCCGACGACGAGAACCCGGGGACGGTCAATGAGCTCTGGGGTGGTTGCCATGAGACCAGACTACAGTACTTTGTGAAAATCTTCACTAACTACGTCTTGGCGGGCGGATCAACCGTCTCCAGCACCCCGGTCTCCGCCTCATCCACTACCGGCCCCGGGGTCTTGGAGACCCTCCGCAACTGGATCGCCGCGCCGGTCACCAGCGCAAGAAACAGGCCTCCAAAACCAAGAACGACGGCGGCAGGCAGGGCATCGTCCATGGTGGCGGGCGTCTTTGCTGCAGGAACGGTCGGGTCCGCCAGGGTGGGCGCGGCGCTGGTGGGACTTGCGACCGGTGCCTGCGAAGGCTCGCTGAAGTCTCCCCGGCGATGAACCCGGATCCAGTCGGCGATGGAACCCAAGGGATTGCTGCTGGCAGCGGGCACGTCGTCTTTGAGCGCAGCCTCGGCGTTAAGGATGCCGTAGCCGTACAGCGGGTCCTTGCCCGGAGCGCCAGCGTCCTTGGCAGTGCTGACGATTCGGTTGATGACCTGGTTGGCGCTCATCTCCGGCCATTTGGATCGAATGAGGGCTGCCACACCTGAAACGATGGGCGCAGCTCCAGATGTTCCTGCCCACTCGGCATAGCTTCCGCCGGGAATGCCGCCCACCAGCTTCTCTGCCGGTGCCGCCACCCCAATGCTGATGCCCTGGGACGAGGAGTCAACGCTGGCACGCCCTTCGCCGTCAAGGCCGGCTACCGTGAGGACACCGGGAATGGTGGCCGGGGCGCCCACCTGGATGTTGCCGCCCACACGGTTGCCCGCGGCGGCAACAATCACCACGTCCTTTTGCTCGGCATACAGGAACGCCGCGTCCCAACTCTGTGGCCAGTCCGGCGACGTACTGCCCAGCGAGATATTGATGACCTTGGCACCGTTGTCCACTGCCCAGCGCACGGCATCGGGGATTTGTTCCTGATCGGTTTTGCCGCCCGGGTTCGGGGACCCCAGCCAGGTTGAAACGGCCAGGATCTCCGCTTCGGGCGCAACACCAACGATTCCGTCCGGTCCCCCGGCGGGAGGTGTGGTTGGCGGCGCGGGCGGTGGCGCCGAAGCCGACGGAGAGGCTGAGGCGGTGGGTGTGGTGTGTCCGCGGCCAGCCAGCATGGTGGCCACCAAGGTCCCGTGCTCGGTCTTGGCGCCGATGCTCTTCTGCCCGTTGGGAGCCCCCGCCCCGGAAACGTCGGTTCCGCCGACCACAACGCCCTTGAGGTCCGGGTGGTTTCCGTCAATGCCGCTGTCGATGATGGCGACCTTGACTCCAGCGCCCTTGGAAACCTGCCAGGCGTTGGTGACTCCTGAGTCCTTCAGCCAGAACTCTTTGTCACGCCACGCGTCCGCGTTGGCGGCAGGAGCCGTCAACAGCGCACCCGCCAGCGCCCCGCCGGCCAACGTGGTGGCCAGCGCGGCGGAGAGGGTGCAGCGGTGTCGCATCGTCATTCGGCTCCCCGGATACTCAGCGCGATGCCGTCCAGGATGTCGTGTTCGCTGGAGACTGCGGTGCTGATGGCCCCGTCGCTGACCACGGTCAGTCGTGCCAGGATCCGGCGCCATACCAAGGCTCCTGCGCCGATAACATCCACCCGGCCCGGGTGCATGTAAGGAAGCGCAGCGCGTTCGTCCCGTGTCATTTCCAACAAGTTGGTGCAGGCGTCGCTGATGGTTTGGAGGTCCAGGGAGGCCGCATGGATCCGCTCCGGCTGGTATTCGCTCAGGCCCAGGGCGTGCGCCGTGATGGTGGTGATCGAACCAGCCACGCCAACAACGGCTGTGGCGCGGTCAAGCGGCACCGTCTGCGCCGCGAGATCCAGGGCGGCGTCGACGTCGGCCTCTGCAGCGGCGATTTGCGCGGCTGTGGGCGGATCGCTGCGAAGGTGACGTTCGGTGAGCCGGACGCAGCCAACGTCCACAGAGCGCGCAGCAATGACACCGCTGGAATCGCCCAGGACGAATTCTGTGCTGCCACCACCGAGGTCCACCACCAGGATGGCGTCCTCCCCCGTGGCGGGCAGGACGCTGCTGGCGCCGGCAAAGGAAAGTGCGGCTTCCTCGTCACCGGAAATGACCTCGGGCTCCACCCCCAGCAAGTCCCGGATCCCATCCACGAAGACCTGGCGGTTGCTGGCATCCCGGGTGGCGGAGGTGGCAGCGAAACGTACCCGCTCGGCGCCGTGTTCCTTGATGAGCTCCGCATAGTCGCGCGTGGCTGCGAAGGTGCGCGCCAAGGCCTCAGGAGCAAGCTCACCGGTCGCGTCAACGCCTTGGCCGAGCCGCACCACGCGCATTTCACGCACCACGTCGGTCAACGGACCCGATGCTCCGTTGGGGGAAGCGTCGGCGATGAGGAGGCGAATGGAGTTGGTTCCGCAGTCAATGGCAGCCACGCGGCTCATGCGGTGCCTTCCTGTTCGCTTTGGGGTTCAGTCTTCGATTTCCGCACCGGTGCCGGACGGCCAACGATATCCGGGAGTCCTTGCGGGCCATGGCGGCTCAGGTCACGGGAAGGGGCCTCCCCGGCAGTGTCCCACGCACCGTCGCAGTAACAACGGTCCTTGGTCCACCACTCGGTGATGGCAGCCAGTGCCTCGTCGCCGAGCGGATTCACGCCCGGGCCTGCGGCCAACGAGTGCCCCACCAGGACATGCAGGCACTTCACACGGGTGGGCATGCCGCCCGCGGAGATCCCATCGATTTCGGGAACGGCGCCGGTGCCTGAGCGCTCGGCGATTTGGTTGCGTGCCTGAAGGTAGGCCTCGTGGGCACTTTCGTAGGCACTGGCGAGCTCGGGGTCGGCGGTCAGGTGGTCGTTCATCCGGTTCATGAGCCCGCCGGCTTCCAACCGCGAGACAGCGGAGGTGATGACAGGGTGAGTCAGATAGAAGGTTGTGGGAAACGGTGTTCCGTTGCTGAGCCGGGGCGCAGTGGCCGCGACCAGCGGATTACCGCATATGCACCGCGCGGGGATCTCCACCACATCACGGACCGGCCGGCCGAGTTGGCGGCTCAGGACCTCGAGATCATGTGCTGATGGCTGGCGGGATTCCTGCGGCACGGCTGCCGTGTTCTCTTCCACTTGCGCTGCCAACCTTCCTGCCCTTATTGCCGTGTCCCATGCGGACACGACGGCGGTGGGCACCGCGTCTAGTCAGTTGCCGATCGTCTGATTGACTCCCAGAGAGCATCCACCCAGGGCAGATTCTCCGGGTTGGCCGACGATCCGGAGCCGGTACGGCCACCCGGAGTGCCGGCGGCTTCTTCTCCCCCAAACACCCAGTAACCCGTTTCACCCGGCATAACCATGTTAATGCGGTCGCGGGCCTGCTGTTTCACGTAGTTGGGGTCCTGCCACCGGGAGAGCTGTTTGTTGAGCTCCGTTTGCTCCGCTTTCTTGCCCGCGATTTCGGCTTCCAGCGCGGAGATTTCGGCGCGCTTTTCGAGGAAGATCTTCACCGTGGGAGCCAGCATGATGGTGATGGCAATCATCACGACGGCCAGAGCCAGCATCCGTCCGGAGAAAGCCTTGGCCGGTACGGGATCAAGATCGCGTTCGTCCTTGGCGTCGGACCCAGGCTTATCCGAAGCCTTCTCCGCCGCCTTCACCGGCGGGGTCTTAGCTCCCACCGTCTTGCTGGTGGAAGTCTTGCTGCTGGAAGTCTTGCTGCTGCCGGCCCGCGCCGGGGCCGCAGTTGCCGGCGTCGAAGACTTCGCGGCAGTGCGGTTGGCGCCAAACTCGCCCTTGATGACGTCGGCGCCTTCACTGCCGGAAGCTGTGCCGGTGGACCCCGCGCCGGCGCCCGACGGGCGGGATGCTGTGGACTTGCCGCCAAGGGCATCGGCCCTGGGTACCTTTGGACGACGGGTGGCCATGACACTCCTGTAATGCCCGGTGCTTGCCTGGCGGTTGCTGCGCTTGCTGTTCTGACCTGCCAGCGTTAAACAGAACCGGTGGCTATGGTCTTTCCACCATAGCCACCGGTCAGCTGTTTTCGCGGAATGCTAGCCCTTGAAACGCGGGAACGCGCTGCGGCCGGCGTAGCGTGCGGCGTCGTCGAGTTCTTCTTCGATGCGCAGCAGCTGGTTGTACTTCGCGACGCGCTCGGAGCGGGCCGGGGCACCGGTCTTGATCTGGCCGGCGTTGGTGGCAACGGCGATGTCAGCAATCGTGGTGTCCTCGGTTTCGCCGGAGCGGTGCGAGGTGATGGTGGTGTAGCCGGAGCGCTGGGCCAGGGATACGGCGTCCAGGGTTTCGGTCAGGGAGCCGATCTGGTTGACCTTGACCAGCAGCGAGTTGGCCGTGGCAGAGTCGATGCCCTGCTGCAGGCGGACCGGGTTGGTGACGAAGAGGTCGTCGCCCACCAGCTGGACCTTGTCACCGATGGTGTCGGTGAGGGTCTTCCAGCCTTCCCAGTCATTCTCGTCCAGCGGGTCCTCGATGGAAACCAGCGGGTAGTCGGCAACGAGCTCAGCGTAGTAGGCGCTCATCTCGGTGGCAGACAGTGCCTTGCCTTCGAACTGGTAGGCACCGTCCTTGTAGAACTCGGAAGATGCGACGTCCAGGGCCAGGGCGATGTCCGTTCCCGGGGTGTAGCCGGCGTTCTTGATGGCTTCCTGGATGAGATCCAGTGCTGCGCGGTTGGACGGCAGGTTGGGGGCGAAGCCGCCCTCGTCGCCGAGGCCCGTGGAGAGGCCCTTTTCCTGCAGGACAGCCTTGAGGTTGTGGTAAACCTCAACACCCCAGCGCAGGCCTTCGGAGAAAGTCTCGGCGCCGATCGGGGCGATCATGAACTCCTGGATGTCCACATCGGAGTCAGCGTGCGAGCCACCGTTGAGGATGTTCATCAGGGGAACCGGAAGCACGTGGGCGTTCGGGCCGCCGAGGTACTTGTACAGCGGCAGGTCGGCCGAAGCTGCTGCGGCGTTGGCCACGGCCAGGGAAACACCGAGGATGGCGTTGGCGCCAAGCTTGCCCTTGTTGGGGGTGCCGTCGAGGTCGATCATGGCCTGGTCGATGCTGCGCTGGTCAGTGGCGTCGAAGCCAATGAGGGCCGGGGAGATCTCGTCGATGACGGCGTCTACGGCCTTCTGGACACCCTTACCGAGGTAACGGCCCTTGTCACCGTCGCGGAGTTCGACAGCTTCGTGCTCGCCGGTGGAAGCACCGGACGGAACTGCTGCGCGGCCGATCTGGCCGTCGGAGAGCAGAACCTCAACTTCTACGGTCGGGTTTCCGCGGGAATCAAGGATCTCGCGTGCGTGGATGGCATCGATAAGCGCCATGGATGTGCTCCTTATGGGCAAATTACAGGAATGAGGAGGGAAATTCTCAACGTCCTCGTCGCTACTAGCGTAGTCCAGAGTGGCTCAGGTTACGGAACAGCTTCCAAAGACTCACGTCATGAAGGCTGGGCCGTGCCGCTCTGAAACGATCGAACGGCGGCACGGAGGGCCCGTTCGGCGTCGAGGCCTTGCTCCCGGGCGCCGGCGACGACGGCCAGCAGCAACTCGCCGAGCGCCTCTTCCGAGGCCGGGATGACAGGAAGTACGACGTCGGTCGAGCGGCTTTTGGCGGCAACCGGCACACCCGCGCGGGCTGCCCGGTCCAGGGATTTCTGCGCCGCTGCCAACGCCGGAAGGTGCGGCGGGATGCCCTCGAAGGGATCTTTGCGCTCAGGCTTCTCCGCACGTTTGGCGGCGTCCCACTTGAGGATGATCTCCTCGACACTCGCCGGGAAACTCTCTTGCAGGGACCCGTCCGCCTTAAAGATGTGCCGGTTTCGCCGGACCATCTTGGCGTTGATTTCCCGGGCGACGTCTTCGAAGTCAAAACTGCCGCGCTCCTCGGCGAGCCGGGCGTGAAGCACTACCTGAAGCAGCACATCACCCAGCTCGCCGCGAAGCTCATCGTCAACAGCACCCGCCTCGATTGAGTCCACCACTTCGTAGGCTTCCTCGATCAAGTACTCCACCAGAGACTCATGCGTCAGCGCGCCCATCCAGGGGCAGTGCTCACGCAGCGTGGCGATCGTCCCCAGCAGTTCCAGCAGCTCCAGCCCTGGCGGTCCGGAATTGTCAGCCGAGGTTGGCGTAGGCATCGTTGATGTACTCCACCAGCGCTTCACGCTCGTCGAGCGGCAGGAAGGCAGCCTCGGCGGCGTTGAGCGTCAGTTCCAGCAGATCATCGAGGTCGTAATCGAAGGTCTCCACCAGGAGCTCGAACTCATCCGTCAGGGTGACACCACTCATGAGGCGGTTGTCCGTGTTGATGGTCACGTTGAAGCCGAGCTGGAAGAGCATGTCCACCGGGTGGCTTTCGATGCCTTCGCCAAAGCCGGAAATGGCACCGGTCTGCAGGTTGGACGACGGGCAGATCTCCAGGGCGATTCCGCGGTCCCGCACCCAGGCAGCCACGCTGCCGATGGTCACCATGCCGATGGTGTCCTCGCCGTCGTCGTCCGAGTTGTCTTCAAACTCCACCGTGATGTCCTCGGCGATCCGCACACCGTGGCCAAGGCGCAGGGCGCGGCCATCCACCAGTGCCGACTGGATGCTGTCCAGGCCAGCGGCCTCACCTGCGTGGACCGTGGCCGGGAAGTTGTTCTCGGCCAGGTACGTGAAGGCATCCTTGAAGCGGGAGGGCAGGAATCCATCTTCGGCGCCTGCGATGTCGAAACCAACGGCACCATTGGCCCGGTGGCGGACGGCGAGCTCCGCAATCTCCTGGCCGCGGTCAGCATGCCGCATGGCGGTGATGAGCTGACCCACCTGGATCTGCTGGCCGCGCTCTTCGGCAGCGTCTACGCCGGCTTCGAGGCCCGTCTGGACTGCCTCTACCACCTCGTCCAAGGTGAGGCCCTTCTGCAGGTGCTGCTCGGGTGCCCAGCGGACTTCGCCGTACACGACGCCGTCCTCGGCGAGGTCTTCCACGAACTCCTTGGCGACCCTGAACAGGCCTTCCTTGGTCTGCATGACAGCGATGGTGTGGTCAAAGGTCTCAAGGTAGCGGACCAGCGAACCGGAATCGGCGGACTCGCGGAACCATTCACCCAAGGCCACGGGATCGGTGGACGGGAGCGTGTGGCCAACGGCATCAGCCAGTTCGATGATGGTAGCGGGGCGGAGTCCTCCGTCCAGATGGTCGTGGAGGGAAACCTTGGGAAGGCTCTTCAGATCGAAGTCGAGGGCAGGGGCAGCGTCAAGTATGGGCTCAGTCACGTACCAACTCTAGGGGGACGGCAGGTGCTTAGCCAGCAGGCTTGGAACCGTCGACGCCGGCAACGGCCTTTTCGGCCGTGTCCATCGTCGTGGGAGTCGCCGCAGCCGCGGCAGCTTCCTTGGCGTGGTCCTTTTTCTCCAGGTACTTGTGCCACCAACGCAGTGCGTGGTCCACCACGATGCCAAGGACGACAGCGAAGGCCACAGCGATGCCAACACCGAGGAGCGGGTTGTGGTGCACCCATTGGCCAGCGAGGAGGCCGATGCCGATGGAGTAGCCCACCCATGTGATGCAGGCGAAGGCGTCGAGCCAGAAGAACGTCCGGTGACGGAAACCGGTCTGTCCGGCGACGTAATTCACCGCAACGCGGCCCCAGGGAATGTAGCGGGCGGTAAAGATGAGCACCGCGCCGCGCTTGTCCAACTCATACTGGGCCCAGGCGAACATCTTTTGGACCTTGGGGCGGCGCATCCACTTCCAGCGCGTCAGGCCAATCTTCCGGCCCAGCATGTAGGCCATGTTGTCGCCTGCCATGGCACCCACCAAGGCCGTTGCGCCCAGGATCCAGAGGTTGGGCTCTCCGCTGTGAAGTGACAGCGCCGAGAGGCCAACAATGGCTGTTTCGCTGGGAAGAATGGTGGCAAATCCGTCAATGAAGAAGAAGACCAGGAGTACCGGATATATCCATGGCTGCCCGGCTGCATGCTCGAGCATTTGGTTCAAAAACTCCACGCGGCGGTAGCTCCTAGACGAAGATGACTTGACAGTGTGACGGAAGTCGCTCTTAGTGTCCCATGGCCGGGACGTCGTTCGCTACGTCCCAGCCTTGGGATCACGCGTTTAACGCTATAGGTGAAGGGGCGGTTTCATCGTCAACCGCCGGGCTGATCTTGGAGGGTAGTCCTCGTCATACCGTGGGTGGAGGCGGAGCATCCTGTTCGGGAATGTTCTTCCCATCCAACGGCACCGATCCTCGGACCTTGCTGATGATGCGGTCGATGATGATCCCCAGGATCACGGCCACGACGATGGCTATGACTGCCCCCAGCAAATGGTTGTGCTCGAACCAGACCCCGAAGAAGTATCCGAGCACCACTGAGTACGAAGCCCACAGGATGGCGGACATCGCCGTGAGGGCTACGAATTTGCGGTGATTGAAGTGCGTGGCACCCGCTGTCAGGTTAACGGCCACCCTGCCAATGGGGATGAACCGGGCCACCATGATGAGCGAAGCCGAGCGACGTCGAAGTTCCTTGCCGGCCCAGCGGAAGGCGCCCTGCATCCGTTGGGTGCGCATCCAACGCCACCGTTGGATACCGATCCGGTTGCCAATAATGTAGGCGATGTTGTCCCCGGAAAAAGCTCCGAGGGCCGCCATCAGGCCCAGCAGCCAGACGTTGGGCGAACCGCTGCTTCCGGATACTGCGCTCAGCCCCACCACCACCGATTCACTCGGGATGGGTGGAAAGAAGCCATCGATCACGCAGCAAGCGAGCACCAGGAACAACACCCACGGCTGCTCCGCTGCGGCGAGGATGAAATCGTTGATGCCCTGCACGGTTTCCTTACGGTAGCCGGCTCCCCCACAGGCGCCGGATGACTAATGTTCCGGATTGTCCAGCGCGGACAACCCGGAACACTTAAGCCTAGGCGATGCGGTCGATGATGAGCTGATGCGCCGGGCGTGAACCCTCAGGCGCAATCACCACCGCGTCCTGGAGTGCTTCCTTGGCCCGCGCGAACTTCTCCGGAGTGTCCGTCAGGAGGGTCATCAACGGTTCGCCGGCACGCACCAGCGCACCGGGCTTCGCGTGGAGACGGACTCCGGCTCCAGCCTGGACCTGGTCCTCCTTGCGCGCCCGCCCAGCGCCCAGGCGCCAGGCGGCAACGCCAACGGACAGCGCATCCAGCTCCACCAGGACACCGTCCGCGGGAGCATAGACAACCTCGGATTCCTTGGCCACCGGCAGTGCGGCCCGGGGATCTCCACCCTGGGCTTCGATCATGCGGTTCCACACATCCATGGCGCGGCCGTCCTTGAGCGCCGCTGCGGGATCGGCGTCGTGGATACCGGCACCAGCCAGCATCTCTTCGGCCAGCCGGACGGTCAGCTCGACCACGTCTTCGGGACCGCCGCCGGAAAGGACCTCCACCGATTCCTCAACCTCGATCGCATTTCCAGCGGTCAAGCCCAGCGGCGTGGACATGTCCGTGATCAGGGCGACGGTGTGCACGCCGGCGTCCTTGCCCAGGGCCACCATGGTCTCGGCAAGCTCCCGCGCCCGCGCTTCGTCCTTCATGAAGGCACCCGAGCCGACCTTGACGTCCAGCACCAGCGACCCGGTGCCCTCCGCGATCTTCTTGCTCATGATCGAGGAAGCGATGAGTGGGATGGCCTCCACGGTTCCGGTGACGTCGCGTAAGGCGTACAGCTTCTTGTCAGCAGGCGCCAGCCCGGATCCGGCGGCGCAAATAACTGCCCCCACATCCTGGAGCTGTGCCATGATTTCGTCGTTGCTCAGGTTGGCGCGCCACCCGGGAATGGCCTCGAGCTTGTCCAGAGTTCCGCCCGTGTGGCCCAGGCCGCGGCCAGAGAGCTGCGGAACGGCGACGCCAAAGACCGCCACGAGAGGTGCCAGCGGCAGCGTGATCTTATCCCCCACCCCACCGGTGGAGTGCTTGTCGCTGGTAGCCTTCCGGCCGCCGTCGGGCGTTGTCAGGGACGAAAAGTCCATCCGCTCGCCCGAGGCGATCATCGCCGACGTCCAGCGCGAGATCTCGCCTCTGTCCATGCCGTTGAGCAGGATGGCCATGTTCAACGCCGCCATCTGCTCCTCGGCGATGACGCCGCGGGTGTAGGCATCGATGGTCCAGTCGATCTGCTCGGGAGAAAGAGTGCCCTTGTCCCGCTTGATGGAAATGATCTGGACGGCGTCGAATGCTTCAGTGCTGGTCACGTGGTTTCCTCCAGGTTTTCGGGACCGAAGGCATCGGGCAGTACCTGGTCCATGGACTTGATTCCCTGCGTTGTCATCAGCTGCATCCCGGGTGCCCTGAACTCGTACAAGAGCTGGCGGCAGCGCCCGCACGGCATGAGGATGTTGCCTTGGCCGTCCACGCAATAGAACGCGGCGATCCGGCCACCGCCGGTCATGTGGAGCTGCCCCACCAGGGCACATTCCGCGCAGAGCGTCAGCCCATAGCTGGCGTTCTCCACGTTGCAGCCGCTGACGATGCGCCCATCCTCGGTGAGGGCCGCAGCCCCCACGGGGAACTTGGAATACGGCGCATAGGCATGGCGCATGGCCTGCTTGGCTGCCTCTTCCAGTGTCTGCCAATCGATGTCATTCGCAGGCATCGTCAACCCTTCACGTACGGTATGCCGCTTGCGGCCGGTGGCCGCGACTTACCCACCAAACCGGCGACGGCGAAGATGGTCACCAAATACGGCAGCATGGCCATGAACTGGCTGGGCACCGGGGTACCGATGATGCCCAGGATGGATTGCAGGTTGTACGCGAAGCCGAACAGGAGCGATGCCAGGAACGCGCCGATCGGGTTCCACCGGCCAAAGATCAACGCGGCCAAGGCGATGAAGCCGCGGCCGCCGGAGATGTCCTTGGTGAAGGAGTCGATGGTCACCAGGGTGAAGACGGCGCCACCGATACCAGCGATGGCACCACCCAGGGTGACGTTCCAGAAGCGGGTGGCGTTGACGTTGATGCCCAGGGTATCGGCAGCCTGCGGGTGCTCGCCGACGGCGCGGACCCGCAGGCCCCACCGGGTCTTGAACAAGCCGAACCACACCACAGCCACGGCAATGTACATGAGGTAGCCGGCAATGGACTGCTCAAACAGGATGGGCCCGATGATGGGGATGTCCGAGAGCAGCGGGATCGGCAGGATGTCCAGGCGCCCCGGGGTGTTGAACTGCTCCTTGTTGGGGACCATCAGCGTGCCGTAAAGGAAGCCCGTGAGGCCGGAGACCAGCACGTTGAGGACAACGCCCACAATGATCTGGTTGACCAGGTATTTGATGCTGAAGACCGCAAGGACCATGGAAACAGCGGCACCGGCTGCAGCCGCCGCGATCAGGCCAATGTAAGGGCTGCCCGTCATGGTGGCTACCAGCGCGGCAGTGAAGGCGCCGCCCAGAAGTTGCCCTTCAATGGCGATGTTGACCACGCCCACGCGCTCACAGAGCACGCCGGAGAGAGAGCCGAAGACCAAGGGCACCGCCAGTGTCACCGAACCGGCAACGAGGCCTGCCAGTGAAATGGACGGCTGCCGTGCGCCGGCCACGATCCAGACGAGCAGTGCGAACACGAACACCACGGCAAACGCGATGGGCAGCCACTTGGGTGACCGCTCCCCCTGCGTCCAGAGGTAGATGGAGTAGGCGGCCATGGCCAGGAGCAGGATGCCGAAGACCACCCCGCCCACCTGCCCCGGAATCATGAGCGCCGGGACGGCAACGGCGTCACCTGCGTCGCTGATCTTCATCTCGGCTGTCTGGTCCGGGCCCAGGAAGCCGAAGAAGACCAGGGCTATGAGGGCAAGGATGCCGAGCGATAGCGGGACTTTCATGGAAGGCCGGAACGCCGGCAGGGCCGTTGAGCCCGACTTCGGAGCGGTGGTTGTCGCGCTCATTTGGCACCTCCGGAGGCGTTGACGAGGGCAGCCTTGGGAGCCGCTTTGGGTGTCTTGTTCTTCTTCTTGGGCTCAAGCCGGAAAATCGACCGGATGAGCGGAGGTGCTGCGATGAAGAGCACGATCAAGGACTGCACCACCAGCACGATGTCGATGGGCGTTCCCGTCTGGATCTGCATCTGCACTGCCCCTGCACGGAAAGCTCCAAACAGCAGGCCGGCGAAGAACGTCCCCCACGGCGTGCTGCGTCCCAGCAAGGCAACCGTGATGGCGTCGAAGCCGATCTGGGCAGCGACGCCGCCGGTCAGCACCTTCTCCGTACCGGCCACCTGCGCAATACCTCCGAAGGCGGCGAGGGCACCGGCCATGGCCATCACCAGGATGGTGGCGCGGGATACCTTCACGCCGGCGGTCCGTGCGGCGATGGGGTTGGCGCCAACAGCACGGAACTCGAAGCCGATGGTGGACCGGTTCAACAGCCACCACACGCCGTAGGTCAGCGCTATGGCCACCAGGAATCCCAGGTGGAGACGGGAGCCGGGGATGAGGACGGGATACGTCGCCGACTCGTCCAGGCGGGGCGAAATGGGGCTGTTGTCACCCGGACGCCGGAACGCAGCAGTGTTCAGCAGGAAGTCCAGCAGGAACAACGCCACGTAGTTCAGCATGATGGTGACGATCACTTCGTGTGCGCCGGTCCGAGCTTTGAGGATGCCGACGATGGCACCCCAAAGAGCACCACCCAGGACCCCCATGATGATGACTACCAGCAGGTGCAGGCCGAACGGCAAGTGCCAGGCGAACCCTACGTAAGCAGCAAGCGTGGCGCTGATGATGATCTGTCCTTGGGCGCCGATGTTGAACAGGCCGGCGCGGAAGGCCAAGGCAACACCAAGGCCCGCACAGATCAGCGGAGTTGCCACAGTCATGGTTTCCAGCAGCGGCTGCAGTCCCTGCCGGGGGTTGAAAACCGACCCTTGGAAAAGGGCAACATAGCTCTCGGTCATGGCAGACCACAACGCGCTCAGGAAGTCCGTGGGCCGTGCAAACAAGTACCCTGCGGTTTTGGCTACCTGGGCGTCCGTGCTGGCAATCAGCAGGCCACCCAGGAACAGCGCCACGATGACGGCCAGGACGGACACGAAGCCGTTTCCCATCACGATCCGGCGCATGAGGCTGCCCTGCTGCGCTCCTGAATCGCCGCTTTGGGAAGACACCGGAACGATGGACGGTTCCAGCATGCCTCCCGCGGTATCGAGGGATACATCTGCCGCACGGAGGTCCGCTGCGGACTGGTCCTCAGCGGGCCTGTCCTCAGTGGGCAGGGCGGGTGTTGGTTCGCTCTTGGACTGATCGTTCTCAGTCATCGGAGCCTCCTTCCGGGCCGACGCCGGCCATCATCAAGCCGAGGGTGTCGCGGGGTGTGCCGGCGGGGACGATGCCCACGAGCTTGCCCTTGTAGAGCACGGCAATCCGGTCGGCGAGTTCGATGACCTCATCAAGTTCAGTGGAAACAATCATGACCGGCGTTCCGACGTCGCGCTCGGCAACGATGCGCTTGTGCAGGAACTCGATGGAGCCGACATCCACGCCACGGGTCGGCTGGCTCGCGATGAACAACCGCAGAGGCCTGGACAATTCCCTGGCCATGACCACTTTTTGCTGGTTGCCGCCGGACAGCGTTCCGGCGGCCGACCCCGCAGAGGGAGTCCGGATATCGAATTCTTCGATCTTGGCCTTGGCATGCTCGGCAACCTTGGCCGGCTTCATGCTGATGCCGCTGGCAAACGGTGCTTGGTCATACAGGTCAAGCACCAGGTTTTCGGCCACCGAGAAGGGACCAACCAGTCCATCCACGGTGCGGTCCTCTGGAACAAAGCCGACGCCCGAACGCAGCACCTCTTTGACCGGAAGGCCCAGCAGTTGCTTGCCGTCCAGGGTCACCGAACCTGTGACGTGCTCCTGCACGCCCAGGATGGCTTCGGTCAGTTCCGTTTGGCCATTCCCCTGGACACCCGCGACGGCGAGGATCTCGCCTTGGGCGATGTCGAAGCTAATCCCGTCCACCACGTTGGTGCCGTTGGCAGCGCGGACCGTCAGGTTTTCCACCACGAACGTGGTTTCCTTCGGCTGCGCGGGTGCCTTGTTCAGGCTCAGGCTGACGGGGCGGCCCACCATCATGGACGCCAGTTCGGTGGCGGATGCCGTGGGAGGCGCATCCCCCACTACTTTGCCGCGGCGAATGACGGTGATGACGTCTGAGACAGCCTTCACTTCACGCAGCTTGTGCGAGATAAAGACGATGGACGTGCCGCCTGCTTTGAGCTGACGCATGATGTCCAGAAGTTCATCGGTCTCCTGCGGCGTCAGCACGGCCGTGGGCTCGTCCAGGATGAGGACCTTGGCTTCGCGGACCAGTGCCTTGATGATCTCGACCCGTTGCTGGACGCCCACGGGCAGGCCCTCCACCAAGGCGTCGGGGTCCACGTCAAAGCCGTACTTATCGGAGATTTCCCGGATCTTCTTTCGAGTGTCGTCCATGCTGAGCACACCGCCGAACGAGGTCGGCTCTGCACCGAGGGCCACGTTCTCCGCCACCGTAAAGACGGGGACCAGCATGAAGTGCTGGTGCACCATGCCGATGCCGGCCGCCATGGCATCACCGGGGCCGCGGAAACTGACCGGCTGGTCATTGACCAGGATCTGTCCGGCTGTGGGCTCGTACAGCCCGTACAGCACGTTCATAAGGGTTGATTTTCCGGCACCGTTTTCGCCGAGAAGGCAATGGATCTGGCCGGATTCGACCACGAGGTCGATGTCTTGGTTGGCGTAGAAGGTCCCGAAGGCTTTCGAGATCCCCTTCAATTCGAGTTTCACAACTCCCACCGTTCTGTGAGTCCGAGGGACGGCTGTACTGCTCCAAAGCCACTGGCTTTGAGGCCCAGCGTAGTCAGGGCAAAAACGCGCCGCCAGTACCGGGGCTCGGTACTGGCGGCGCGTCCAGGAATTGATTTACTTCTTGGGGCTCGCTGCCGATTCGACAACCAGCTTGCCGGAGACGATGTCAGCCTTCAGGGCATCGAGCTCGGACTTCGTTTCGGCAGAAACTGCCGAATCGAGATCGTGGAACGGAGCGATGGCAACGCCGTCGTTCTCCAAGGTGCCGACGTAGGCGGCGTTGTTGAACTTGCCTTCCGTGTCATCCTTCACCACGGCTTCAACAGCTTCGCCCATCTGCTTGACCACGGAAGTCAGCATGAGGTCCTTGTACTCAGGAGCGGTGAGGTAGCCATCGGAGTCAACCCAGATGAGCTTGACGTCCTTGCCGGCCGCCTTGGCCTCCTTCAGCGCAGCGCCCGCACCCTTACCAACAGGTCCTGCGACAGGCATGATGATGTCCGCGCCCTGGTCCAGCAGGTTGATGGTGACCTGCTTGCCCGTGTCCTGCTTCTCGAAGTCACCCGTGAACGAACCGTCCTGGGTGGTCTTGTCCCAGCCAACAACCTGGACGGTCTTGTTCTTGGCCTTGTTGTAGGCCTGGACGCCGTCGTAGAAGCCGTCCATGAAGATGGTGACCGTGGGGATCTTGATGCCGCCGAAGGTACCCACCTTGCCGGTCTTGGTGGTAGCCGCAGCCGCGTATCCGGCCAGGTATGCCGCCTGTGCCGTGTCATAGACGATCGGCTTGACGTTGGCGATCGGAGTCTCGTACGTGTAGTCGACGATCGCGAAGTGTTTGTCGGCGTTCTTCTCGGCGGCGGCCTTGGTGGCATCGCCCAAGAGGAAGCCAACGGTCACCGTGAGGTTGCAGCCGGCAGAGATCATGCCGTTGAGGTTGGTTTCGAAGTCGCTGTTGGCCTTCGATTCGGCCGACTTCACCGTGATGCCCAAATCGGTCTCGGCCTTCTTAAGGCCTTCGAACGAGGACTGGTTGAAGGACTGGTCATCGAATCCGCCGGAGTCGGACACAATGCATCCAACAAAGTCGCTCTTGGTAGCGGCGCCGGATCCGGCGTCGGGGGCCTGTCCGCAGCCGGTCAGCAGGAGCGCTGCTGCGCCGACAGTGGCAACACCGGCCATTGAACCGCGCTTCAGGGTGGCACGCAGTGGTTTCTTCAATTTTCCTCCAGGAAGAAAGTGATTGGCGCTACGACGGATGGTCAATGAGTGTCCGTTTCCTATACCTGAGGCAGAAATTCTGTTTTCACTGATGCTCGCAGCTGCGCCGAAGCGCATTGATGAAACCCACACTAGTGGCCTGCAACACACCCAGCTACCACAATTGATCACTCCAGGTCAGATTGTTGACCTTTTGTTACCAAGCAGTAGCTGGGTGCGCAAGTCACAGGCGAACGAGCATCTTTCCGGTGTTCGCGCCGTCCAGCAAATCGATGAATGCCTGCGGTGCGTTCTCGAGTCCGTCGACGATGGTTTCGTCATAGCTAACGGACCCATCAGCCAGCCATCCCGCCATCTTCTGTGCGAACTCAGCGGCGTGCTGCCGCTGGCCGCCCACCAGGAAACCGCGCAACGTCAGCTGCTTGCCGATGGCCACTGCCAGGTTCCTGGGCGCAACGGGAGGCTCAGTGGAGTTGTATTGGGCGATGGCGCCGCACATGGCCACCCGGCCACCAACGGTCAGCGTAGCCAGCGCAGCTTCGAGGTGCTCGCCGCCGACGTTGTCGAAGTAGACGTCGATGCCGCGCTCCCCCGCTGCTTCACGGAGCTGGTCCAGCACTGGTGCATCGTTGTAGTTGAACGCGGCGTCAAAACCGAGTTCCAGCAACCGTGCCACCTTCTCGGGAGAACCGGCGCTGCCGATGACCTTGCCGGCACCCATGGCCTTGGCGATCTGGCCCACCATGGATCCAACTGCGCCGGCCGCTCCGGACACAAAGACAACGTCGCCTTCCTTGAACTCGGCCACCTTCAGCAGGCCGGCATAGGCCGTCAGGCCGGTCATGCCCAGCGCTCCGAGGAAGGCGGAGGTAGGAGCCAAGCCGCTCGGCACGGGGGTAGTCGCTGCTGCGTCCACCACCGCGTGTTCGCGCCACCCCAGTTGGTGCACGACGACGTCACCCACCTTGTGCGCGTCCGAACGGGACGCGATCACCTCACCTACCGCACCGCCGTCGAGCGCTGCATCGAGGCGGAACGGCGCCGAGTACGACTTGACGTCATTCATGCGGCCGCGCATGTAGGGGTCCACGGACATGTACTGGTTCTTGACCAGGATCTGGCCCTCAGCGAGCTCCGGCAGCTGGGCTTCCGCCAGGCGGAAGTTCTCCGGAGCGGGCCGCCCCACGGGGCGGGAGGCGAGCTGGATTTCGCGGGTTGTGGTGCTGGTGGCGGCGCTCATGCTGCGAACTCCACGAGCTTGAGGTCAACGGCCATGTTGCCGCGCGTTGCGTTGGAGTAGGGGCAGATCTGGTGTGCCTTCGCCATCAATTGTTCTGCGGTGTCGCGGTCCAGGGCGGGCAGGGCGATTTCGAGTTCGGCAGCCAAGCCATAGCCTTCGCTGTCCGTCAAGGCACCGAAGTGAATCTTCGCGGCAACAGCCGAATCACTAAGGTCCGCGCGCTCCTTGCGGCCCACCAGGCGCAAGGCGGAGTGGAAGCAGGCGGCGTATCCGGCAGCGAAAAGCTGCTCGGGGTTGGTTCCCTGGCCGTTTCCGCCGAGTTCCACGGGGCTGGCGAGCGAAACGTCCAGCTTGCCGTCGTTGGTGCGCGCATTGCCATCGCGGCCTTCGCCGGAGGCAAGTGCCTCAGCAGTGTAGAGAGTCTTCATGGTGTTTCCGTTTCTCTTGGGAATGGGTGGCTTGGAAAACGTGTCAGAGTGAGCTGTTCAGGGCCGCAGTGAGTTTGCCGAGGGTGGCGTGCAACTGTTCGATCTCGTCGGCAGACAGGCCGGCGGCGTCCGCGAGGCGCTGGGGCACAGCCTGGGCGCGGGCACTCAAGGCGGTTCCCGCGTCCGTCAGGACGACGTCCACCCGGCGCTCATCCTCGGCCGCACGGCGGCGTTCCACGAGGCCCAGGCCTTCGAGGCGCTTCAGCAGGGGCGACAAGGTGCCGGAGTCAAGGCCCAGTTCAGCACCGAGTTCACGGACGCTCCGCGGTTCCCGCTCCCACAAGACCAGCATCACCAGGTATTGCGGGTAGGTCAGCCCGAGGTCTTCCAGTACGGGGCGGTAGACCGCCGTCGCGGCTTTGGACGCCGAGTACAGCGCAAAGCAGACCTGGTGGCGGAGGCGGGGTGCATCACTCATGACTAAAACAATAGTGCACAATTCAATTGTGCACAACTCATCCGGGAGAAAGTCACCACATCAAGGGACAGCACAGGCTCCAAAGGGCGCTTAAAAGGACATGTGCTGTCCCCCAGGTGGGTTTATTTCTCGAGGTCGCGGATGGTGCGGAGGGCGGCTGCGGTCAGGACGCGGATGGCATAACCGAGCGCGCGCTCGTCAACGATGAAGTCGCCGCGGTGAAGATCGTATTCCTCGCCACCGGGCGTGTGCGTGCCGAGTCGCATCATGGCACCGGGCAGATCGGCCAGGAACCAGGCAAAGTCCTCGCCACCCATGGACTGCGGGGTGAGGACCACAGCATTCTCGCCCAGCTCCGCGCGGGCCGACGCCTCGATCAGAGCCGTCTCGTGCTCCGAGTTCACCACCGGAGGAACTCCCCTGGTGTGCTCCATGCGGACATCCACGCCATAGGGCGCGGCAACCTGCTTCACGACGTCGTCCAGCAACTCCCCCGCACTGTGCCAGGCATCGCGGTCGAGGCAACGCATGGTGCCGGCCATGTAGCCGGATCCGGGAATGGCGTTCGGCGCAGAGCCGGCGGAAATCTGGCCCCAGACCACGGATACACCGCTGCGGACATCCACGCGGCGGGAAAGGACAGCCGGAACGTTGATGGCGATCTGCGACAAAGCAAAGACCAGGTCTTCGGTCAGGTGCGGGCGGGAAGTGTGGCCACCGCGTCCGGAGAGTTCGATCTTGATGGTGTCCGATGCCGACGTGATGGCGCCGATACGCGTGCCGATCTGGCCAACGTTGATCCGGGGATCGCAGTGCAGCGCCAGGATCCTCGGCACGCCTTCAAGCACGCCTTGCTCAATGCAGGATAAGGCGCCGCCGGGCATGGTTTCCTCGGCAGGCTGGAAGATGATCCGGACCGTGCCGCCCAACGGATTGTTCTTGTGCATTCGCTGCAGCGTCAAGGCAATACCCAGCATGGCGGTGGTGTGGACATCGTGCCCGCACGCATGCGTGACGCCATGGTTCTTCGACGCGAAGGGCAGGCCGGTTTCCTCGATGATCGGCAGTGCATCGATATCCCCGCGAAGGGCTGTGGCAATGGGGCCTTCACCCACGTCAACCGTCAATCCGGTCTCCTCCAGCCGACGGGGCTTCAGTCCGGCTGCCTCCAGTCGCTCCACGAGCTTGTCCGTGGTGCGGAATTCCTTGAAGGAAAGCTCCGGGTGCGCATGCAGGTCACGCCGGAATTCGATGAGTCCGGGAAGCAGTTCATCAACCCAAGGACTCACAACGGGAGCGGGCTCGGTTTCAGTCGTGTAATTGCGCACGTCACAACTCTAGCCATGCGCGGCCCCCGAAGAACGAAAGCCACCTCTTGGTTACGCTGCGTTCAGGCGCAGGACAACCAAAGAGGTGGCTCACGGTATAAGCGAATGCTTTACAGCACGTCCGTATCGCCGCTGGCTTTCAGGGCGTCGACTGTGCCTTTCACGAGTTGGGCATGTTCCTTGGTGGTGACCAGGAGTGCGTCCGGGGTGTCCACGATGACCACGTCCTTAATGCCGATGAGGGCAATGACACGCTTGGTATCGGAAACCACCACGCCGCTCGCGTTCTCAGCGAAGACACGGGCACCTTCCCCGAGTACCGTCACTTCATCGACATCGCCTGCATTGTTCAGCCGGCCGATGGCGGCAAAGTCGCCAACGTCATCCCAGCGGAAGGTGCCAGGTACGACGGCGACATCGCCGGCTGCCGCTGCGGGTTCGGCGACGGCGTAGTCGATGGCAATCTTCGGCAGGGTTGGCCACACACGCGCCGTCACTTCGGCGCGCTGCGGAGTGTCCCAGGCCTCGGCGATTTCCTGCAGGCCCGCGAACAGCTCCGGCTGGTTGGCTTCGAGGTGCTTGAGCATGAGGGCAACGGGAGCGACGAACATACCGGCGTTCCAGACGTAATCGCCGGCCTCTACATACTTGTTGGCGACTTCCTGGCTGGGCTTCTCGACGAACTCCGCCACGGCCAGCGCATTCGGAGCGCCCTCAACATGGAGGGCAGCGCCGGATCGGATGTAGCCGAAACCGGTGGAGGGATGCGTGGGCTTGATGCCGATGGTGACAATCTTTCCCATGGCAGCGGTGTAGATCGCCTCGCGCACCGTCTCCTGGAAGAGGTCGTCGGGGCTGATCACCTGGTCCGCAGCGAAGGAACCCATGATGGTGTCCGGATCACGGCGGTACAGGATGGCAGCGGCCAGCCCGATAGCAGCGCCGGAGTCCTTTGGCTCGCTTTCGAGCACCAGCTCGTCGTCCCCTACCTCGGGGAGCTGGCGGCACACGGCGGCTCGGTGTGCCTCGCCGGTGACAACAAGGACCCTCTCGCCGGCCAGCGGCTCGAGGCGGTCGTAGGTGGCCCTCAACAACGTGCTGCCGGAACCGGTCAGGTCATGGAGGAACTTGGGCGCAGCGGCACGCGAGAGTGGCCACAACCGGGTCCCCACACCGCCCGCCGGAATAACCGCATGGAAGCGGTTCATTGGCGATTCCGGGTATTTCGCGTCTTCTGTACTCACCGCAACACTTTATCCGACGCAACCCGGAAGCCCCGCAGAACGCCACACATGTGGCGTTCGTCTCAGGGACTGGCCAAAATCGCCTGAATACTGGCAGGAAACATGGAATTAACAAGCAGAGAAGCCCGCCCTAAATTGAATATGCTGTGAGCGAAGCCTAGATTTAGGCGTGAGCTACGAGTGCTCTCGCAGCAGGCGTTCCCCCCGCGTGGATCCCATGCCAGCGCCGCTGTGTTGCAGGAAGGTTTAATCAGTGCCGACAAAACCAGCTGGCACCTTGTACCGCGGCCGTGAAGGCATGTGGTCCTGGGTTGGACACCGTATTACCGGTGTAGTGATCTTTTTCTTCTTGTTGGTCCATGTGCTGGACACCTCATTGGTGCGCGTGTCCCCTGAGGCCTACACGGCCGTTATTGGTGCTTACAAGAACCCCCTCATGGCCCTGGGTGAAACGGGCCTGGTCGCCGCGATCATCTTCCACGCCTTCAACGGCCTGCGTGTGATCGCCATCGATTTCTGGAAGAAGGGCGCGAAGTACCAGCGCCAGATGCTGTGGATCGTGCTGGCGCTGTGGCTGGTCACGTTCGCCGGCTTCGCCATCCGCCACCTTTCCCTCGCGCTGGGAGGCCACTAAGCCATGACAACCATCGAAACTCCACGCAGCGGAAAAATTGGCTCCGGGAAGGTCGCTCCGAAGTACAACCGCTCCGGCTCGAGCCGCGGCAACTTCGAAATGATCGCCTGGCTCTTCATGCGCCTCTCCGGCATCGTCCTGGTGGTGCTGATCTTCGGCCACCTCTTCGTGAACCTGTTGGTGGGCGAAGGCATCCACGCCATTGACTTCGGCTTCGTAGCCGGCAAGTGGGCCGATCCCTTCTGGCAGTTCTGGGATCTTGCCATGCTGTGGCTTGCCATGCTGCACGGCACCAACGGCGTCCGCACCATCATCAACGACTACGCCGAGAAGGATTCCACTCGCTTCTGGCTCAAGATGGTCCTCTACGCGGCCACCTTGGTCATCATCATCCTTGGCACCTTGGTGATCTTCACGTTCAACCCGTGCCCCGTCGTCGACGGTGTTCAGCTGCCTGGCGGATTCTGCCCGGCCCCGTAGCGGCCCTGCCGCAGCGGCGTTCCGGTTAACTTCGGCTCGCCTCACGTAGCGGAGCAGCCTCCGCCGACCATCTGAATTTTTGAAAGAGAGAGCATCTGGTATGCAGGTCCATAAGTACGACGTCGTCATTGTCGGTGCAGGTGGCGCCGGCATGCGCGCCGCGATCGAGTCCGGTCAGCGCGCACGCACAGCGGTACTGACCAAGCTCTACCCCACCCGCTCGCACACCGGTGCGGCCCAGGGTGGAATGTGTGCAGCACTGGCCAACGTCGAAGAAGACAACTGGGAATGGCACACCTTTGACACCATCAAGGGTGGCGACTACCTGGTTGACCAGGACGCAGCAGAGGTCATGGCGAAGGAAGCCATCGACGCCGTGCTGGACCTGGAAAAGATGGGTCTGCCGTTCAACCGCACGCCCGAGGGCCGGATTGACCAGCGCCGCTTCGGTGGCCACACCCGTGACCACGGCAAGGCCCCGGTCCGCCGTGCGTGTTATGCGGCCGACCGCACCGGCCACATGATCCTGCAGACGCTGTACCAAAACTGCGTCAAGCACAACGTTGAGTTCTACAACGAGTACTACGTCCTTGACCTGCTGATCGTCGAAGAAGACGCAGTGCGTGAAGACGGTACCCCCTACAAGCAGAAGCGCGTTGCCGGTGTGGTCTCCTACGACCTCGCTTCCGGCGAGCTTCACGTGTTCCAGGCCAAGTCCGTGGTGTTCGCCTCCGGCGGCGCGGGCAAGGTCTTCAAGACCACGTCCAACGCCCACACCCTTACCGGCGACGGCATGGGCATCGCGTTCCGCCGCGGCATCCCCCTGGAAGACATGGAGTTCTTCCAGTTCCACCCGACCGGCCTCGCCGGCTTGGGCATCCTCCTCACCGAGGGTGCACGTGGTGAGGGCGCCATCCTGCGTAACTCCGAAGGTGAGCGCTTCATGGAGCGCTACGCCCCCACCATCAAGGACCTCGCACCCCGCGACATCGTGGCCCGCGCCATGGCCAACGAAGTGCGTGAAGGCCGCGGTAGTGGCCCGAACAAGGATTACGTCCTCCTGGACCTGACCCACCTTGAGCCAGCCCACATCGAGGCCAAGCTTCCGGACATCACCGAGTTCGCCCGCACCTACCTGGGCGTGGAGCCGTTCACGGATCCGGTTCCCGTGTTCCCGACGGCGCACTACGCCATGGGCGGCATCCCCACCAACATCACCACCGAGGTGCTGCAGGACAACGACACGATCGTGCCTGGCCTCTACGCAGCCGGTGAAGTTGCCTGTGTGTCCGTTCACGGTTCCAACCGCTTGGGCACCAACTCGCTCCTGGACATCAACGTGTTCGGTAAGCGTGCGGGTATTGCCGCTGCGGAGTACTCCAAGACGGCCGATTACGTCGAGCTGCCCGAGGACCCCGAGGCAATGACGCGTGGCATCCTTGACGGCCTGCTCACGGGTAGCGGCACCGAGCGTGTTGCCCAGATCCGCAAGGAACTGCAGGACACCATGGATGCCAACATGCAGGTGTTCCGTACCAAGGAATCGCTGGAGCAGGTCCTTCGCGACATCGCCTCCTTCGAAGAGCGCTACAAGAACGTCACTGTCCAGGACAAGGGCAAGCGCTTCAACCTGGACCTCCTGGAAGCAGTGGAGCTCGGCTTCCTGTTGGACATGGCCAAAGTCATGACCGTCGGTGCCCTGCACCGTGAAGAGTCCCGCGGTGGCCACTACCGTGAGGACTTCCCGGACCGCAACGACGAAAAGTTCATGAAGCACTCCATGGCTTACCTGGACACTTCCGTCACCGTCGACTCCTCGGCGGAATCCGTCGCGGGCATCCGTCTTGAGACGAAGCCCGTCATCTTCACCCGTTACGAGCCGATGGAGCGTAAGTACTAATGACGACCGAAATGGCAGAGCCCGCTTCCAAGATCGAGCTCCCGGCAAGTGTTGCCGGTGACGGTGAAATCCCCACCTTCCACATCACGCTCCGCGTACGCCGCTACGACCCCGAGATCTCGGACGAAGCACGCTGGGACGACTACAAGCTGACCATGTACGGCACGGACCGTGTGTTGGATGCCCTCCACAAGGTCAAGTGGGAAATCGACGGAAGTGTTTCCTTCCGCCGCTCCTGCGCCCACGGCGTGTGCGGTTCCGATGCGATGCGCATCAACGGCCGCAACCGTCTCGCCTGCAAGACGCTGCTGAAGGACCTGGACACGTCCAAGCCCATCACCGTCGAGCCGATCAAGGGCCTCCCGGTGGAGAAGGACCTGATCGTGGACATGGAACCGTTCTTCCAGTCCTTCCGCGAAGTCATGCCGTTCCTGATCAACAAGGGCCACGAGCCCACCAAGGAACGCCTGCAGTCCGTCGAAGACCGTGAGCGCTTTGATGACACCACCAAGTGCATCCTCTGCGCTGCCTGCACCTCGTCCTGCCCGGTCTTCTGGACCGACGGCCAGTACTTTGGTCCGGCTGCGATCGTCAACGCACACCGCTTCATCTTCGATTCCCGTGATGACGCCGGCGACATGCGCCTTGAGATCCTCAACGACAAAGAGGGCGTGTGGCGCTGCCGCACCACCTTCAACTGCTCGGAAGCATGCCCTCGTGGCATCCAGGTAACCAAGGCAATCGCAGAGGTCAAGCAGGCCATCCTGGCCCGCAAGATCTAGCCGGCCGTTCCTCGAAGAACAGCACGTCGACGGCGCCGCTCACCTCTTCAGGTGAGGGGCGCCGTCGTCGTTAATCAACTGCCGCAACCACACATCGCAACGCAAGGAGACCAGCGTGTCACGCTCCGAAAAGATCAGCTTCACTGGAAGCACCGGCGATGCGCTGGCGGGCATCGTGGATGTCCCCGAAGGTCCCGTCCGAGGATGGGGGTTGTATTCGCATGGGCTCACCCTGGGCAAGGACAGCCCGGCGGCGTCCCGCATCTGTAAAGGGCTGGCTGAGCAGGGCGTGGGGATGCTGCGCTTCGACAACCTGGGTCTGGGCGGTTCGGCCGGGGAATGGTCCGCCGGGTCGTTCAGCGTCAAGGTTGCCGACACCATCCTCGCCGCAGAATTCATGAGGGAGCAGGGCAGGGACATTTCCTTGCTGGTGGGCCATTCGTTCGGGGGTGCGGCTGTGCTGGCCGCAGCCCGCGACATCCCCGGACTCAATGCTGTCGTGACCATCGGTGCACCCTATGAGCCGAAGCACGTGGAGCACATGTTCGACAGCGAGATCGATGCCATCCTGCGTGACGGCAGCGCCGTGGTGGACCTTGGTGGCCGGCCCATGGAGGTCCGCCGCCACTTTGTGGAGGATGTGGAGCGCGCTGATCTGCGCGACTGCATCCGCACCCTCCACAAGCCGCTCATGGTGATGCACTCCCCCACCGACAACACCGTGGGGATAGACAACGCCAGCGAGATTTTCCGTACTGCCCGGCACCCCCGTAGCTTCATCTCGCTGGAAGGCAGCGAGCATCTGCTCACGGGCAAGGGCCAGGCAGCACGGGTTGCGCGGATTATCAGCGCGTGGGCGGATCCGTATCTGGAGATCCGCGACGCCGGCTAGCCTCTACTTGCCGATGGCCGCTTTGCTTTCGCTGAGCCACTGCTCGGCTGCCTTCTCCGGGGTCAGCCGCTTGAACAGGACCTCGGTGTTAACGCGGGCAGTAATCTCGGAGACAGCCGTCGAACCGGTGGGGCCGATGAACGTGGGGGCGAAGTCCATCTTGCCGATCTGGTCGATGTAGGCGGCTTCCACTTTGCCCTGGGGTGTCAGCAGGTCCTGGATGGCCGTGCGCATGCCGGAGTTGCTGGGCACGCCACGGTCGCTCTGGATGATCTTGGCTGCGGCCTCATTGTTCACCAGGAAGTTCACCAGCTTTGCAGCTGCATCCGTGTGCTTGCTGCGGGCTGAGATGGTGTAGAACTGCGAGGACTGGAGCCAGATGCCGGGCGTGGGTGTCTCACCGGGCAGTTTGAGCAGCTTCAGCTCCGCACCCGAGGCTTTGCTGAGGGCAGAGAGGGAGTTGGTCCACGTAAGCATCATGCCGGCCTGGCCCATCCCCATGAGCGTCTGCTCGGTGCTGACGTTGAGCTTCTCCACGGTCTCCGAAGCACTGGGGGCTGCGCCCGATTCACTGAGCTTGACCGAGAAGTCGAAGTAGTCCTGCACGGTTTCCTTGTCGAGACCCAGCTGGCCGTCCTGGGTGTAGAGCGACTTTCCCCGTTGCCGGGCGAAGGCATCCAACGAGTCATGCGTCAGTACGGTTGCAGTGCCATAAGTTCCCTTGGGGCTCTTTGCCGTCACCTCTGCGGCTACCTTGGCGAAATCATCCCAGGACCACTTGCTGTCGTCCGGGACTGCCACGCCGGCGGCCTCGAAGACGGCGGGGTTCACCACGATGGCGAGTGAGTTGGCGCCGGTGGACACGCCGTACTGCTTGCCCTGGACCTGCCCGTTTTCCCGGGCTCCCTGGTCCAGCTTGGAAAGATCGAGCGAACCCTCCACTTTGGACAGATCCAGCAGCGCACCGCGGTTGGCATACTCGGCCGGGTACGCGCCGCCCATGGTGATGACGTCGGGAGCGTCGTTGGCGGCAACCTGGGTAGCGAGTTTGTCGAAGTAGCCCCCGATGTCGCCGTACTCGGGCTTGACCTTGATGTTGGGGTTGGCCGCTTCGAATTCCTTGATGGCCTTGTTGGTCAATTCGGCCCGGGTGGCGTTTCCCCACCATGAGAACCGAATTTCCACCGGGCCGTCTTCGGGCTGGTTGGAGGAGGGACTTGAGCACGCCACGGTGAGGCCCAGCATGCCCACTGTAGCCAGGACTGCCACTGACTTTCGAATGCGACGGAGAGATTTACGCGCCATTGGGTAAGCTTCTTTCAACTCTGAGAAAACGGTTCCTGAAACGTATCAAGGACCCGTTCCAGCGTCAATAGTTTTGGCTATGAACTATTTGAATTCCCTAGGAGATCCTCTTGTCCACGCCCTTGACCGACATCCAAATCCGCGATCCATTCGTCCTCACCCTGCCCGATTCGCACGAGTACCTGCTGTTCGGAAGCACGGACAAGAACATCTGGTCCGGGCCCGCCACGGGCTTCGATAGCTATCGGAGCAAGGACCTGGTCACCTGGGAGGGCCCCTCCCCTGCCTTCCGTCCATCTCCGACCTTCTGGAGCCGGGAGCAGTACTGGGCGCCCGAAGTCCACGAATACCAAGGCCGCTACTTCATGTTCGCCACATTCATAGCCCCCGGCCATCTCCGTGGGACGCAGATTCTCTCATCAGGGCAACCCGAGGGGCCGTACCAACCGTGGAGTGACGGTCCGGTCACTCCACGCAATTGGCAGTGCCTGGATGGAACTCTGCACGTGGACCAGGAAGGCATGCCGTGGTTGGTCTTCTGCCATGAATGGAAGCAAGTACATGATGGGGCCGTCATGGCTCAGCGCCTCACATCGGACCTGCGAAGCGCGGAAGGGGCGCCCGTCTTCCTCTTCAACGCCTCGGAAGCACCCTGGGCACGCGCCCTCGACGTCCCATCCGTGAAGGACCGCGAGTTCCCGGTGTACGTCACCGATGGCCCATACCTGTTCAGGCTCACCAGCGGCCGGCTCATCATGCTGTGGTCCAGCTTCGGCGACGACGGTTACGCCATGGGCATCGCCCGCAGCGAGTCCGGGACAGTCGTTGGCCCCTGGGTCCAGGAAACCGAGGCTCTCTGGAGCGCCAATGGTGGGCACGGGATGATTGGCCGAACCCTCGACCACCGATTGTTCCTGACCCTGCACCAGCCCAACAGCACGCCGAACGAACGGGCGGCGTTCTTCCCCCTCGACGAACTGGAAGACACGGTCGTTTTATCCTCGCCAGGCACGGGCGCCGGAGCCACGTCCGCCACTCAGAGGGGTTGACAGGCCCTCTCTCGAAGATCAGGATTGAATCGTTTCGGAAAGCGATTTCTCAGTTTTAGCCGCAGTCACAGCAGACAGCATCAGGAGGGCGTGCACAGTGCACAGCCAAAGCACCACCCCCAATTCGACACCGCCCACTCCCATCGACCGCAGAGCACTCGTTCAGCGCCATAACATTCGGCAGCACCGCCTCGATCCACGGAGCCCCGTATCCGTGGGCAACGGTGAATTCGCCTTCACCATGGACCTCACGGGGCTCCAGTCGCTGCCGGACGCCTACCCTGTCGGTGCCCGCGACGACCTCCCGCCGGGAACGCTCCTCGGCACTCAATCACAATGGGGTTGGCACTCGGTACCATCACCGCAGCCTTACGACCTCGCTGGTTCGACCGTCCTTTACGACTCGCCTCGTGGCCCTGTGCCCTATGTGGACATGGTGGGCGACATCGTCAATGATCGCGAGACCGACACTTCCCAGGCTGAGACCTGGCTCCGGGCCAACGCCCACAGGCTGGATCTGGGGCGTATAGGTTTCCGCTGGACCGACGACGACGCAGAGCGGGCCATCACCGCAGCGGACCTCTCCGACACCGAACAAACACTGGACTTGTGGACGGGAACGGTGACCAGCCGCTTCACCCTGCTGGGTCACCCCGTCACTGTTACGACGGCGTGCCACCCCCACCGCGATCAGCTCGGCTTCAGCGTCGAGTCGCCCGCGCTGGGCGCCGGACTGTCAGTGGGCGTCAGTTTCCCCTACGGTTCCGAAGCGTGGCACGACGCCGCGGACTGGAGCACCCCGGACACGCACACCACCACACTCGACAATCCAACGGACCCGGAACCTGGGCTTACTCCACAGTGGACAGCCCACCGCGAGTTGGACAGCTCCAGCTACCAGGTGCGAATCACCGGGCAGAACCTGACGGTGGAACAGAGCGGGCAACACCGCCTCCGGATAGAGCCGACACTGACAGATGCGCCCGGCAGCATCGACCTCCTCGATTTCACCATCGAGTTCATCTCCGCAGGAGACGGTGACTGCATCGCCCGGGGCAACAACACGCTCACTGCCGGGACACCCGGGGCGAACGCGGAGGCCGAGGCGACGACCGGCGTCGAACTTTCACCGGCAGGCCGTGTTGCCGTCGCATCAGCGGTCCATTGGCCGCGGTTCTGGTTCTCCGGTGGGGCAATCGAGCTTGATGCGACCGACGATCCCCGCGCCAAGGAGTTGGAGCGGAGGATCGTGCTGTCCCAGTACCTGACCGCGATCAATTGCTCCGGCTCGCTGCCACCGCAGGAGACGGGGCTTGTGTGCAATTCATGGCGGGGACGGTTCCATCTGGAGATGCATTGGTGGCACGCGGCGCACTTTGCCCACTGGAACCGGGTGGAGCTGCTTCTGCCGTCCTTGCGCTGGTACTCCACGGTGCTGGAGGTGTCGCGCCAGACGGCCAAGGCCCAAGGCTTCGAGGGTGTGCGGTGGCCCAAGCAGGTAGGGCCGGACGGGCGGGAAAGCCCAAGCCCCATCGGGACGTTCCTGATCTGGCAGCAACCACACCCTATCCACTTGGCCGAGCTGGTGTATCGGGCCAATCCCAGCCGGGACGTGTTGGAGGAGTTCGCGGAGATCGTGTTCGAATCCGCGGCCTTCATGGCCAGCTTTGCCCATCCGACGCCGCGCGGTTTCGAGCTGGGACCACCCCTGATTCCGGCCCAGGAAAGCTACGGCTCCATCCGGGCCAAGGTTACCAATCCCACCTTTGAGCTGGCGTATTGGCAATGGGGCCTCCGGATAGCCGCGGCGTGGCGGGAACGGCTGGGGCTGGAACCTGTGCAGGACTGGACCACCGTGGCAGACGGCATGGTCCATCCGCGCGTCATCAACGGCGTGTACGCTGCCATCGACGTCGAGCCCTTCACTATCCGCACTGACCACCCATCCATGCTGTGCGCCTTGGGCGTGCTCCCACAGACGGATGTGATCGATCCGGACATCATGCGCGCCACCCTGTCCGATGTCCTGGCTGACTGGGACTGGGACAGCACCTGGGGTTGGGACTACCCCGTGATGGCCATGACGGCCGCCCGCCTTGAGGACCCGGAAGCGGCCGTGGATGCCCTGCTCCTTGGCGCCGGTAAGAACACGGTCCTCGCCAATGGGCACAACCGCCAAACCGACTCACTGCCGCTCTACCTGCCCGGAAACGGAGGCCTGCTCGCCGCTGTCGCCCTGATGGCGGCTGGCTGGGATGACGGGCCGGAGCGGCACGCGCCGGGCTTCCCGGCGGAATGGACCGTAGCGTGGGAAGGACTGGTGCAGGCGCCTTAGGCAGACAGGGGACCCTTCCGGTTATCCGCGGCGGGGTCCCACAGCCGCACCGACCAGCGCACCCAGTCCGACGCCGATGAGGATGCCAAGGAAGGGCGAGTTGAAGACCAACTGGCCCACTACGAGGCCCACGGCGGCTCCAAGGAGGCAAGCGATCCACAGCTGGTTATTCATTGAGCCTCCATGTAAGCCAGAACCGTCAGGTCCGGGGCGCTGCGCGACGCGAGCCGAGGACCCTCTTGCGCGGGGTCTCCCCCGCCTCAGTATCCGACTCACGAATGGCGGACCACGATGCCGACACGAGGTACACCTGGCTCACCAGGTTGAACCAGATCAACAGGCCGATGATGATGGCAAAGGATGCCAGGACAGGGTTGGCGCCGGCCCGGGCCAGGAGCTCGGTGCTGAAGAACTGCAACACCGTGGTGCCGACGCCGGCAAGGATCACCCCTTCAAGGAGCGCGCGGCGCCCGAACTTGAGGCCGGATGCGATGCGGAACAGTACTGCCGCCGTCGCGCAGTTCAAGAGGAGCGGCACCACGATCTTGATGACGGCCGCCAGCGGTGCCGCCGCGGCCTCGTCCAGTTTCAAGAGGTCGAAGACCCACTCTGCGGCCGTTCCGAAAACCAGGGAGGCGCCGGCGCTGACCACCAGGATCAGGCCAAGGAGCAAGAGCGTGCCGGCGTCGATGAGCTTCTGAAGGACGGCGTTGCGGACCAACGGGTCAGCGTTCATCACACCCCGGAGGCCTTCCCGGATACTGGCGATCCACCCGAGCGATACGAAGACCGTCACCAGCGCCGCGATGAGGGCCGTCCACCCCAGTCCTGACGGGTTAAGCAGAGATTGCGGATCCACCAGCCCTTCGCCGCCATTGACCTGAAGCAGCCCGGGAGCCGCAGCAGCCACACTCTCGATCACGGCGTCCTGCAGTGCCGGGTTGCCGCCCAGTACGATGCCGGCGATCGCGAAGCCGGTGGTGAGCAGACCGGTGACGGAAAAGAACATGTTGAAGCCGATGCCCGCACTGAGCAGGGGGCCGTGTTGACGGGTGTAGTGCTGGAAGGCACGCATGGCCCTGTTGGTGTTCAGTCTGGCCATGAAAAGGGCGAAGAATACGCCGGCCTTCTTCGGCAGGCCATCGCCGGCACGCTTGGCCTGCCCCCAGTCCTGCCTCTTGCGGAGAAGCTCCAGTTTGAGCTTCGCCAGCTCAGTTGGAAGTGGAGGAGCGTCCGCCTGCGCGGCTTGTATCCGCTTGCTGTTCTTCGTCAGTATCGCCGCCAAAGTCGAGCTCTTCCCGTAGCTGCCAAATTCCATTGGTGTCGTGCTCGTAAAGTCCCATGCTAACCACAGGGAAGGTGGCCCGGTAATCTCTGAGCACCGTTTCGGCCTCGTCAAGGTTTTCCTGTGCCACGTCATGGGCCACCGTGACGTGCGGATGGTACGGGAAAGGAAGCATCCGTTCGAGTGGACCGCTTTGCAGTTTCTCGTGCAACTGCACGCACTCTTCAAAGCCTTCTTCAACGTTAACGAAGACCACGGGCGAGATGGGCCGGAAGGAGCCGGTGCCGGAAATGGTGATGGTGAACGGCTCCTGGGCCTGCGCAACCTCCCTGACATGGTCCCGGGTGGCGGCCCAGTCCTGGGTGGGCGTGGTGGTGATCAGGGTGATGTGGGCGGGGATGACCTCGGCCATGGGGTCACCGAACGATGCCCGCCACTCCTGCAGTTCACGGGCGATCTCCGGCGGGAAACCCAGGATGACGCCCACGCACATGGTGTCACCGGCACCACAGTCAGTGCCGGTGACAGCGGGCTGGCGAGAATCGTCCGGACCGACACCCGGAGGGGTGTCGGTCTTGACGTTGAGCTGGCCAGCAGAGCACATGGGGTTAGCGGACTCCCTGTTCGCCGAGTGCAGCGTCCCCACGGTACGGCAGGAAGCCAACCTTGGAGTAGACGTCTGCGAGGGTGGCCGACGCGATTTCACGCGCCTTGTCTGCGCCGAGGGCCAGGAGCCGGTCCAGTTCCGCTGGATCCGCCAGGAGTTCGTTGGCACGTTCCCGGATGGGTGCCAGGTGGCCGGAGACGAGTTCCGCGAGGTCGACCTTGAGGTGGCCGTACATCTTGCCCTCGTAGTCAGCCACGATCTTCTCCACCGGAGTACCGCTGATGGCCGAGTAGATGGTCAACAGGTTGGAAACCCCTGGCTTGTTCTCACGGTCGTAGCGGATCTCCGTCTCGGTGTCCGTGACAGCGGACTTGATGCGCTTGGCCACAGTCTTGGGGTCATCGAGCAAGTTGATCAGGCCGGCCGGTGATTCGGCGGACTTGGACATCTTGGCAGTGGGGTTCTGGAGGTCGTAGATCTTTGCCGATTCCTTCTGGATAAAGGCCTCCGGCACCTGGAACGTCTCACCGAACCGACTGTTGAAGCGATTGGCGAGGTCCCGGCTGAGTTCCACGTGCTGGCGCTGGTCTTCCCCTACCGGCACACCGTGCGGCTGGTACAGGAGGATGTCGGCGGCCTGCAGGATCGGGTAGGTGAACAGGCCCACGCTGGCGTGGTCCGAACCCTGCTTTTGCGCTTTGTCCTTGAACTGGGTCATACGGCCGGCTTCGCCCATTCCGGTGATGCAGTTCAGGACCCACGCAAGTTGGGCGTGCTCCGGGACCTGGGACTGGACGAACAGCGTGCACTTGTTGACGTCAACGCCACCGGCGATGTACTGCGCTGCGGTGACCCGCGTACGCCGTGCGAGTTCGGCGGGATCCTGGGGAACGGTGATGGCGTGCAGGTCTGGGATGAAGTAAACGGCGTCGTACTCGTCCTGCATCCTCACCCAGTTGACCAAGGCCCCGAGGTAGTTGCCCAGGTGCAGGGAATCGGCGGAAGGCTGCATGCCGGAGAGGACACGGTGCTTGGCACCAACGGCCAGTTTGGTGGACGTCGCAGGCTTCGGTTCGGTCACAGCGGCTGCCGTGCCGGTTTCGGTCGTGGTGGAACTAGTCATGGAGCAATACCTTAGGAAGCTTAGAGCCGGTAGTCGACTACCAGCGGTGCGTGGTCGGAGAAGCGGGTGTCCCACGAAGGCGCCCGGTCCACAACAGCCGAGAAAGCGGCTGCTGCGAGGCCCGGAGTGGCCAAGTGGTAGTCGATGCGCCAGCCAGTGTCAGTGTCAAAGGCCTTACCGCGCTGGGACCACCAGGTGTAGGGGCCGGCGACATTACCTGCCAGGCCCCTGTGGACATCCCTCCATCCGATTTCTTCACCGAGGAAGCGGTCAAAGTATGCGCGCTCCTCCGGAAGGAAGCCGGCACGCTTGACGTTGCCCTTCCAGTTCTTGATGTCGAGTTCCGTGTGTCCGACGTTGAGGTCGCCAACCACCAAGGCGTGGTCGCTGTGCTTGGCGAGCTCAGGCAGCCGCACGCTCATGGCGTCGAGGAAGCGGTACTTGTCGTCCTGCTTGGGCGTACCGACTTCGCCGGAGTGCACGTAAGCACTGACAACGGAGAGAGTGGTGAATTCACCGGCAGCGGTTTGTACGGTGTAGTCGGCTTCCACCCAGCGTCCCGAGGTATCGAAGTAGTCGTCACCAATGCCCACGCGGGTGGCGGTGGGCTCTTGGCGCGAAGCAATAGCCACGCCGGCGCGGCCCTTGGCCTCAGCCTCGGTGTGAAGGATGTGCCAGCCTTCGCCAATCAGCTTCCGGACGATGTCGTCAGGCGCCCGTACTTCCTGCAGGCAGAGGATATCCACCTCGCGGGGCTCCAGCCATTCCGCCATGCCGTTCTTGTAGGCAGCCCGCAGGCCATTGACGTTGACTGATGCGATGCGAAGGAAGTCCTTCTTCAATGCCGTACTCACCCGCTCTACTCTAGTCGATGATGGTGCCGGCAACGGGCTCGTCCGAGCCGCCCGAGGACTTGATCATGTCCCTGGCGTTGGTGGCCGTAATGGCAATGGTTTCCAGTGCGCGGTTGATGGTGTCCTGGTCCGCAGCACCACCCTTGGCGCGTTCCTCATCCACCACACGGACCTGCACCTGGACGATCTTGAACGAGTGGTCCAACTTGAGGTCGCGGACTTCATCAGCCTGGCTCCGCTCGGCAACGACGCGGGTGCCGCCATGGTCGGCAACATTCGACGACGGCGCGCGGCCGGCTGCCGAAGCGAAGGCGGCCTGCGCTTCGGTCAGCTTTGCTCCGGCCCGCTGCGCGGCCTTGCGAATGCTGAGCACCACGAACGTGGCGAGGGCCAGCCATCCGAAAGCCACGACAGCGACGACCCAGCCCACGACGTCGTTCTGGTTGGCAGCAAAGATGACGGCTACAAGGAAGGCGATGATGACGACGGTCATCCCCAGGCCGCCGATGCGGAAGCCCTTGAACATGCCTTTGCCGGCGGGAGACGTGGACGGGTGCGGGTCACCGAGAGATTGCATGAAGCCATTCTCTCAAACGCGGAAAGGTGCACGTGCCCGCTTCCACGGACGGCGAACACGAGCCCCAATCCCTGGGAGTTTTTGTACACCTGATGCCCTCAACACACCCTTTTACGGGCAGGAGGTGTACAAAAACTCCATCACTTGAGGAACAGTTGGCGCAGCCTTCCAGTGGTCAGCATGATGCCGAGCGCAATCATCACCACGTAGTAACCCACGTGGATGGCGGTTGCCGGGCTGAAAGAACCCACGCTGATCTGCCTCAGCAACTCCACACCGTGCCACAACGGCATGGCCTGGATAAACCACTGGATAACCTGCGGATAGACGCTGAGCGGGTAGAACGTGGCGCTGAACAGGAACATGGGCAGCAGGAAGAAGTTGATCCAGTCCATCTGCTGGAAGGTCTTCATGAAGCTGGTGATGCCCATGCCGAAGCTTGCGAAGCCGAACGCGATCAACACCGACGCCGGAATGACCAAAATCGCCCACCAACTGGTGAGCAGCCCCATCACCCCCATGACGGCCGTGAAACCAGTGGCGTAGAGCAGGCCGCGCAGGAGGGCCAGGAAGATCTCGCCGATGGCAACGTCCAGCGGCCCCAGGGAGGTGTAAAGCATTCCTTGGTAGAGCTTGGCGAAGTTCATCTTGAAGAAGACGTTCCAGGTGGAGTCGTAGATGGCCCCGTTCATTGCCGAGACGGCCAGCAGCGCCGGCGCGATGTACGCCGCGTAGCTGATCTCCTCACCGCCCGGGCCCTGCACTGTGCCCACAATCGAGCCCATTCCTACGCCCATGGCCAGCAGGAACAGCACGGGCTCGAAGAACCCGGACACCATGACAAGCCACGTACTGCTCTTGGCCGCCATCAACCCACGGCCCACAACAGCCTTCGCGTTGCGGGAGTAGAGGGAACCAAACTTCCGCTCGCGGGCGACGTCCGTGGCACTGTGGCCACCTGTCAGGACACTCATGAGCCCATCCTCTTCACGAACTGCCGGCGGACCAGCACCCAGCCCACCGTGGCGGTCGCCACCAGGAACACCACGTGGGTGATGGTCAGCAACGGGTCCTGATCCATGCCGTAGGTGAAGACTCGGCTTAACTCGGTTCCATGCCAGACCGGCGAAATCCAGCCGATCCACCGCACCGCCATCGGCAGCGAATCCAGCGGGAAGAACGTCCCGGAGAACAGGAACAGCGGCATCACAATAAACCGTTGCACCAACGCAAACTGCCCTTTGTCCTGGGTGATGCTTGCCGCATAGGCCATCAGGGGCAGGCCAAAGCTCAGGGCGGCCACCGTTGCCACTATGGCTGATACCCAACCCCACGGACTCGGTGAGGCACCGAACATAGCAACCACCGCGAAGTAGACCACCGATTGCGACAGGAACCGCACTGTGCTGGCCATGATGTGCCCACTGGCAATCTGCTGTGGAATCAACGGCGAGGCATGCGGGCCATAGAACACCCGGCGCCACTTGAAGCCATCCATGATGGGGTAGGAAAACTCGCCCGATGCCGTCATCACCGCTGCGGATACCAACAAGGCCGGCGCCACGAACTCCAGGTAGCTGACGCCGCCGAAGGCCGACTCGCTGTTGGCATCCACCAAACTGGCGAGCCCAACTCCCATGGCGAACAGGTACGCCACCGGCTGCCCCACGCTGTACAGGACCACGGACCAGCCGTAGTTCCGCATGACGCGAAGCACCTGCTCCGCATAGAAGAAGGCACCCCAGCGGCGCGCCCTGGCAGCCGAGACGGCGGGTGCGTGGGCCCGCAACGGGTGCTCCGCCGTCGTGCTTTGATTCTCAGTCAACGAGCCTCCTGCCGGTCAGCCGCAGGAACACGTCCTCCAGCGACGAGCGACGCACCAGCGAGGTCATGGGACGCAGCCCGCGGGCAGTGACCTGCTCCAGCGCGGCTTCGCCGTCGTGCGCGTAGATCAGCACGCGGTCCGGCAGCGTCTCCAGCCGCTCACCGATGCCTTGAAGTTCGACGCCGATGGTCGCGTTCCGCTCGGACCCGAACCTGAGTTCCAGTACTTCGCGCGAGGAGTGCTCGCGGATGAGGGTGGCGGGTGAACCTTCGGCCATGATCCGGCCCTTGTCCACCACGATGAGGCGGTCGCAGAGTTGCTCGGCCTCGTCCATGTAGTGCGTGGTGAGGATGAGGGTCACGCCGCTTTCCTTGAGCCGGAACAGGCGGTCCCAGAGGATGTGCCTGGCCTGCGGATCAAGGCCTGTGGTGGGCTCGTCGAGAAGCAGGATCCGTGGCTCGTTGATGAGCGAGCGGGCGATGGTGAGCCGGCGCTTCATGCCGCCGGAGAGGGCGTCCACCTTCGAGTTGGCTTTGTCCGTCAGCTGCGCGAACTCCAGGAGTTCGTCCGCCTTGGGCCGCAAGTAGCTCAGCGGCAGGCCAAAGTAGCGCCCGTAGACAATCAGGTTCTCGCGGACCCTTAGCTCTTCGTCCAGGTTGTCCTGCTGCGGCACGACGCCCAGGTGCGCCCTGACCTCCGGGCCGTGGGATTCGGGGTCCAGGCCCATGATGGTGAGTGAGCCGGACGTGCGCTGGGAGACGCCGCCAATCATTTTCATGGTGGTGGACTTGCCGGCACCGTTCGGGCCCAGCAGGCCGAAGGACTCCCCTGCGGGGACGTCGAAGGAGATGTTGTCCACGGCGGTAAGGTCACCATAGGCCTTGGTGAGGTTCCGCGCGCTGATGACGGTTGGTCGGTTCATGTCGAGGCTGGCTTGCGACGATTGTGTCTGTGTTGGTGACGGTGTCGGAGAGCGGGTTGCTTCATTGTGCACCCTCAGCAGACTAATAGCGCCAAGGAATATGTGAAAGGGCTCTTGCAGATATTTGCGCAACTGGCTGGCATTAGTGGTTGTTCCGGCCTTCAAAACAACCACTAATGCCAGCCAGTTGGGTTGGGTGCACGCACCCTTGGACTGCGGTACGGGCTACGCGATGCCCGCCTGGCGCTCAGCGCTCTCCACGACGTTGGCGAGCAGCATGGCGCGGGTCATCGGGCCTACGCCGCCCGGGTTCGGGGACAGCCACGCAGCGACGTCGGCAGCCGCCGGGTCCACATCTCCGGTGACCACAGCCTTGCCGTTGCCGTCGTCCACGCGGCTGACGCCGACGTCGAGCACGATTGCGCCCGGCTTGAGGTCTTCTGCCTTGATCATGTGCGGCACGCCAGCGGCGGCAATCACGACGTCGGCCTGCTTGAGTTCCGCGGGAAGGTCCACGGTTCCGGTGTGGGCCAGGATGACCGTTGCGTTGACTTCCTTGCGGGTCAGCAGCAGTCCGATGGGACGGCCGATGGTCACGCCGCGGCCAACCACCAGGACGCGCTTGCCCTTGAGGTCGATGTCGTGGCGGCGCAGCAGCTCCACACAGCCCTTGGGCGTGCAGGGCAGCGGAGACTTCATTTCGCCGTTCACGTTGGCCACCAGGCGGCCAAGGTTCATGGGGTGCAGGCCGTCGGCGTCCTTGTCCGGGTCCATGGCCTCCAGGATGACGTCCTGGTCGATGTGCTTGGGAAGCGGGAGCTGGACAATGTAGCCGGTGCATTCCGGGTTGTCGTTGAGCTCGCGGACAACCTCAAGGAGGTCTTCCTGGGAGATGTCCTCGGGGAGGTCGCGGCGGATGGACTGGATGCCCACCTCTGCGCAGTCCTTGTGCTTGCCGCCGACATACCAGGTGCTGCCGGGGTCGGAGCCCACCAGGATGGTGCCCAGGCCGGGGACGATGCCCTTGGCGGCAAGGGCAGAAACGCGGGTGGTCAGTTCTGCCTTGATGGCAGCGGCGGTGGCCTTGCCGTCAAGGATCTGTGCGGTGGACTGTGTCATTCCATCTGCTCTTTCTGCTGGGAGGCTCATGCCAACGGGACCCGCCGCCGTTGGTGTGGCGGCGGATCCCGTTGGCTCCGGTTCAGTGCCGGGGTAATGCGTGTTCAGCGCTTGTTGTCGCAGGAACCGCTGGTTACCACTGCTCGTGCTGCGGGTACAGCGGGAAGTTGTCGGCGAGCTTGTCGACGCGTGCCTGGAGGGCCTCTGCATCAACGCTGCCGGCGGCGCCCTTTACGAGTGCGGTGGCGATGATGTCGGCAACCTCGGTGAACTCGTTGGCACCGAAACCGCGGGTAGCCAGGGCGGGCGTACCGATGCGGAGGCCGGAGGTGACCATCGGCGGGCGGGGGTCGAACGGAACAGAGTTCCGGTTCACGGTGATGCCCACCGAGTGCAGGAGGTCTTCGGCCTGCTGGCCGTCCAACTGGGAGTTGCGCAGGTCAACCAGGACCAGGTGGACGTCGGTGCCGCCGGTCAGGACCGAGACGCCGGCTTCGGCGACGTCGGACTGATTGAGGCGGTCAGCGATGATCTTGGCGCCCTCAAGGACGCGCTCCTGGCGTTCCTTGAACTCGTCGCTGCCGGCGATCTTGAAGGCAACGGCCTTGGCTGCGATGACGTGCATGAGCGGGCCGCCCTGCTGGCCCGGGAAGACGCTGGAGTTGAGCTTCTTGGCCCACTCCTGCTTGCCCAGGATCACGCCGGAACGCGGCCCTGCCAGGGTCTTGTGGACCGTGGAGGTGACGACGTCGGAGTGCGGCACCGGGCTCGGGTGCAGTCCTGCTGCTACAAGGCCTGCGAAGTGCGCCATGTCGGTCCACAGGAGCGCACCGACTTCGTCCGCGATGGAACGGAAAGCTGCGAAGTCGAGGTGGCGCGGGTAGGCGGACCAGCCGGCAATGATGACCTGAGGCTTCTCGGCGATGGCCTGCTCGCGGAGCTTGTCCATGTCGATGCGGAAGTTGTCCTCTTCCACCTGGTAAGCAGCCACGTTGTAGAGCTTGCCGGAGAAGTTGAGCTTCATGCCGTGGGTCAGGTGTCCGCCGTGGGCCAGGGACAGGCCGAGGATCTTGTCGCCCGGGTTGATCATGGCGGACAGTGCTGCAGCGTTTGCCTGGGCACCGGAGTGGGGCTGGACGTTGGCGTATTCGGCGCCGAAGAGTTCCTTGACCCGGTCGATGGCGAGCTGCTCAGCGACGTCGACGTATTCACAACCGCCGTAGTAGCGGCGGCCTGGGTAACCCTCGGCATACTTGTTGGTCAGGACGGAGCCCTGGGCTTCCATCACAGCGCGGGGGGCGAAGTTTTCGGAGGCAATCATTTCCAGGGTGCCGCGCTGGCGGCCAAGCTCCTGGTCGAGGACTGCTGCGATCTCGGGATCGAGTTCGGCGAGCGACTGGTTGCTGACAGACGCTGAAGTGGTGGTAGTCACGGAGATCTCCTGGCTAGGGAACGGGTGGTGCTACAGGTCAGGCTACCGGCAGCAGCATTCCCGCGTCCCCTTGATGACAGGAGGCATCGGTCACGTGCGTGCGACGGTAAGACATGACCCTCGGCCCAGGCGTACGATCCGTGGTCTTCGTGATTGCCGCTCCCTGGTGGTAGTCCACCCAACGCCAGTTGCGACCCGTTAACAGTACAACAAGGCAGCACCGGTAGGCTTGTCCGTGTGACTGACTCCACCGCTTTTGTTGTGACCCTTTCCTGCCCCGACCGTCCCGGCATCGTGCACGCTGTTGCCGGCGCACTCCTTGGTGCGGGGTGCAATATCGCCGATTCGCAACAATACGGAAGCCCTACCACCGGCAACTTCTTCATGCGCGTGGAGGCAACGACGTCGAGCACCCAGGCGGAACTGGCTGCCGCCCTGCGGCCCGTGGCCGAATCCTTCGGCATGACGTGGCACATCAACCCCGTGGGCCGGAAAGTCCGCACCATCATCCTGTGTTCCAAGGATGCCCACTGCCTCAACGACCTGCTGTTCCAGCAGCGTACCGGCACCCTGCCCATCGAGGTTCCGGCCATCGTCTCCAACCACCGCGACCTGGAGGAACTGGCCAACTTCTATGGCATCCCGTTCCACCACATCCCCGTGACGCCTGAGACGAAGCCGCAGGCCGAGGCTGAGCTTCTGAAGCTGATCGCCGAGCACGACGTCGAGCTGACGGTCCTGGCCCGGTACATGCAGGTCCTCTCCAACGATCTCTGCACGGAGTTGAATGGCAAGGCCATCAACATCCACCACTCGTTCCTCCCTTCATTCAAGGGTGCCAAGCCGTACCACCAGGCCCACGCCCGCGGCGTGAAGATCATCGGTGCCACGGCCCACTATGTGACAGCGGACCTTGATGAAGGCCCGATCATCGAGCAGGAAGTCATCCGCGTGGACCACGCCCGCACGGCTGCCCAGTTCGTCCAGATGGGCCGCGACGTCGAAGGCCGCACCTTGGCCCAGGCCGTGCAATGGCACGCCGAACACCGCGTGCTGCTCGATGGCACCCGGACCGTGGTGTTCAACTAGCGCCACTCCTAAGCTGGGGGTATGCAGGGCCTTCCTGATCCCGAGCGCGACCTCGCCCTCTATTACGACCGCCATGCCGCCGCACGGAATACCCGCTCGCTGACTCCCCACCGGGTTGAGTGCCGGGAGTGGTTCATCCGGCTGCTCAAGTCCGAACACCGTCGTTCCTTGCTGGAGCTCGGCTGTGGCACGGGCGTTGAGGGCGCGGAGTTCGTTCGTGCGGGGCTGCACTATACGGGTGTTGACCTGTCGTCCGAAAGCGTTCGCTTGGCGCGTTCGGCGGGGCTCGACGCCTCGGTGGCCAGCGGCCGGAACCTGCCGTTTCCCGATTCGGTCTTCGCGGCCGCCTGGACCATGAGCACGCTGTTACATGTCCCCAACAGCGGAATTCACGACGTCGTCCGCGAACTTGTGCGGGTCACAGCACCTGGTGCGCCAATCGCCGTCGGGCTCTGGTCAGGTGAGGACGATGAAGTCTTGAACCCGGAGGACCTGGACGAACCTCGGCGTTTCTTCAGCCGCCGCAGTGACGAAACCGTGTGCAGGATCTTCAGCGAGCACGGCTTGATCGAGCACTTCCGCACGTGGCCTGAGGGCGTGGGCGTGGAGTCAGGCCCCGGCGCGGGCAACTGGGTGCAGCACTACCAATTCCTGCTGCTCCGCACCCCTTCACCCAACTAGGCTGGGCCCATGGCTCCTTCTTACACTTTCGCCGGGGACACCCCGGCCATCCATGAAACCGCCTTCGTGGCACCCACTGCGTCCATTATTGGGAAGGCAACGTTGGCTGAGGACTCCAGCGCCTTCTACGGGGTCTCCGTCCGCGCGGATACAGCCGCGATCAGCGTAGGCGCAGGCTCCAACCTGCAGGACAACGTAGTTCTCCACGCCGACCCCGGTTTCCCGTGCACTGTCGGCGAGCGCGTCTCCGTGGGGCACAGCGCCGTGGTCCACGGATGCACCGTGGAGGACGACTGCCTCATCGGCATGAGCGCCACCATCCTCAACGGCGCGGTGATCGGATCGGGCTCGCTCATTGCGGCCGGCGCCGTCGTGTTGGAAGGCACCGTCATTCCCCCGCGCTCCTTGGTAGCAGGCGTGCCCGCCAAAGTCCGCCGCGAACTGACGGACGAAGAGTTCGAGGGCGTCAAGCACAACGCTGCCCACTACAGGGGGCTCGCCGCGGCGCACCGGGAAATGCACGCTTAACGCCCAATGCGAGGCCTGCTCTGCGTCCTAACCTGAGGGTTTGGGACGCAGAGCGGGCCTCACAACATCGGGGAACCTAGTCCAGCGGGATCGGACCGAGCTCGTCCAGCAGGTCACCCGGACCCGGGTTCCCGGCAACGGACGAGCCACCAAGGTGGTTCACCACTCCCCACACAGCGTTCAGGCCCGTGGTCACGGCGCCTTCGGCCCAGCCGGCGGTGAAGGAGACGTCATCCCCCGCAAGAAAGATACCGCGCTGGCTCTCAGGCAGTTGGTCCTGCTTGAAGTGCGTGAACAGCCGCTGCTGATAGCGATAGTGCCCCGGCAGGTTGGCTTTGAAGGCTCCCATGAAGTTGGGGTCCGCTTCCCAGGAAACGGTGATCGGCTGCCCGACAATGTGGCTCGCGATGTCCACGCCGGGATAGATCTGCTGCAGCGAGTGGAGCATCAGCTTCACGCGTTCCTCGGCGGTCAGGGCCAGCCACTTCAGGGCGTCGTCGTTCCACGTGTAGGACAGGAGGATGACAGCGGGCTTGTCCGGACCGTCGTCGAGCAGATACGTTGCCCGGTTGAGGCGGTCGGTGAGCGTCATGGAGAGGACTTCGCGGCCCGTCTCGGGGTCGATATCCTTCCAGAACGGCCGGTCCACCATCACGAACGTCTTGGATGACTGCATGTAGTGCGAGCGCTCGATCGCGGTCCACAGCTCCGACGGGAACAGCGCTTCCTCGGTGTGGATGCGCGTGGACAGCAGCCAGGACTGGCAGGTGGTCACTACGGCTTGGTAGGTGGCCTCGCGGCCCCAGTTCTCGCGGACCAGGAGGTCGCCGTTCTCCGCGCGGCGGATGTTGTCTACGGCTCCGCGCGGCGAGCCGGAGTGCAGCGACGCCAAGGAGGTGCCTTCAGGCCAGTACTTAAGGCCCGACGGCGCATGGTTCCAAAGTGCCTCGGGGAGCCTTTGCGCTCCTCCCGTGATGAGTCGGTGCTGGTCGTCCGCGTCAGTGTAGACCACGCGGAGGATCTCGAGGATGGAGTTGGGGAAGTCGGTGTCCCAGCCGCCGGTGCCGAAGCCAACCTGGCCGAACGCCTCGCGGTGCGCGAAGCCCGCTTCCTTGAAGGACTTGCTGGCCGCGATGAAGCCGTAGAAGGTTTGCTCGTCCAGCTCCGGCAGGAGGGCATTCCACAGGTCCTTGATGCGCTTGGTGTCGCGGGCCTTAATGGCTTCCTGCATCTCGGCGAAGGCGGCGCCGTCGTTGACCGCGGCCTTCCAGGCATCGGCGACTTCGCGGAAGAACTCCGGCAGCTCGTCTGCAGTAGTGGCGTAGTGCTTCTTGCCCGCGAGTTCAATCACGGTGCTGGACGTTGCCGGTGCCATGGGGTTGGGAAAGTCCTGGGTGTCCAGGCCGAGCAAGTCCACGTAGTGGTAGAACGCTTTGCCGGAAACCGGGAACCGCATACCGCCGAGGTCGGCCACAACACCGGGTGCAGACGGGAAGCTCGCGGTCCTCAGACGGCCTCCAATTTGGTCTGCCTCATAGATGACCGGCCTGAGGCCGAGCTTCATGAGTTCGTAGGCAGTGACCAGCCCGGACAGTCCGGCGCCGATGACGGCCACTTCGGTGCCGTACTTCTCTTCTGGAATTGAGCCCAACCCGGCCGGATTCGCCAGGTAGTGGTCGTAGCTGAAGGGGAAGTCCGGGTTCAGCATGGTGATCGGTGCGCCTGCGGCAGGCGCTCCTGGTTCCTCGATGAGCGGGAGTTCGGTGGCGATGGTCATGAGTTTGCTGCTTTCACAGGTTCCGGGCTCACGGCCCTGGTGGTTAGTTCACGGTAGTCCTGCTCGCTGAGCGCGGCTACCTTGGAATTCCGGCGTCCATAGCCGAAGTAGATGGCGATGCCCACGAGCATCCACACTCCGAAGGTGATCCAGGTGTCGGCGCCAAGATTGATCATCAGGTAGGCACACATCAGCGTGCCCAGGATGGGAGTGATCGGGTACAGCGGAACCCGGAAGCTGCGCTCAAGATCGGGCCGGTTGCGCCGCAGGTAGATGACGGCAACGTTGACCAACGCGAACGCGAAGAGGGTGCCGATGCTGGTGGCGTCGGCCAGCGCACCCAGTGGGACCAAGCCCGCGGCAAGGGCGACGGCGATACCCACGATCAGCGTCCCGGCAACGGGGGTGCCGGTTCGGCGGGAGACGCGGCCAAAGACTTTGGGCATCATGCCGTCGCGGGACATGGAGAGCATGATGCGGGTCTGGCCGTAAAGGACAGTCAGTACGATGCTGGCAATGGCGAGGACGGCGCCCACGGAGAAGACCAGGGCGATCCACGGCTGTCCGGTGATCTCGTGGAGGATCTGCACCAGGGCAGCTTCGGTTCCATCGAACCAACCCCAGGGCCGGGCCCCGATGGCGGCGACAGCAACCAAGACATAGATACTGGTGACGATCACCATGGAGAGCATGATGGCCCGGGGAAGATCCCGCTTGGGGTTCTTGGCTTCCTCACCCGCGGTGGACGCGGCGTCGAAGCCGATGTAGGAGAAGAAGACGCTGGATGCAGCGGCGGATACTCCTGCGGCACCCATGGGAAGCAGGGGCTCGAAGTTGCCGGCGTTGAACGCGGTGAAGGCTACTGCGCAGAAGAAGAGCAGAATGCCCACCTTGATGACCACAATCGCGGTATTGATCCATGCACTTTCACGGGCGCCGCGAACCAGCAGGACCATGGCCAGAATCACGATGATCATCGCAGGGACGTTGACCACGCCGCCATCTCCGGGCGGCTGGCTGACGGCGTCGGGAAGGACCTGCCCGAAGGCTGCCAACGTTTCGTTGACGTATTGCCCCGCCCCCACGGCGACCGCCGCTACGGAGACCGCGTACTCCAGCACCAGGCACCAGCCACAAATCCAGGCCATGCCCTCACCCATGGTGGCGTAAGAGTAGGAGTAGCTGGAGCCTGCCACCGGGACCAGCCCGGCCATCTCCGCGTAGGACACAGCAGAGAGCAGCGCAGCCAGTCCGGCGATGACGAACGAGATCCAAATGGCCGGACCCGCCAGCGGCACGGATTCGCCGAGGATGACCAAAATGCCGGTGCCAAGCGTGGCACCAACGCTGATCATGGTCAGCTGAAGCACGCCGAAGCTGCGGACCAGCGGTGTTCCGCCTTCGCCGCTCCCGGCCTCGCTGACCATCTGGCCAATGGGTTTGCGGCGCAGGAGCTGAGCGCCGAGGCTCGGCCTCGTGACGCTCGCCGCCGCCGGATTATTGGTGTTCACAGGCACAGTCACCCTTGACGTCCCTTCCAAGTAGTTTCGATTTCCCCTCCACAAGACTGGCATGTGAGCCACCTCTCACCACGGTGCAAAATGACCTATAGTGTTCAACCATGAGACGTAATGCACACTATCAAGAGGCCGCTCCGGCAGCCCTTTCGGGACAGGTCACCGTGGACCTGTCCGCGATTTCAGACAACATCACCGCACTGAAAAAGCGCACTGAGGCACCATTCTTTATGGCCGTGGTGAAGGGCAATGCCTATGGCCACGGGCTGGTCGAAGTAGCCCGTACTGCTGTAGAAGCCGGTGCCAATTGGCTGGGAACGGCCCAGCTCACCGAAGCCATCTCCCTCCGGAAGGCGGGCATCACCGTGCCCATTCTTTCGTGGCTGTATCTGGCATCCCAGACAAGTGCCACCATTCTGGAGGCCCTCGAAAACGACATCGACGTTTCCCTCGGAAGCGTCGGCCAACTGGAGGCGCTGGTAGGCATCGCCGGGCGTCTGGGCCGACCCGCCGTCGTGCACCTGGAACTGGACAGCGGCCTGAGCCGCGGCGGCGCACGCAAGGAGGATTGGCCCGAACTTGTGGCCCAGGCACGGCAAGCCGAAATCGACGGGACCCTCCGCGTTCGTGGCCTCTGGACCCACCTGGCCTGGGCCGATGTCCCCGCCCACCCCGGCAACGCGGCCGCCGTCGCCGAGTTTGAGGACGCCGTCCGTGAAGCCCGCGACGCCGGCCTGACCCCGGAACTCCGGCACGTTTCCAGCTCCGCCAATATCCTGGACCGGCCCGAATTCCACTTCGACATGGTTCGGGCAGGGCTGGCCATCTACGGCCTCGCCCCAGCGGATCACCTGGACCCTTCGGACTTCGGCCTGCGCCCAGCACTCAGCGTGACGGCGCCACTGGTCATGGTCAAGAAGGTTCCCGCGGGCACAGGCGTGAGCTACGAACACCAGGCCATTACCTACGAACCCCGGTACCTGGGCCTCATCCCGCTCGGTTACGCGGACGGCATCCCCAAGGGCATCAGCGGCCGCTCTGTGGTGAACATCGCGGGCCGCACAGTTCCTGTGATCGGCAAGGTTTGCATGGACCAGTTCATGGTGGACCTGGGCCCGGATGCCGTGGGAATCGGCGTCGGAGACACCGCCGTGCTGTTCGGTGACCCCGCGAGCGGGGCCGCGAGCGCCGACGACTGGGGCGCAGCGATCGGCAGCCACGGGGACGAAATCATCAACAGGATCGCACCCCGACTCCCCCGCGCTTACGCCACTACCGCTTACCAGTGCCCCGACTACCAGGAGCCGGCAGCCGCCGGGCAGGGCAATGTCGCCTGAGCCCGCCACCGCCCGCCTGAGTTTTGTCACGCTTGAGCAGTTCCTGGAGCAGCTGCCGCCGGAGTTGAAAATGCTTCACGACGGCGGCAGCGGCGCCTCGCTGCTGCGGTGGGTTGAGCCGAGTGAGCTCGAGGACCCTACGCCGTACCTGCCGGAGGGCGAGTTCCTCTTGACCGCCGGGCTGCCTTTCCTCGGGGAAGGCGGCTCGGCGGCCAAGGTGGATGCCTATGTCCAGCGGCTGGTTGACGCGAAGGTGGCTGCCCTGGGGTTCGGCATCAGGCCTTATTTCGACGCCGTCCCGGACGTCCTGCTCGACGCTTGCCGCATACATAACCTCACCCTCTTCGAGGTGCCGGAGTCGTTGCCGTTCGCCGCGATCGGACTGGAGTTCTCACAGCTTCTGGAGACGGACAACGCCCGCGTGTTCCGGCAACTGGCGGACACCAACCGGCAACTCATGCGGGCGGTCCTCTCCCCCAGGCCGGAACACGAGCTACTCGCAGCTTTGGTTCAGCGGGTGCCCGTGTGGGCTGTCCTCGTGGGGGCGGACGGGCGGGTCCGGGCCCGCGGGCACAATGCCGGCGGCAGCACCGGCGTCGAACATTCCTTGCTGGCGCCGATGCTGGAGCGGCTGCTGTCCGGCAGCGGACCGCGCGTGGAGATGGACGGTTTCGACCAGCCGGGATCCACGCTGGTGTTCGGGCACCCGCTGAGGAGTACGAAGGATGCGAACCTCGGTGCGCTGATCCTCGGCTCGGATGCGCCGTTGTCGCCAGCGCAGAACAATGTGGTGCAGTCGGCCGTGGGGTTGCTGGAGTTGTTGGTGCGGCAACGGACCAGTGGATCCCTGGCTCCGAGCCAGCTCGCCACCGCGGTGTTGCTGCATCCGGACTCCCTGGCAACCGGCGGGACCAAGCACGTCAACGGCCTCAAGGACCTGCTGGCACAGAGTTTGTCGTCCACCAGGTCGGCGCAGATGCGGGTGGTGCAGGGTGTCAGGGTAGATGGGGCGGCCGACGACGGACCCGTCCGCGAGGTGCTGCAATGGCGGCGCCTGTTCGACACCAAGCTGGTGGAGATCACCGAGTACGGTTTCGCGGCCATTACACGGCTCAAGGTAGATGACTCACTGTTGGCCGATGTAGAGAAACTGGGCTGGCGACTCGTGATCGGCGAACCGACCGAACTCCTGGGGCTCACAGCCGCCTACCAACGCGCCAGTTCGCTGCGCAGCCGGGTTCTCTCCACCGGCAAGAGCGCCCGCGTTGATGAGGTGACCTGGTCCGTTGCCGGACTGCTGGGGCGCGAGGCCGGGACCATGCTGGCCGGGCGGCTCCTTGCGCCGGTCCTGTCCTTGGAAGTTGATCGGAGGGATCCGCTGTTGGCCGTCCTGCGGGGGTGGCTCAGCGAGAACGGCAGCTGGGACAGCTCGGCCAAGGCGTTGGGATTGCACCGTAACAGCGTGCGGCGGCAGATCGGGGTGCTCGGTGAACTCCTGGAGATGGACCTCAACCAGGCCCAGGTCCGCGCCGAGCTGTGGTTCGCGTTGCAGTACGTGGACGAGCTGGTGGGACCGGCAGAGACGGGCGGCACCACCTAGATGAAGGCGATTTCGTCTGTGCAAGCTTTTTCTACCACTCATTTTTGCTCTTTTTCGGCACCTAGTTTGGCTGGAAGCAACTAGGTGGCTGCTCAAGGTACCTAGCCTCCTCGTGGGTGCCGAAAGTCATCGGCGCCGTACAGATCATCATTCCGAGGGGGAATTATGCTCGCTACAACAGCAGTACAGGCCACCAGCACCATGGCGGCAATCAGGAGCAAAATCGACGATATGGTCATCCGTTACGACGGTTGGTTCCTCGTCCTGCTCGCTGTTCTTATGGTCCTCGCATTCGCGATTCTGGGCGCCATGGCCATCTGGTGCCTGACGTCCGGCCGTGGACGATTCGTCGGCAACTGGAGTTGGAGCCAGTGGGGCGTTTCCGTGTGGGTCGAGTGCGTCTAGTCATCGGATAACCGCTGTGGTGGCATTTCCGCGGGATGCCACCACAGCCAGAGCATGGAGCCGAAGCCCAATGCCACTAACTGTCGACCACGTCGATTATGCGTACAGCTTTCAGAAGCCAGTCCTGTATGACGTCTCACTCAGCATTTCCGAGAACACCATCATGGGACTTATCGGTCCCAACGGATCCGGCAAATCAACACTCATAAAGGTCATCCTCGACCTTCTGCAAACGCAGGGTGGCACCATCCGTATCGACGGACAAAAAAACTCCACCCGAAGCGCCAAAATGTCGTCAATCTACCTATCCAGCAATGACTACCTGCCGGAGTTCCTTACCGGCGAGGAATACATCCGATTCATGCACGGCCTCTACGCTGAGCCTCTCGACATGCAGGTCCTTGTTGGTCACTTTGACCGTTACTCCATGGGCGGCCGTCACCGCGACCTCATAGAGGACTACTCTCACGGAATGCGGAAGAAACTCCAGCTCATTGCCGCATTCATGCTGGAACGTCGCCTGACTGTTATAGATGAGACACTCAACGGAGTGGACATCGAATCAGTGAAAATCTTCGAAAAGGATGTTCGAAGTCTCGCCAAAGATGGGCGTTCTGTACTCTTGTGCAGCCATGACTTCGGCGTCCTCGAGAACGTAGCCGATGATGTTGCTGTCCTCATCCAGGGTGTCCTGGTGTTCCAAGGAGACCTAGGGTCAGTCAACAAAGACTACGGCAATCTCTCGGTTCTTGCGTCTGAGTACATCCAATCCGTGGGAGTCGAGTAGATGCGGCTCGAGAGTATTGTCCTGTTGTTTCGGCTCTTTTGGACATTCATTCTCCGAAGAGTCCTGGGACGGGGGCTTCTGGCCTCGAGAACGATGCGAATCGCTGGAACTCTGGTGGTGATCATCGGATTTGCGGGGTTCAATGTGCTCAGCTACACGGTGATGCGCCAGTATCTGGGCGGAACTGATTTGTTCGAACCCATCCTTGCTATCGCCAACATTTCGGTGGGATTTTGGGTTCTCATTGCCTACACGCTGATTCGGGTCCTGTTCATGAAGGCGGACGAGCTTCTAAAATTGACCTTCAACCTTCCTGCCACCAACAAGGAACGAACGCTGGCTTTCGCCTTGTTCGAAGCGTCGGTGGTGGCGGTGATGACTGTTTTCGTTTTCGGTGCATTCTCGATATCGACCGTTCTTCTTGAGGGACCGGCTTTCATCACGAAGATTTTGGTGTCCATTTGGCTTCCCGTGGCGTCTGTCTATCTCCTACTCAGCCTGGCCTACTATCTTTTGGAACGCGGCCTCTTCATGATGAGGTTGGCACGGCTCCGAGGACTACTGGTGCCGATGGTCCTGGCTTTGGGTCTTTCAGCTCTTTTTCCCTACACAAATGAGCAGACAGCCGTGATTGCCGAGAGCTTCATCGATGGGCGTGACTACCGTTCACCGCTGTTGGTGTACTCCATGCTCGACAAGAACGTCGGTCTGTGGTTCGCATTTCTGGTCTTTGTCGCGGCATCCATGGCAATCGTTGCAGGCATCGTGGCAGCCGCTCCCCGAGCCTACGTCCCCCTTCGCCGCTTCATCATCCTGCTTCCTTCCAAGATTGCAAGATGGAGGCTCGGGGCCTACACGCTGGTCTTGTTCCGCAGCTTCGAGACTCTTGTTGCCGTCATCTTCGTCTTTGCATTCTCACTTTTTGCGTGGATGCAGCACATTGTTCTGCCGCCCTACGTTTTAGCGCTGATTACATTTCAGGGCGTGTACGCATACGTAAATTCTGAACCATTGCGACGCATCTCAACGTTGCACGTCAGCGCATGGACGCACTACCTGAGCATTGTTGGCTCGCAAGTAATCCTCTGGGTGACAATCGCGGTCCCGGTCGTCGCAGGAAGCCTTGCTCAAGGGATTGAAATTTCTGCATGCTTGCCCGTGGCAGGATTCTGCCTCAGCAATATTCTCATCTCCACCCTGATAGGCATTGCGTTCCCACCCGAGAAGGGAAACCCGTTTACCGTCCTGGTTGGCGCAGTGCTGGCTATCATCGTGATTTTGACTATTGCGCTCGGCCTCAATGTATTCAACCTCGAGCCCGCGATGAGTGCAGTAGTTTATTCATTTCTCAACATATTGGTTGTGACATACAGCATCCTTGGCATGCAGAGGATGGAAAGGATTCGACGCCATGAAGTGGCTTCTTAGAATTGTTATCGCATTTTCCGTGTCATTTGTGATCACCATGGCCATGGTGGTCGCAGGCTTCATTATGGCCATGTTTTCCACAATGGACGCGGGTGTCAGAAAGTTTGGGCTTTTCGGCGCCATCTTCTTCGAGGCCCACGAGCAGCCCAGCGGTGCCACGGCCATGGAGATTGGGGTTGCTGACGGCACACCCATTGCGATCATCTTCGGCATAGGTTTCTTGTTCTGCCTGGCGGTCACTGTGATGCTTGAAAAACTCAAGCTCCGCAAAAAGCAACTTCTGCAAACACAGTAGCGGTGAAGCTCAACCCTGTTCCCATAGGCGATGTCAGTATGACGCTGGCCATCAGAAGCCTGCTGGGGTCCGTCCGGGTTCCTGCTGCTGCGCTGGCTGCCGGCTTCGCTGTCTGCGTAGCCTGCGCCGTCGCGGGCGTTCCCGCGATCCTGCCGCCTGCTCTCTGGCTGCTGATCCATGCATCCTGCCTGCTGATCGGCTTCGTCATTCACGAGGCGTCCCACGTCCTCGGCCTCAAGTTGGCCCCAGGAATTACCCACGTCGTCTTTGCGAGCACACTGCTTCGTTTCTCCGTGATTCCGATGGGAAGCCTCGTGGGCTGGCAGGCGGCACTTATCGCCCTGGCTGGCCCTTTGGCGGCCTGTGTTTCAGGGCTACCGCTTGCTTTGGCATTGCCTGAGTACGCATTTCACTGGTGGTTCTTCCTGCACTCCCTATTCTTGTTGCCGCTGTTCGGCGACGGCAGAAGCCTGGTCAAGGGTCTCATAACGTGGCGGGGGCAAGTACAACTGCTTCAGGTGGACTCTTAGTTCGCCCACTCCCGGTAAAGTTCCGGCCTGCGCTCCTGCAGGTACGGCACTTCTTTGCGTGCTGCCCGTACTGTCTCCGTCCCGACTTCGGCGAACAACAACGCAGCTCCCTCCCCCGCTGCTGCGAGCAACGATCCGTCCGGTCCGGCAACCACGCTGCCGCCCAGGAAGGTGTAGACATCCTCGTGGCCCGAGTGGTTTGCGTACGCAACGTTGAGCTGGCTCTCCAGGGCGCGGGCCCGGATGAGCACCTGAGGTACGTTGTCGAACCCCGCGGAAAGGGCTGTTGGCACCAGGAGGAGTTCGGCACCGCGCGTGGCGGCCGCACGGACAGCTTCAGGGAACTCGACGTCGTAGCAGATCAGCATCGACGTACGGATTCCCTTGAAGTCCACGACGGCGGGAGGTTCTTGAGCGCCGACGAACGCCTTGTGCTCCTCCGGGCCAAAGAGGTGAACCTTGGCGTAGTTGAGGATCTCGGCGCCGGACGCGTCCACCAGAGTAGCCGTGATGTGCCAGGCGTTCTGGTCGCTGGCAACCGCAGGAAGGCTGTACACCAGGCCGATGCCGTGCCTGCGGGCGATGTCGGCCAATCGTTCGCGGATATCCGGGAGGGTGGCCGGATCCAGTTCGGCATGCAGGCGCAGCGGCGCGTAGCCAACCGTGAACAGCTCGGGCGTGAGGAGCAGAGCAGCTCCGGCGCTGGAAGCACGCTGGGCTGCGTCCTCGATTGTGCGCAGGTTGGCGTCCACGTCCATGACGGAGGCGTTCGCCTGCAGGATTGCGAGCAGCATCATTACCACCTTGTTTCACCTGATCCCTGCCGTCGGCGGGCATGGGAAATCTTCTTGGTTCAAGCCTAGGCGCGGGTGGTGCCGTAAAGATGAGGCAATTGGACCCGAGCACCCCAAAAGCAGGACACAATGCACGGGCACCTCCCGTTGCGGGGCCCACTCTGCGCGCCAACCCGGGATCTTAGGGCGCATAGCGGGCCTCACAGGGGGTACTTAGAGAGTGTCCTTGCGTTGGATTATCTCTGGCAAGGTTGACTCGTTGTGTTCACTTCTTGACTACAACGTCGATTGTGGGGCAATCTTCTTGTCATGCCCGCTACGCAGCGCTCAACGAAGAGCCACCCCAGAAAACCCGGCTCGCAGTCAGCGCTCCGCCACCTGAATCAGCAACGCATCATCGAGTGCTTGCTCAGCGGGCCGTCCACCCAGGCTGAGCTCTCCCGGCAGACCGGGCTTTCCACTGCCACGATCTCCAACATCGTGAAGATCATGCAGGACGCCGGCCTGGTGTCCACGGAACCCACCACCAGCTCCGGCCGCCGGGCTACCAACGTGAGGCTGAACAGCAACGGTGCGGTCGCCGTCGGAATCGACTTCGGACGTCGCCACCTGCGGGTGGTCCTCGCTTCGCTGGGCTATCACGTGATTGCCGAGGATTACATCGAGTTGCCGCTGGGCCATCACGCCGAAGAAGGGATCGCCGCCGCCGTTCGGCTGCTGGAAAAGCTGCTCCAGGAGAACGGCATCGACCGCACCGCCGTCGTGGGTGCCGGAGCGGGCATCCCCGGCCCCATCGACCGCAGAACCGGCACCGTGGCGCAAGGCGCCATCCTGCCGGAGTGGGTGGGAATCGACATCCTCCATCGGCTGGAAGAAGCCCTCAACTGCCCCGTCTTCGTAGACAACGACGCCAATCTGGGGGCCTTGTCCGAAGTGACGTGGGGACCGCACAGTGGAGTCTCCAACCTGATGTTCCTCAAGATCGGTTCGGGCATCGGCGCCGGCCTGATCCTTAATGGCTTTCCTTACTACGGCAACGTGGGAATCACGGGCGAAATCGGCCACGCGACCATTCATGAACACGGACTCGTTTGCCGCTGCGGGAACAGGGGTTGCCTCGAAACGATAGCGTCCACCACCACCATGATCGAGTTGTTGGGACGCGGCCAGGAGACGCTGCTGACGCCCCAGGACATCGTCCGGAACTGCCTTGCAGGCGACTCCGCCACCCAGCGCGTGGTGGACGACGCCGGACTGGCGGTGGGCCGCGCACTGGGAAATGTCTCCAACCTGATCAACCCGGAAGTGATCGTGGTTGGTGGTCCCCTGGCAGGGCTTGGCGACCTCCTGCTGGATCCCATCCGCAGAGGCCTGGTACGGCATGCAGTGCCCGTGGTAGGCGAGACAACGCACCTCGCAATGTCCTCCTTGGGAGCACGCGCAGAGGCCCTTGGAGCGGCCGCCCTGGTGTTCCAACACGCCGGTATTACCGGTAGGTAACGAAATCGTTAGCTGGATCTTGTGTTCAAGTCTTGACGACAAGATAGGTGATCCAGTTTACTTTTTCATCAGACAGCCTCGCCATTGCGGGGCCGACAACGAAGTCATGCATTGGAGGCGTAAGGGCTGATGACATCCCTCGACACGCAAGGTGATCCCATCCTCTTGGAGATGCGCTCGATCACGAAGGAATTCCCAGGCGTGAAGGCCTTGTCGAATGTGAGCCTGCGCGTGATGGCCGGCGAAATCCACGCCATCTGTGGTGAGAACGGCGCTGGTAAATCGACGCTTATGAAGGTCCTGTCCGGCGTTTACGGGTATGGCAGCTACACGGGCGACATTGTGTACCAAGCCGAAACGCAGCAATTCAAGGACATCCGCGCAAGCGAAGCGGCCGGCATCGTGATCATCCACCAGGAACTGGCCTTGATCCCGGAACTGTCCATCATGGAGAACATCTTCCTGGGCAACGAACCCACCAAGTGGGGAGTCATTGACTGGGCTGAAGCCCGCAAGCGTTCCCTGGAACTCCTGGCCCGTGTTGGCCTGCGGGAGGATCCCGATACCCCCATCAAGGAAATCGGCGTCGGCAAGCAGCAGCTGGTGGAAATCGCCAAGGCGCTGAACAAGTCCGTACGCCTGCTGATCCTGGACGAGCCAACTGCGGCCTTGAACGAGTCCGACTCCCAGCACCTGCTGGACCTGATCCTGGGCCTCAAAGGCAAGGGCATCACCTCGATCATCATTTCCCACAAGCTCAACGAGATCGAACAGATTGCCGACGAGATCACCATCATCCGTGATGGCAAGTCGATCGAGACGCTGAACGTCAAGCGTGACGGCGTGGACGAGGACCGCATCATCAAGGGCATGGTTGGCCGCACGCTCGAGTCCCGCTTCCCGGACCACGAACCAAAGATCGGCGAAGTGTTTTTCGAGGTCAAGGACTGGACAGTGGGCCACCCGCAGATCCAGGACCGCCTGATCTGCAAAGGCTCCAACTTCTACGTACGCCGCGGTGAAATCGTGGGGTTCGCCGGGTTGATGGGCGCAGGCCGTACGGAACTGGCGCGTTCGTTGTTCGGACACTCCTACGGTCGCTTCATCAAGGGCCAGGTCTACAAGGACGGCAAGCAGGTCAACCTCAGGTCCGTCAAGGCTGCGATCGACGCCGGCCTGGGCTACGTCACCGAGGACCGTAAGTCTTTGGGATTGAACCTGCTGGATGACATCAAGACCACCACTGTTTCTGCGGCGCTGAACAAAATCAGCAACTACTCGGTGGTGGATACCCGCAAGGAATTCTCCGTTGCCGAGGAGTACCGGAAGTCGCTGCGGACCAAGACCCCGTCGGTGGAGGAAGGCGTAGCCAAGCTCTCCGGCGGCAACCAGCAAAAAGTAGTGCTGGCCAAATGGATGTTCACCGATCCCGACCTCCTGATCCTGGACGAACCCACCCGCGGAATCGACGTTGGTGCCAAGTACGAGATCTACGGCATCATCCAGAGGCTCGCAAACCAGGGCAAGGGAGTGATTGTCATTTCCTCGGAACTCCCGGAGCTCCTGGGCCTGTCCGACCGTATTTACACCATCTTTGAAGGCGCCATCACCGGCGTCCTGGACAAGAACGAAGCAAGCCAGGAAAGCCTCATGAAGCTCATGACTTCCGCCCGCAAAACCGCCTGACCATTGGCCCAGCCTCGCCCCTTCCTGACACAAGGACCAAAACAATGAACGCGCTCAAGAAGCTATTTGGTGGCAATACCCGCCAGTTCGGCATGATCTTCGCCCTGGTGGCACTTATCGTCTTCTTCCAGATCTTCACCGAGGGCCGCACCCTCACCCCCGGCAACGTGATCAACCTGTTCAACGGCAACTCCTACATCCTGATCCTGGCCATCGGCATGGTTCTGGTCATCATCGCCGGGCACATCGACCTTTCCGTAGGTTCCGTCGCCGCCTTCGTGGGCGTCTTCGTGGCGCTGGCCATGCGGGACTGGGGTTTCCCGTGGTGGGCAGGTGTCCTCTTCGGCCTGGTCCTGGGGGCAGTGATCGGCGCCTGGCAAGGATTCTGGGTGGCCTATGTGGGCATACCCGCCTTCATCGTGACCTTGGCCGGCATGCTCTTGTTCCGCGGCTTCAACCAGTTCGTCGGCAAGTCCAACACCATCCCCGTCCCCAAGGAGTTCCAGTTCCTGGGCTCCGGCTACCTGCCGGAAATCGGACCGGACACGGGCTTCAACAACCTCACCCTGCTGCTCGGCCTGATCGCTGTGGCTTTCGTGATCATCATGTCCCTGCGCGCCCGCGCCACCAACAAGGCACTGGGCGCCGACGTCCCCGAGCTGTGGGTAGAGGTCACCAAACTGGTCCTGATCTGCGGCGCCATCCTCTACGCCACATACCTGTTCGCCACCGGCCGCCCCGGTACTTCCTTCCCCATCCCAGGCCTGATCCTGGCCGTGCTGGTCCTCATCTACGGTTTCATCGCCGACAAGACCGTCCTCGGCCGCCATGTCTACGCCGTGGGTGGCAACCGCCACGCTGCTGAGCTGTCTGGCGTGCAGTCCAAGAAGGTCAACTTCCTGGTCATGATGAACATGTCCGTCCTGGCTGGCCTGGCAGGCATGATCTTCGTGGGCCGTTCCACTGCTTCGGGTCCGTTCGATGGTGTCGGTTGGGAACTGGATGCCATTGCAGCCGTCTTCATTGGTGGCGCTGCCGTTACCGGTGGCGTCGGTACCGTGATCGGCTCGATCGTTGGTGGCTTGGTCATGGCTGTCCTGAACAACGGCCTCCAGCTCCTGGGCGTAGGCGCCGACCTCACCCAGATCATCAAGGGCCTGGTGCTCCTGGCAGCCGTTGCCTTCGATGTCTACAACAAGTCCCAGGGCAAGCGGTCCATCACGGGCTTGCTGATGAAGAACTTCCAGCGCAACAACGAAATCAAGCCCGACGAAACCACCTCCACCAAAGAGGTCATCTCCAAGGAAGCGTAATCCGCTTCCTGACAGACTCGCTCCACCCCACCCACACAGAAAGTGAACCAAGATATGCGAATGTTTGGTAAAGCAGGAAAGGCAGCAGCAGTCGCTGCCATCGCGGCACTGGCGCTGACAGCCTGCGGCCGCACTGACAGCGGCTCAAGCAGCAGCACAGCAGGCGGGGAAGCGTTCCCCAAGGACTCGCTGATCGGCGTCGCACTTCCGCAGAAGACCAGTGAAAACTGGGTCCTGGCGGAGAAGCTGTTCAACGACGGCCTCACGGGCGCCGGCTTCAAGGCCGACGTACAGTTCGCTAACGGCGGCGTTTCCGAGCAGCAGAACCAGATCAGCGCCATGGTCACCAAGGGCGCCAAGGTCATCATCGTCGGTGCCATCGACGGTGCGCAGCTCGGCACACAGCTCCAGCAGGCCAAGGACTCCGGCGCCACCGTCATCGCCTACGACCGTCTGCTCCTCAACACCGAGAACGTGGACTACTACGTGGCGTACGACAACTTCAAGGTTGGTGAGCTGCAGGGCCAGGCACTGCTGGACGGCATGAAGGCCAAGAAGGCCTCCGGCCCGTACAACATCGAACTTTTCGCCGGTTCCCCGGATGATGCCAACGCGAAGGTCTTCTTCGACGGCGCCATGAGCGTCCTGAAGCCGAAGATCGACGACGGCACCCTCAAGGTTGTCTCCGGCCAGACTTCGTTCGAGCAGGCTGTTACCCAGGGTTGGAAGGCAGAAAACGCCCAGCGTCGCGCTGACACGCTGCTCACCGGCAGCTACGGCACCGCTTCCCTGGACGGCGTCCTCTCCCCGAACGACACCCTGGCCCGTGCAGTGCTGACGTCCGTCAAGGCCGCCGGAAAGCCGCTCCCCGTCGTGACCGGCCAGGACTCCGAAGTTGAGTCCGTGAAGTCGATCATCGCCGGCGAGCAGTACTCCACCATCAACAAGGACACCCGCAAGCTCGTTGAGCACGCCATCACCATGGTGAAGGACCTCCAGGCCGGCAAGGAACTGGAGATCAACGACAAGGACTCCTACAACAACGGCGTCAAGACCGTCCCGGCTTACCTCCTGCCCCCGCAGATCGTGACCCTGGAGAACGTCAAGACGGCTTACGTTGACGATCCGGTACTTGGCCCGATCACCAAGTAACTGATCACCCAGCAATACAGCAAGCCCCGGTCCGCATCTTGCGGGCCGGGGCTTTCGCTTGCTCCGGTTCTGCTGGATCATCGAGCCCCGGTGCGGGCCAGAACTCCGGAATTCGGGGTTCCGGATAACAGCGAAAGTGAATGATCCAGCAGAATTCGTGATCTCAGGCTTTCACAGCCCACGCATAGCTTTGGCTGGTGTGCCGCACAGCAGCACTGCGCAGTCTTGGATCTGCAACCCACGTCCTGTGGGCACACAATCTTGCAGGTCCAAAGGAGAAACGTGAGCGTCCTTGCCCGAAGCGTAGGCAATGCCTTCCGCAACAACATCAGAACGGCGGCGGTCGTGGCCGTGCTGGCCGTAGCCATCGGCCTGGCCTTGGCAATGCTGGTGGCCAACCAGGCCGTAGGTGCCAAAGTCCAGGAGCTCAATGCCTCCGTGGGAACCACGCTGACGGTGAACCCGGCTGGCGGCCAGGGATTCGAAGGCGGCGGCGAACCACTCACGACGGCGGAAGCTGAGACTGCGGCGTCGGTCGCCAACGTGACCTCCGTGGTGGGCACCAAGGCGCTCCGTCTCCAGACGGCAACCACGGGGACCACGGATTCAACAACCGGCAGCACCCAGCAGGGCCCTGGCGGCGGTTTCGGTCCGGGAGGCCAGCAGGCGACGGTCAGTACCAACCTGACTGCTGCCGTGGACGCCGGTACGCTGGGCAACCGCAACAACGCGAGCGGCACCACCGGAGCCCAACCCGCACGCACGCTCCCGATCACCGCGACGGGCATTGGCGCCGAGGTGGACAGCACCGGCAAGGCCTTGGAGATTACCAGCGGCACCGGTTTGGGCGACTACACAACCTCTGAAGCGAAGGCCTTGGTAGGTACCTCGCTGGCAGAGAAGAACAACCTGACGGTCGGCTCCACCTTCACCATTCAGGACAAGACGTTTACCGTCACGGGAATCTTCGACGCCGGCACCACGTTCGGCAACAACGCCGTCTACGTCACCCTTCCCGAGGCCCAGGCACTGGCCGAAACCCCCGATGAACTTTCCACCATGATTGTCACGGTCAACAGCATGGAGAACGTGGACAGCACCAAGACCGCCGTCCAGGAGGCGCTTGGCACGGACAAGGCCGATGTCACGCAGGGCCAGCGCAACCTCGAAACCGCGGTCAGCTCCCTCGACAGCGTCAAGAACATTTCCATGATCGCGTTCATCGCCGCCCTCGCCACGGCCGGAATCATCATCCTGCTCATCATGGTGATGCTGGTCCGCGAGCGCCGTCGCGAAATCGGCGTCCTGAAGGCCATCGGCGCCCGGAACCGGACCATCGGACTGCAGTTCGTACTCGAGTCGTTGGTTCTGGTGGCCCTGGGCAGCGTAGGGGGTGCGGTGATCGCTTCATTGGCCAGCGGCGGCATCGCTTCCGCTCTCATCAGTTCAAATACAAGCACGACGGCGGCCCCCACCACCCAGCGCGGTGGGGGGCTCGCAGGGGCCATGCCGAACGGCGCAGTCCCCGGCGGTGGCATGCCCGGCGGCGGCCAAGGTGGTCCGTTCGGTGGCGCTTCCCAGCTACTCACCTCCGTCACGGCGAGCGTCTCCCCCGGCGTCCTCGCCGCAGGTATCGCCGCGGTGTTCGCGGTGGCCATCATCGGCGCGCTTGTCCCTGCGTTGCTGACTGCCCGCATCCGTCCCATCGAAGTACTCCGAGGAGAATAGCCGTGATTGAAGTCAAGGACCTGGTCCGTCAGTTCAAGTCCGGTGACCGGACCATCAAACCCGTCAACGGCGTGAGTTTCGAACTCGAAAAGGGTTCGCTGGCGTCCATCGTCGGCAAGAGCGGCAGCGGCAAAAGCACGCTGTTGTCCCTCTTGGGTGCGCTGGACAAACCCACTTCGGGAGACGTCGTCGTGGATGGCGTCAGCCTGGCGGGACTGCCGGATGGCAAGCTGACCGAGTACCGTCGCCGGGACATCGGCTTCGTGTTCCAACAGTTCAACCTGATCCCCAACCTCAGCGCCGTGGACAACGTGATGCTGCCCATGGAGTTCGCCGGTGTCCGCAAGGCGGCCAGGTTGAAGCGGGCCAAGGAGCTGTTGGAGCAGGTTCAGCTGGATCCGGAGAAGCAGTCACGGCGGACCAACCGGTTGTCCGGTGGAGAGCAGCAGCGTGTGGCGATTGCCCGGGCGCTGGCCAACGAGCCCAAGTTGATCCTCGCCGATGAGCCCACCGGAAACCTGGATGAGCAGACCGGCGAGCACATCATCGAACTGCTGAGTTCCCTGAGCCGAGACCACAACACCACCATCCTGGTGGTCACGCACGACCGCAGCCTGGCCCGGAAAACCGAACGCTGCTTCCGCCTTCAGCAAGGCAGGCTCACGGAGGAGGTCAGAACCGGATCGCGTCAATGACCTTGACGCGCACCGCCACGAGCGCCGGAATGGCTCCAGCGAGTGCGCCCACCAGGACGGCGGCACCGAATCCCATCAGGGCGGCATCGATGGGGAAGGCAGGGTACTCGGTGAGGCCTGGCGCTACTTTCGACTCGATCCATGGATGCTTCACCACCGCGACCGCCAGCATGACACCGGCCACGCCGGCTACTGCGGTGGCCACCACGGATTCCATCATGACGCCAACAAAGATCCGGCCCGAGGTTGCTCCGAAGCTGCGACGGATGCCGATCTCCCGGACCCTGTAGCGCACGGTGACCATGGAGATGTTCAGCATTCCCACGGCGCCGAGCAACAGGACCAACCCGGCTACGCCGCCCACCACCAACTGCACGGGAGCCAAGGGATCGCCCCAGGCCGCGTAGTCCATGCGGTCGGCTTGGGCGTAGTAGCCGGGGAACTGGCCTTGGAGGTCGGCGGTGATCGCTGCTTTGAGTGCGTCGGCCTGCTCCTCGCCCACCCACATCTTGAACTGGGACATTTGCGCTTCCATCCCCGTCATTGCCGCACCCTCGCTGAGGATGAACGCGGACGGCGGCGTGTCCGGGTAGGCATCAGGGACGACGCCGATAATCACCGCCGTGGCCGGCTGGTCACCGGGGATTCTCACGGTTGGATGGGTGGTGAGGTTCGGCCTGCCGGCTTGGTTGTAGAAGGCCTCGGAAACCACGACGGCGGGTGCGAGCCTGTGACCGTCATCGGCGGCGAACCAACTTCCCTGCTGAAGTGGCACGCGATGGATGATGCCGTAGCCAACGTCCACGATGGTCATGCTGACGGCGGTCACACCACGGGGAAACTGAAAGCCGGCTTGCGTCTGACCGACGTGGGTGGAGGTGGTGATACCGTAGCGCTGCTGGATCCCCTGGTACGCCTTCTCGAGTTTGGCCGGGTCCGGCGTGGTTGGTCCGTTGACGCTCAACGACAACGTTGCCACGCGGCCGCCGTTTCGTTCAGACTGCACTTTGTAGCCCTCGCGGGCCAAATTCCCGACGCCCACCACGGAGGTTAGAGCGGCGACGGACAAGGCCACACCAAGTAGGGCCAACAGGATGCGTACCTTGTTGATGCGGAGTTCCTGCCACGCTTCGACGAGGGTGGAGACCAAACCGGTCATGCCCTGACTCCTGCTGCTTGCGGTACCGACAATGCGGTCAGGACTCCGGAGTCCAGCCGGTAACAGGATCTTGCCAGGGCGGCCACGTTGGTGTCGTGCGTAATGGTGACCAGGGCTGCAGCGGTCTCCGTCGCAACGGTGTCCAGCAGTGCCATCACGGACTGGCCGGTTTCGACGTCAAGTGCACCGGTGGGCTCGTCGGCCAGAATAAGCCTGGGCTTGCGGACCAAAGCCCGGGCGATGGCCACGCGCTGCTGCTCACCACCGGACAACATGTTGGGCATGGTGCTGGCCCGGGCGGCCAGCCCCACGCGGTCCAGCATGTCCATGGCAATCTCACGGCGACGCCAGAACTCTTTGCCCTTGGCGTAGAAGAGCGGAGTGATCACGTTGTCCAGCGCACTGCGGCCGGGCAACAGGTTGAACTGCTGAAAGACGAAGCCCACGGTGGAACCGCGTAGGCGTGCACGGGCATTGTTGCCCAGCCGGTCCGCCGGTTGGCCCAGGAACTCGAGCTCACCCGACGTTGGGACATCCAGCAGGCCGAGCAGGTTGAGCAGCGTGGATTTACCGCAACCGGAGCGGCCCACGATGGCTGTATGGTCCCCGCTGTAGACCTCAAGGTCGATGCCACGGAGGATATGCAGCTGTTGCTCGTCCGGCAGCGTGACAGACCGGGTGACTGACCGCAGGCTGACGAGGGTTTCCTTGGAAGATTGCTGCATTAGCTCTAACCCGCCGGAGCGAAGGCGACCTGGCCCGGACCCATCATGGGGTTGGGAGCAGCAGGGGCACCTGGCACGAACTCGAGGACTTGCTCACCTTCGGCGAGACCGGAGGTCACTTCCACAACGTTTCCGTCATTGAGTCCCAGCTGGACCGTGCGCTGCTCAGGCGCAGCACCCGCTCCTCCCGGACCTGCAATCCACACGATTCCGTCCTTCACACTGCCCTTGACCGAGGTCAGGGGGACGGTGACCACGTCGGGTGCGACACCTGCGCTGACCGTCATGGTGGCACCGAGACCGGCAAAGACTTCCTGATCAGCAGGGACTGCGCAGCTAAGCGTGCCCGTGGGAGAACCGCCCTCTTCGGGTTGGCTTCCACCACCAGGGCCTGCCAACGCTGCGCCGACGCCCATTCCTGCACCTCCGCCTGTGGCGGCCAAACCACCCGAGGCGGCACCGCCGTCGTCGGACGCATTGTTCTTGAGCGTCACTTCCGTGCACTGGAACGGAGCCGGTCCACCCACCAAAGAGATTTCCGCTGGACCCGGTTTGCCGAGCAGGCGGTACTGCTGCGCCGCCGTGACAGAGCCAGCCACGGTGTACGTTCCGGGGTCGATCTTGCCCACGGACTCGCCCACGGTGACCTGCTGGTCTATGAGTGTAGTCAAGGACTGCAGCGTTCCAGCGCTCGGAGCCACGATGTTGAAGTAGTCGTACACAGGCTTCGGTGCGGTTGGTATGCCGTCCTTGGACGTCTGCGTGGTGGTGACTGGCCGCTCGGCCTTGACCTGGAACAGGGCGTCGCCCTTCGCCACCGTGGCACCTTGCTCTACGAAGACCTTGATGACTTTGCCGGCCGAAGTACTCCGGACCGGTTCGGCGGCGTCACTCTGGACGGTGCCCTTGATTTCAACGGTGTTGGTGACGGTAGCCCGCGTCGCCGGGACCACAGGAATGTCCACTTGGGCCAGCGGCGCCGGCTCCGAGGCGGACGATTCCAGGCCATCCACAAAAGCGATCTTGACCAGAGCCACGGCGATAATCGCAAACACCAACAACCAGGCAACCGGCAAAATGACACGCCGAAAAGTACCCATCCCTGCTCCATTTCGGTAACTCCCCACAGAACCTCTGCGAGGGATGATTGCCTAAGCCTAAGCGAGGAATTTCATGGCGCCGGGCATTCCTGTGACTTGACAGAATGCTTACTGTGTCGGGATTCCAGAGCGAGCCGAGCGTCATCGAAGCACTTCGCGGACCCACTGAAGGCCTTCCGCCTCCCGTTTCCACCTTCCCCGGCCGCTTTCCAAACGACGCTGCCAAAGCCTTAAGACTCGCTTTCGAGAAATGAGAGGATGTCAGTCATGACCCTTCCTATCGCCAAGCCGTGGCTGTCGTCCCAAACCAACCAGGATCCCCGAGCAGCTACTGGCCGCCGTTTGAAGTGGGGCGTCGTTTCTACAGGCAACATCGCCAACAGTGTTTCGCAGGACCTGTCCTTGCTGGAAGATGCCGAGCTCTACGCCGTGAGCTCCCGGACCCAGGCTGCCGCGGACGCGTTCGCCAGTGCGGCCGGGTTCACCAAGGGCTACGGCGACGACGGCGACGTGCCCGGCTACCAGCGGTTGTTCGACGATCCCGCTGTGGATGTGGTCTATGTGGCCACTCCCCATGCCCAACACTTCCAGATCGCCGCGGCTGCCCTCCGTGCCGGCAAGCATGTCCTGTGCGAGAAAGCGCTCACCATCAACGCCCGTGAAGCCGCCGAACTGGTGAAACTGGCCCGGGAAAACAAAGTCTTCTTCATGGAGGCCGTGTGGAGCCGGTTCCTGCCGAGCATGCAGCGGGCCTTCGCGATCGCCGCGTCCGGGGAGCTCGGACAGATCCAATGGGTGAGCGCCGACCTCGGTTTCCCCGCACCGTACGACCCCTCAGCCCGCATCTGGGCACTCAACGACGGTGGGGGCGCCCTCCTGGACCTGACCGTCTACCCGTTGCTGTGGCCGTTGGGAACTCTGGGATTCCCGCAGTCGGTCACGGCGATCGGCACGCTCAACGAGGACGGCGTGGACACCCAGAACGCACTGACCCTGGGGTACGCCAATGGCGCGCAGGCGCAGCTGACGTCGTCCTTGATGGCCCACGGACCCAGGACCGCCACCGTCGCGGGCGGACTCGGCTTCCTGCAAACAGTTGGCTCGGTGAACAACCCGCGCGAACTGATGATCCGTGTTGGCTGGGATGAGCCCCGCCACGAACGCTTCGACGTGGTGGGCATTGGCTACACGTACGAACTTCGTGAAGTGACGCGGTGCGTACAGCAAGGATTGACCGAAAGCCCGGTCATGCCGCTGGAGGACTCCGTCAACGTCATGCGCCTGTTCGATGGCGTCAGGTCGCAATTGGGCATCCGCTACCCGAACGACGCACGGTGAATTAACTCGGGTGCGTTAACGACCTTGGCGGGCCGGTTGCCGTGCGAGCTTTCGGTCCAAAGAGAGCGCTCCAGGGCCAAGGAATATGAACGCCACGGAGATGGCGGCGTAGATGATCAGGAGTTCGGCGGTCACTCCTGCCTTGTCCGTGAGCAGCGGCTTGCCCGCCTCCGTTACGAACCAGATGCCGGCGAACATGATCGCCGCAATGAACCCGGCCACGCGGGTCAGGGCGCCGAGAACCAGCAACAAGCCAAGGCCCAGCTCCCCCGCGATCACCAGCCAGGCCACGATCTCGGGCTTCTGCACACCCATGGCAGCGACCGACGCGGCGAACGCGGCATGACCGGCCATGAGCTTCTGGAAGCCATGGACCATGAGGAGCGCGCCGAACACCACGCGCAGGATGGTGACGCCGCGGGCGGAGGACTTGGGTGAGGGGTGAAGGAATTTCACCCGTCCCAATCTTCCATGCCGGGCGCTTCCAGCCAAACGGACGGTGCCACAAGGACCGCAGCCACCCCCGCTTGCTAGGACAGCAGCCCCGGGATGTCCTTGACGCCGTCCAAAATGTGGTGGTGCGGGTGCGCGGCGAGGTCGGCGCGGCCCAGCTTCCCGGTCAGGACGCCGACGGCCGTGACGCCCGCATTGTTGGCGGCGGCGAGGTCGTTCACGGTGTCGCCTGCGGCGAGCACGGCGCGGACATCCTGCACCCCGGTCAGTTCCATGGCGCGATGGATCATGTGCGGCGCCGGCCGGCCGGCGGCTACGTCGTCGGAACACACGACGGCGTCCAGCAGGCTGTCGTCGTCGACTCGCCAGCCCAGGCGTTCCAAAAGCGGCTCGGCGACGTCGCGCGAGAAGCCCGTGGTCAGTGCCACCTTGACTCCCTTGCCGCGGAGTTCGCGGAACGCGTCCTCGACGCCGTCCAGCGCCACAGGCGGGTTGGCGTCGTAGAACTCGACGAGCAACTCCTTGAACCGGACGAAAGCGGCAGCCACTGTGGCCTGGTCCACAGTTCCACCTCCGGCTTTGATGAGCGCCGTGATGGCCTCCACCTTGTCAGCACCCATCCATTCCTGCACGGATTCGGGGGTGGTGGCTACGCCGGTCTCTTCAACGCAGCGGGCCAGGGCAACATAGACGTCGCCGTGTTCGTCGATGGTGGTTCCGGCCATATCGCAGGCAACAAGCTGGATCATGGGGTGGCTCCTTCGGTGTGGATGCGGACCAGCGCGGCCCTGCGTTCCACGGTGTTGTCGATGGTGAAGTTGGTCAGTGCCGGCAGATAGCGGTCCTCTGAATATTCGAGGGGCTGCCCATCGCCGGATCGGGTGATGCGGCGTTCGCGCAACAGCGGAATGCCTTCGGGCTGCTCCAGCAGTTCGGCGTCCTCGTCGCTGGCCGCCACGGCGTCAATGGTGTGGCGTGCGCTGTGCAGATCAACCCCTTGCTCCTTGAGGAACGCGAAGATGGACCCCGAGTCGGTATCGAAGTCGAACAGTTTCCGGCCCACCTCCAGGACGAACGTGGTCCGTTCAATCATGGCCGGCGCCTCATCCAGGTAGCGGACGCGGAGGACCTCCACCACGGTGGTTCCCGGCATCAGCCCCAGGGCCTCGGCAGCTTCCGGGCTTGCTTCGCGGCGGGCTACCTCCAGGGTCCGCTGGCCGGGCTTCTTGCCGATTCCACGGGCCCACTCGGTGAAGGAGTTGAACGTGGAGAACGACTGCGACGGCACGGACGAACGCACCATGGGGGGACGCCCACGGCCGCCCGTCACTGCGCCCTCGGAACGGAGGAACGCAAGAGCTTGGCGGATGGGTCCGCGGGAAGTTCCGAACTCGCGGCACAACTCGGCCTCGCTGGGCAGCTGGAAACCCGGAGGCCAGTCACCGTTGGTGATTCGGCGCATGAATTCTTCGCTAAGCCTGACGTGAAGGGGTGTGTTCTGCTGAGTGCTCACCAGTTGATAATACAAGTCTCGGGTGATGGAAACACTGGATTTGAAAGGCTGGAGATGAACTTGGCATGAACTCAAATGAACAGAAGTTAAAATCAGGTTAACTTGTATATACAAGTGCCAATTTGGCTTGATTCCCCTCGATCCAGCAGCCAATCTCAATGGTGTGAACAACCCAAGCACCTCCCCCACACCCTTCAACAACAGCGCCAGCCAGCCCACCGACGTCGTGATTGTTGGCGCTGGAATTGTTGGCCTGGCTCATGCCGCGCACGCTGTTGCCAACGGCCTGACCGTGACCATCGTTGACCGTGACCACCACGCCGCCGGCGCCTCCGTCCGCAACTTCGGTCATTGCTGCATCACCGCCCAGTCCGGCGAACTGTACGAGCTCGCGCAGACCTCCCGGAAGTATTGGCTCGAGTTCGCCGAGCAGGCCGGCTTCTGGGCTTCGGAGGCCGGCGCCGTCGTGCTCGCCCGCACCGAAGCCGAGATGAACGTCCTCCGCGAACTCTCCGCCGTCCGCGAGCCTGGCCAGGTGGAGCTGCTTACGCCGAAGGAGACACGCGAACGGTTGGGTTCTTCGGCTTCAGTCGCTGGCGAGACGCACGACGACGCCGGTACTTCGGGCGCAGGATGGCCCGGGCTCGTAGGTGGCGCCTTCCTCCGGGACGACCTCCGCGTCGACCCCCGAACCACGGTCGCAACGTTGGCCGAATGGCTAAGCCAGCAGTCCGGCGTAGAACTTCACTGGAACACTGCGGCGCTGGGCTTCAGCCAAGCCGCGGACGGCGTCACCGTGATGACCTCGCGCGGCGAGCTGCGTGCAAAGCAGGTGTTCGTGTGCGTCGGCCACGATGTGGACTACCTGTTCCCTGATCTGGCCGCTGAACACCAAATCCAGCGGTGCGCGCTGCAGATGTCATTGGCAGCCAAACCGGCTGGCGCCGACTTTGCACCGGCCGTTCTCACGGCAACCTCCATGCTCCGTTACCCGGCCTTCACGGATATGCCCGCCGCTGCCGCCCTCCGTTCCGAGGTGTTGGAGAACCAGCCGGAACTGCTGGACATCGGTGCCAACGTCATGTTCACGCAGCGCCCCGACGGGACCATCATCCTGGGCGACTCGCACCACTACCACCGGACGGCCGATCCGTTCCTGGATGAAGCCGTCACCACCACCCTCAACACAGAAATCACCAGCAGGATCGGCGAGCCGCTGGAGATCATCCAGCGCTGGCAGGGTGTTTACGCATCTTCTGCCATCGCGCCCATCCTGGTCCGCGAAATCCAGCCAGGCGTCATGGTGGTGTCCGTAACCTCCGGCGTCGGCATGACCCTGTCCTTCGGCCTGGCACACCGCAACGTGTCGCGCTTGTCCTGAATTTTCCCGTTCTCCCCGCCCTCCCTTCGCATAAGGATTCCCATGAAAACCACGCTCTTCACCGGTTCCGCGCTTGCCCTGGCCACCGTCCTGGCATTGACAGCCTGTGGCGGCTCAGCCCAATCCTCTCCTGAGGCGACCTCGGCCACCTGCCCCAACGGCGAGATCAAGTTCGGCATCGAGCCCTATGAGGACCCGGCCAAGTTGAAGCCCGCCTACGACGTCCTCGCCGCCGCCCTCGCCAACAAGCTTGAATGCCCTGTCAGCGTCCAGGTGGTTGAGGACTACGCTGCCGAGGTCCTGGCGATGCGCAACGGCAAGCTGGACCTGGGCCAGTTCGGTCCGTTGGGCTACGTGTTCGCGGACGCCAAGGCCGGCGCCGAGCCGCTGGTGTCCTTCGGCACCGCCGAGAAGGAACTCAGCTCGTACACCGCGGGCATCTGGGTTCCCAAGGACAGCACCATCCAGGCCATCGGAGACCTGAAGGGCAAGTCGCTGGCACTGGGCAGTGTCGGGTCCACGTCGGGCGATGTGCTCCCGCGCTTCGGCCTCCGTGAAGCCGGAATCGCCGACGCCGACATCACCATGGACTACACCGGCGGCCACCCCGAAGCACTCCTGGCACTAACCAACGGCAAGGTGGACGCTGCCCAGATCAACTCCCAGACGCTGGCCACAGCCATCGCAGCGGGCACGTTCACCAAGGACGACTTCCGGCAGGTGTGGACCTCCGAGCCCATCCCGAACGACCCCATTACCGTCCGTGGAGATGCCGCACCTGAGTTCAAGGCCGCGGTGAAAGACGCCTTCCTGAGCTTGGACCCCGCGGATGTGGCCAAGGTGGGCGAGTTCCTGGACGTCACCCCTCCGGGCCCGCTGCTGGAGGTCACCAAGGACAACTACACGCCGCTGTTCGAGCTCGCCGAGACCATGGGCCTTACCGAGAAGGATCTGTAGTGATTGACCCACTCCTCTCCGTCCAAGGATTGCGCAAGTCCTTCGGTGGCCGGACCGTCCTGAAGGGCGTGGACTTCTCCGTCGCCGCAGGCGAAGTGGTCGCTTTCCTCGGCGCGAACGGCTCGGGCAAGTCCACCACCCTCCGCTGCGTCATGGGTATCACCGCCCCGGACGCCGGCACCATCAGCATCGCGGAAACCGCCTTGGACTCGTTGCAAGGCCGTAATCTGCAGGAGGCCCGGCAACGGATGGCCATGATCTTCCAAAAGATCCACCTCATCCCCCGCCGCACAGCCTTGGACAACGTGTGCGCCGGCGCCCTCGCCCGCATTCCCACCGTCCGTTCACTGACGCCAATGCTGTTCCCTGCCGATGTTCAGCAGGAAGCCCTTGATTGCCTGGACCGCGTGGGCCTGGCAGACCGTGCCTTCGACCGCGTCGGCCGCCTCTCCGGCGGACAGCAGCAGCGCGTGGCCGTAGCCCGGGCACTCTGCCAGCGGGCCGACGTCGTACTTGCCGACGAGCCCGTGTCCGCACTGGACCCGCACGCCGCCGAGCAAGTCATGGCCTTGCTGCGCGAACTCGCCCACTCGGAAGGGCTGGCCGTAGCCGCGGTGCTGCACCAGCCGGACCTCGCGCTGCGCTACGCCGACAGGTCCATCGGGCTGCTCCAAGGCTCCATGACCTTCGACCTCCCCTCCACGGAGATCACGGCCGATCACCTCGACACGTTGTACGCCCCGGACAGGAACATCGCAGCATGACACCCCATACCCTGAACCCAGCCGTCGCGCGCCGGGACTCAAGCAGCAAGGCCCGCGTGGCACTGATCCGCCCGAAGAAGCCCCTTCGGTGGATCACGACGGCGGCAGTGGTTGCCGCCGTCGTCGGACTGCATGCCGTGGCCATCGAAGGGACGGACTTCAAACCCGAACTGCTGGTGGACGGCTGGAAAGGCATGGCCGCCTTCATCGGCGATGCCTTCCCGCCGGACCTCAGCTGGGACCGCACGATTCGCCCCGGCCTCGAAGCCACGCTGGTGACCCTGTGGATCGGCCTGCTGGGCACCACGTTGTCTGTACCGTTTGCCCTGCTCCTGGCAGCGCTTGCCGCGGAGAACACCACCCCGCACCGGCTGGTGTACCAAGCCGCGCGTGCCGTGTTGTCCTTCTTCCGTGCCGTCCCGGACATCGTGTTCGCGCTGATCTTCGTGACCGCCGTGGGCCTTGGTCCATTCGCGGGCGTGCTGGCCCTGATCTGCCACAACACGGGCGTGATGGGGAAACTGTGGGCGGAATCGATGGAAGAGATCGACGCCGGGCCGCAGGAAGCATTGCGAACAGCGGGCGCCAACCGGATCCAACAGGTAGCCAATGCCACGCTGCCCATGGTGGTTCCGCAATTCGTCGGCTTGCTGCTCTACCGCTTCGACGTCAACGTGCGGTCCTCGCTGGTCCTGGGCCTGGTGGGCGCTGGCGGTATCGGGCTCCTGATCAACCAGTCCATCAAGTCGTTCCAGTTCGACTCCATGCTCACGCACATCCTGATCGTGTTGGTGCTGATCATCGTGGTGGATCAGTTCTCCGCGTGGATCCGCAGGCGCCTGGCTGCGTAACCTTCAGGCTTCGGGGGCAGAATGGGAGGTGGCCCTGATTGGGGCCGTGGTTTGAGTCCCGGACGTTGTGGATGGAGCAGGCATGCAGGTTGACGTTGTAGTTGTTGGCGGAGGAGCCATGGGATCGGCGGCCGCATGGCAACTCGCCCGGTCCGGCCGATCGGTGGTTCTGTTGGAGCAGTTCGAGGCCGGGCACCACATCGGCGCCTCCCATGGCGCCACCCGCAACTTCAACACCGCCTACGTCGAGGCCGATTACCTGGACCTCCTGGCAGAGTCCAAGACACTCTGGGACGAGCTCGCCGCCGAGCACGGCGCGCCGCTCCTGGACATGGTGGGACTGGCCAACCACGGCAACCTACCCCGGCTGCAACAAGTCCGCGAAGCCCACGAGGCACGCGGCATCGATAGCTACTTCATCTCCGCCGACGAAGCCGCCAACCGCTGGCTGGGCATGAACTTTGCCACCGACGTGCTCTTCGTCCCGGGATCGGGCCGGATCCGCTCGGCAGATGCCCTGGTGGCCCTGCGGAAGTCCGCCGAGTCCCACGGCGCGGTCTTCAAATACTCGACGCCGGTCCGCGACATCCGCGTCACCGGCGGCGAATCAGTGGTGGTGGTCACCGAGGAAACCGAATACACAGCCCATCGTGTGGTGGTCACCGCCGGTGCATGGACCCCCAAGCTCATCGGAAAGCTCACGGACCTGCCCGCGTTGGTCGTGACGCAGGAGCAGCCGGCCCATTTCACTCCCACGGACAACACGCTGGTGTGGCCGAGCCTCAACCACAGCCCGGACCCCGATCCGAACAACGAACTGTATGAGTACTGGTACAGCCCCGTGTACGGCATGCTCACCCCCGGCGAGGGCGTCAAGGCCGGCTGGCACGGTGTCGGCCCCGTCATGGACCCCGACGAGCGCACGTTCGAGCCCATTCCCCACCAGCTCGAAGCGTTGGTGCGGTACGCCGAGGAGTGGCTTCCCGGCGTCGACCCCTCCACCGCGGTTCCCATCAGCTGCACCTACACCACCACGCCCACTGAGGACTTTGTGCTGGACCGCTTCGGTCCGCTGGTGGTGGGCGCTGGTTTCTCCGGCCACGGTTTCAAGTTCACGCCGGCTATTGGGCGGGTGCTGAAGGACATCGTCGACGGCGGCGTGGCACCTGGGCGGTTCCACGCCGAGCGCTAGGAGTTTTAGTACAGCTAATGCCCCCAAGACGGTGTCTTAGGGGCATTAGCTGTACACAAACTCGAGGTTACTTCAGGGTCGCGAGGACCTTGTTGAACGTAGCCGACGGGCGCATGATCTCGGCAGCCTTGGCGGCGTCCGGACGGTAGTAACCGCCAAGGTCGACGGCGGGACCCTGGACTGCGGCGAGCTCGCCGACGATTGTCTCCTCGTTGGAGGTCAGGGCTTCCGCAATTGCGGCGAAGTCCTTGGCCAACTCGGCGTCTTCGGTCTGCTTGGCCAGTTCCTGGGCCCAGTAGGTGGCCAGGTAGAAGTGGCTTCCGCGGTTATCCAGCTCGCCGACGCTGCGGCGCGGGGACTTGTTCTCCAGCAGGAACGTACCCGTTGCGCGGTCCAGCGTGTCGGCAAGGACCTGTGCGCGGGCGTTGCCCGTGGTGGTGGCAAGGTGCTCAAAGCTCACTGCCAGGGCAAGGAACTCGCCCAGGCTGTCCCAGCGGAGGTGGTTTTCCTTGACCAGCTGCTGGACGTGCTTGGGAGCGGAGCCACCGGCGCCGGTCTCGAACAGGCCGCCACCGTTGATCAGCGGAACGATGGAGAGCATCTTTGCGCTGGTACCGAGCTCAAGGATCGGGAACAGGTCCGTGAGGTAGTCGCGGAGCACGTTGCCCGTGACGGAGATGGTGTCCTCGCCCTTGCGGATGCGCTCCAAGGTGAAGGCCGTGGCCTCAACCGGGGAGAGGATCTCGATCTGCAGGCCCCCGGTGTCGTGGTCCTTCAGGTACTCGTTGACCTTGGCGATCAGGTTGGCGTCGTGCGCGCGGCCCTTGTCCAGCCAGAAAACGGCCGGGGTCTGGGAAGCGCGGGCACGGGTGACGGCCAGCTTCACCCAGTCGCGGACCGGGACATCCTTGGTCTGGCATGCGCGCCAGATGTCACCCGGGAAGACCTGGTGCTCGGTGAGGACGTTGCCCTTGCTGTCCACCAGCTGGACGGTGCCGGCTGCCTGGATCTCGAAAGTCTTGTCGTGGCTGCCGTATTCTTCGGCCGCCTGTGCCATGAGGCCCACGTTGGGAACGGTGCCCATGGTGGTGGGGTCGAACGCGCCGTTGGCACGGCAGTCGTCCAGCACAACCTGGTAGACGCCGGCGTAGGAGCTGTCCGGGATCACGGCCAGGGTGTCGGCTTCCTTGCCGTCCGGGCCCCACATGTGGCCGGAGGAGCGGATCATGGCCGGCATGGAAGCGTCAACGATGATGTCCGAGGGAACGTGGAGGCTGGTGATGCCCTTGTCAGAGTCCACCATGGCCAGCGCGGGACCGTCTTCGAGGCCCTTGGTGATGGCCGCCTTGACGCCTTCGCGGACGTCTTCCGGCAGGTCTTCCAGGCCGCTAAGGATGGCAGCGAGGCCGTTGTTCGGGCTGATGCCTGCGGCTGCGAGCTGCTTGCCGTAGGTGTCGAACAGCTCGGAGAAGTAAGCCTTGACCACGTGGCCGAAGATGATGGGGTCGGAGACCTTCATCATGGTGGCCTTCAAGTGCGCGGAGAAGAGAATGCCCTCTTCCTTGGCACGGGCAACCTGTGCCTTGAGGAACTCGTCCAAGGCATCGGCGCGCAGGACGGTCGCGTCAACAACTTCGCCGGCCAGGACGGGGAAGTCCTTCTTGAGGACCTTGGTGGTGCCGTCTTCGCGGACCAGCTGGATGCTCAGGGAATCGTCGGCCTCGAGGACAACGGACTTCTCGTTGGAGCGGAAGTCGTTCTCGCCCATGGTGGCAACGTTGGTCTTGGACTCGGGAGTCCAGGCGCCCATGGAGTGCGGGTTCTGGCGGGCGTAGTTCTTTACCGACAGGGGTGCGCGGCGGTCAGAGTTGCCTTCACGCAGCACCGGGTTCACAGCGGAACCCTTGATCTTGTCGTAACGCGAGCGGATGTCCGTCTCGGTGTCCGAGGAAGGGTTGTCCGGGTAGTCCGGGAGGGCGAAGCCCTGGGCCTGGAGCTCGGCGATGGCAGCCTTGAGCTGCGGCACGGAGGCGCTGATGTTGGGCAGCTTGATGATGTTGGCTTCCGGCTGCTTTGCCAGCTCACCAAGTTCAGCAAGGGCGTTGCCCGTGCGCTGCTCTTCGGTCAGGAAATCGCCGAAGACGGCGATGATGCGGCCGGCCAGCGAAATATCGCGGGTCTCCACCTCTACACCTGCGGTCGAGGCATACGCTTCCACAATCGGCAGGAATGAGTAAGTTGCCAGCATCGGCGCTTCGTCTGTGTGGGTATAGATAATCTTGGCCATTGGCGGGGTTCTCCCTGAAAGTCTGCAGATTTCAACATCTCTAACTTACCCGAGTAGACCGTTTTGGCGGCCCTTCGTGTCCGGGATCACGTGTTCGTTACCCCGCCATGGTGATGAACGCCCGACGGCGGCCGGACAGCCGCTGCTGCCCGCCGCCGTCGGACCCTGGTTGTGGAGGGCTGGTTGCCGCAAGGTGGCTGCTGTGGCAAATATCTGGTCCCGGGCGCGTCAGCATCTCATTCACAGCGAAACCGAACATAGTGAAGTCATGACCCGCATCATTCGACCAGCCTCCTTAGCTGCCTGGCTGACCGTCTCGACGGCCGGGATTCTCCTCGCGCTGACCGCTTGCGCTGTCCCGGCGCCGACACCCCGGGAGACCATCCCGCACGACGCCGACACTGGCCAGACGATTGCCGAAGCCCGCGAGGCAATCGACGCCGTCCCCGGAATCTCGGTGACCGGCTTCGCCGGAGGAGGTCCACCCAATGTGAAGGGCAACACCGGATACTCCGTAGAGTTAGCCATCGACCCCGGTTACACCGTTCTTTACGGAGATTTGCTGGTCGATTACATCGTCCGGAACGTTTGGTCTGTAGGCGAGGGCTACATGCCCAACACCCAGATTCAGATCAGCGCCCGAACCGCTGACGGGGAGCCGTTCTTCGACCTCACCACTGCAGGCGTGGGATCAGCCTGGATGGGCGGACAGCCCTCGGCTCCTTCGCAGCACAACACCATCATTATCCCGCTCAGCGCCGACGATCCCGAGGGCGAGCGCAATCTATCCCTGCTCTCACGGGACGGTTAATGGCCTGGCGTCACACCCAAGCCCCTCCCTGACAGAGTCACGGTCAAAGACCACTGAGGGCCTGCACGTAGCTGATGTTCGGATGGCATACGGCGCTGTGAACTTCAGGTTGACCGCTGCCACGGACCGTCACTGAGCTCGCCAAAGGAACCTCGTCACTTAACAAGGAAGTGACAGCAAATTATCACAAACTGTGAAACATCTCTTTACAAAGTTGTCATACGTTCGATACCTTCAATTCCGTCAGTCGGCGGTCGCCATCACTGGCCGCCTCACTCCCTCGATAGGTAGGAACAACGTGACAAAAACCAAGACCCTGGCCACAAGCCTGCTGAGTCTGTCCGCTGCCGCAATCCTGGCGTTGGTTGGAACCACCAGCGCCAACGCGGCCCCCTCCAAGGACGCAGACACCAGCGGCGCAGCGGTCAGCAGCCACGTAGTGTCGGACACCGGCGCTGCAGACTACTGGACGCCGGAACGCATGAAGTCCGCGCAGTCCGGCGAAATCCTGGCCGCCAAGGCACTGGATCGCGGCAAGCTCCTCAACCTCGGCAAAGCCCCGGTCACCGAAGCCCCGGGCGCCATCAGCAGCATCGCCGGCCAGCAGGCCGCAACCGATTCCAAGACCATCGACCGCAAGGTCAACCAGAGCGAAACACCGGTCAAGCACATCGGCAAGATCTTCTTCACCCTGGGTGGCTCCAACTACGTCTGCTCCGGCAACTCCGTTACCGCGGCGAACAAGAGCACCGTTTCCACCGCCGGCCACTGCCTCAACGAAGGCCCGGGCGCCTACGCAACCAACTTCGTCTTCGTTCCGGCCTACCTCAACGGCGCAGCACCCTACGGGAAGTGGACGGCAAAGGCGCTGTACGCCCCCACCCAGTGGGCCTCCAACGGCAACATGCAGTACGACACCGCCTTCGCCGTCATGAACACCCTCAACGGTCAGCGGCTCGCAGATGTCGTTGGTTCCTCCGGAGTCCAGTTCAACGCCGCCCGCGGCCTCAGCTACAAGGCCTTCGGCTACCCGGCCGGCTCGCCCTTCAACGGCGAATCGCTCAAGAGCTGCTCGGGCACCGCTACCAACGATCCCTACAACCCGCAGTTCAACAGCCAGGGCATCCCCTGCAACATGACCGGTGGTTCCTCGGGCGGTCCGTGGTTCATCGGCAACAGCTCCACCGGCTTCCAGAACTCCGTCAACAGCTACGGCTACGGCAGCAACTCCACCAGCATGTACGGACCGTACTGGGGCACCGTAATCCAGTCCACCTACAACACCGCGGCGGCTTCGTAACCGATGTAGCAAGTCCCTGTTAACGACGACGGCGGCCGTCCCCTTCCGGGGGCGGCCGCCGTTTCGTTGTGGGCCCACGCCGCCCGGGTTCCCTGGCCGAAGCGCAGCGAGGTTAGGGCGGCGGTGGGGACTAGTGGAAGAAGTGGCGTGCGCCGGTGAAGTACATCGTGATGCCGGCAGCGTTGGCTGCGGCGATGACTTCCTCGTCGCGGACCGAGCCACCCGGCTGGACCACGGCGCGGACACCGGCGTCGATCAGGATCTGCAGGCCGTCAGCGAACGGGAAGAACGCGTCGGAGGCTGCAACCGCGCCGCGTGCGCGTTCCGGTGCGTTGGCACCGCTGGCGTTGGAGGCACCGCCGGCACCTTCGACGTCGGACTCCACCGTGACGCCCAGCGTGTTGGCGCGCTCCACGGCAAGGCGGCAGGAGTCCAGGCGGTTGACCTGGCCCATGCCAATGCCCACCGCGGCGCCGTGGTTGGCGACCAGGATGGCGTTGGACTTGGCAGCGCGGCAAGCGGTCCAGGCGAAAGCCAGGTCCGCGAGGGTTGCATCGTCAGCGGCTTCGCCGGCCGCGAGGGTCCAGTTGGCGGGGTTGTCGCCGTCGGCATCAACCTTGTCGGACATCTGGACCAGGACACCACCGGAAACCTGGCGCATTTCGGCCGGGTAGCGGCCGTAGCCTTCAGGCAGGGCGAGGAGGCGGATGTTCTTCTTCTTGGAGAGGATCTCCACGGCTTCCGGCTCGAAGTCCGGTGCGATGACAACCTCGGTGAAGATCCCGGCAACGGTCTGCGCCATTCCGGCGGTGACCGTGCGGTTCGCGGCGATGACGCCACCGAAAGCTGAGACGGGGTCGCAGGCGTGGGCCTTGGCGTGGGCATCCGCAATGGGATCGGCGGCGTCGGCGGAACCGACAGCCACACCGCAGGGGTTGGCGTGCTTGATGATCGCGACTGCGGGCTCAGCGAAGTCGAACGCTGCGCGGAGGGCGGCATCGGCGTCGACGAAGTTGTTGTAGCTCATGGCTTTGCCGTGCAGCTGGTCAGCCTGGGCGATGCCGGCCGGAGCGGCCTTGTCCACGTAGAGCGCGGCCTGCTGGTGCGGGTTTTCGCCGTAGCGGAGGACCTCGGAACGCTCCAGGGCAAGTCCGGCGTACGCGGGCCAGTCGATGACGCCGTCGCCGTCTTCGTCCAGGAACTGGCTGGCAGTCCAGGTGGCTACAGCGTTGTCGTAGCTGGCCGTGTGCGCGAAGGCCTTGGCGGCCAGGCGGCGGCGGGTGTTCAGGTCGAAGCCACCGTGGGCTGCGGCGTCCACAACTGCGCCGTAGAAGTGCGGGTCCGTGACGATGGCGACGGCGGCGTGGTTCTTCGCGGCCGAACGCACCATGGCGGGGCCTCCGATGTCGATCTGCTCGACGACGTCGTCCTGCGCTGCACCGGATTTCACGGTTTCAACGAACGGGTACAGGTTCACCACCACGAGGTCGAAGGTTTCGATCTCCATGCCGGCAAGGGTGTCCATGTGCGCCGGAACGCGACGGTCGGCCAGGATGCCGCCGTGCACGCGCGGGTGCAGGGTCTTGACCCGGCCGTCCAGCATTTCCGGGGAGCCGGTGACTTCTTCGACTTCCTTGACCGGGATGCCTGCGGCGGCGATCTTCTTGGCGGTGGAGCCGGTGGAAACAATGGCGACGCCTGCTGCGTGCAGGCCCTTCGCGAGCTCCTCCAGTCCCGTCTTGTCGTAAACCGAGATCAGTGCACGGCGGATGGGAACACGGTCAAGCTGCGTCAAGCTCACAAAAGTCTCCGTCTTAGTTCGCGTAGATGTCGCGGGTGGTGGGGATACGGAGAGTTTATCGTGTTTCGTTGGCACCCCGCTTTTGCGTCTTCGCTCCTGGATTGCGGCACCTCGTTGCGGGGCCCGCTCCGCGCGCCATTGTTCCGACTTGGGACGCACACCAGGCCCCACACACTCGGCACCCCCTTGCGGGGCCCGCTCCGCACGCCATTGTTCCGACTTGGGACGCACACCAGGCCCCACAAACTCGGCCACCCCCGTTGCGGGGCCCGCTCCGCACGCCATTGTTCCGACTTGGGACGCACACCAGGCCCCACAAATTCGACACCCCCTTGCGGGGCCCGCTCCGCACGCATCCATCCCACATGGGACGCACACCGGGCCCCACACACTCGGCACCCCGTTGCGGGGCCCGCTCCGCGCGCCATCCTTCCCACATGGGACGCACACCAGGCCCCACAAATTCGACACCCCGTTACGGGGCCCGCTCCGCACGCCATCCTTCAGACTTGGGACGCACACCAGGCCCCACACACTCGGCACCCCCGTTGCGGGGCCCGCTCCGCGCGCCATCCTTCCCACATGGGACGCACACCAGGCCCCACAAACTCGACACCCCCGTTGCGGGGCCCGCTCTACACGCCATCCTTCCCACATGGGACGCACACCAGGCCCCACAAATTCACGACGGCGGTCGCAGCCAGCCGCGCGAACTCAGGGCATCCCTGATCTTCCGTTCGGAATGTGCCCAGCCAGCATTCATCTGGACCTGCGAGAACCTCAGCACGATCCACCCCATGGCTCGGAGCCGATCATCACGTTCAATGTCCTTACCCCATTGCACCGGGTCACTCCGATGATGATCACCCTCATATTCGAGAGCGATCTTGTACTCCTTGTACTGCAGGTCGGGCGTGGATATGTAGATTCCACGCTCGTCGAAGATCGGTTGGGTAACCGCCGGCTCCGGCAGACCGGCGTCGTCGATCATCACGCGCAAGCGGGACTCCTGCGGTGAGTCCACACCTGGGCGCAACAGCGGCAAGACCTCCCGTGCCATCCGGATTCCCTTAACCTTTGGGCGCCGATCAATGACTTCCTGGATGGCATCGATGGAAGCGAGCGGATTCTTCCGCGCCAGCAAGTAGTCGCCGGAGGCAACGAGGGAAGCCCGCCCCATGTGTCGCGCGAGATCCACCCACGTCCATTCCGGAGATGTCATGCCTTTGAAGACCCGGACATCCCTGGCCAGGAGTGGAGCCCGATGCCCAACCACTCCCCGACGTTTTACGCGGCCTATCTCCTGGCGTCGAGTGACATGGATCAGGCCATTGCGGCCTTCCTCTTCCAGATAAAGGGGCAGCGGAATGGACCACAGAAGCGCAGCGGTCACATGGCTCACGGCGCAACGTGGCGTCACTGAGGAGTGCAACCGGCCCAGCGACTCAAGGTCAGGCTCGCCGGTTCTCGGCACTCGTAGGCCCCTGCTCGGCGTGATGAGGTCGCCGGTCTGAAGGCGCCATCGCGGGACTCCCGCGGCGTAGGCGTCTTCCACGAGGAAGCCACCAGGATCGAGGGAAGCTGGCAAGGGTGTCGGGTTTCGCATTCAACCATGCTCCCCAAAAACGATATTCAACATTCAGTTATCCACAGATTCACCCCTAGAGCGGAGGCGACCCCTCCTCCACAGGGCGTTGTGAGGCCCGGTTTGCGCCCGATATCCCAACAATGGCACGCAAAGCTGGCCCCACAACGACACGCACGCAACATAGGGTTGAGCCATGGAAGCGCCCAACAATGTAGTTCTTGTTGCCGATGTAGGGAAGAGCCGCTGCCGCGTGGAGTTGCGCAGCGGTGACGAGCTGCTGGGCGCCGCCGACCAGCACGGCTTCCCCGGAGTGCACGTGGACAACGGCCCCACCCTCGCGTTCGACCTCCTCCTTGAGACGGTCAGCTTGTTGCCGCCCGGGCTTCCGGTCAGCACCTTGACCGGAATTGGCGCCGCCGTGGCCGGTGTTGAAGCATCCGTCCAGAAGTCGCAGGAACTCGCCACCATGTTGTCCCAGCGATTCAGCGTCCCCGCAGCCGTCCTGTCCGACGCCACCGCAGCACAGCTCGGCGCTCTCCAGGGCGCACCCGGCACCACGTTGATCGTGGGCACCGGCGCCGTTGCCTTCCGCTTTGATGAAGCCGGGGTCCTGCACCGGGCCGACGGCTGGGGACCGTATCTGGGTGATCGCGGCAGCGGCCGGTGGATCGGTCAGCAAGGTCTTCAGTCAGTTCTGGAAGCGCACGACGGCGGCCCTGCCACGTCGTTGTCGGCCGCGGCAGGGGCGCTGGTCGAGTCGCCGGAACTCCTTCCGGGCTGGTTGGCCGAACAGGAGAACCCCTACCGGGCGATGGCCCGTTTCGCGCCGCTGGTTCTGCAGGCAGCGGAGTCAGGTGACGCCGTCGCGCATGGCATCATCGGCGAGGCCTGCCGCATCCTGACCCGCACCGTGGAGCTCGCCTCCGGCGGGGAGGGCGCGTCGCGGCGGGTGGCGATGCTGGGCGGAGTCGTGGGATCGGAGTTCTTTGCCTCGCTCTTGCGGAAGTCCCTCGCTTCGGCTGGGATTGAGGTGGTGGCCCCGCTCGGCGATGGCTTGGACGGTGCTGCCCTCGCTGCGACGCGCCGCGGGCTCATCCAGGAAAGGTACATCCACCGTGACGGAACAAACTGGCCCGACTAGCCCCACGGACGCGGACAAGCTCGCGGGCCTGCGCACGGAACTTGCCGGACTGCAGACAGAAGCCACAGCCGAGGGCCTGGACAACTTAGACATCCTGGGCACCGAGGAACTCGTCGCGGCCATGCTTGCCCACAGTTCAGGGGTACACGCCGCCGTCCAGGCAGCCAGCCCCGCGATTGTTCAAACCGTCGACGCCGTTGCGGAGCGGCTTCAGCGCGGTGGCCGCCTGTTGTATGTGGGAGCCGGGACGGCAGGGCGGCTGGGCGTGCTCGACGCCAGTGAGTGCCCGCCGACGTTCGGCACCCCGCCGGGACTCGTCGTCGGACTGATCGCCGGCGGTGTGCAGGCGATCCAGAAACCGGTGGAGTACGCCGAGGACAACGCCACTGCCGGGGCACGCGACCTGCACGATATCAACGTGACCGAAGCGGACGCCGTCGTGGGTATTACTGCCTCGGGGCGGACGCCGTACGTCATTGGGGCGCTGGAGGAAGCCCGGAAGCGGGGTGCGTTCACGGCGTCGCTGGCCTGCAACAAGGGCTCGGCCGTGAGTCATGTGGCGGATGCCGCGATCGAGATTGAGGTGGGTCCGGAGTTCATCGCGGGCTCCACCAGACTGAATTCAGGCACGGCCCAGAAACTCGTCCTCAACATGATCAGCACCTTGGTGATGGTGAAGCTCGGCAAGACCTACGGGAACCTCATGGTGGACCTGCGGGCGACGAACGAGAAACTGCTGGCCCGTTCGCAGAGGACCGTGCAGCATGCAACCGGCGTTTCTGCCCAGGAAGCAGCAACCGCCCTGGACTCGGTTGGAGGTTCGGTGAAGGCGGCCATTCTGGTACTGCTGACGGGCATCGATGCCGGCCAGGCCAAGAGTGCCCTGGAAGAAGCCGGCGGTTTCCTGCGCAGGGCCATCGAGAACCAGAAGTAACCCGAACGGCGGTACCGGCGGCTTCGGGTACTGTGCCCAGCGCATAAAGTTGCATGCAGGAGGGCAAATGAATACATACACAGCCGTGCCCAGCGGCGAGCAAGTTGTGCAGGAACTGCCGTGGCGCTGGAAGGTCCAAGGCAGGATCTTCCTGATCGGCGGGCTCGGCTTCATGTTCGACGCCTGGGATGTCACGCTCAACGGCATCCTCATTCCGCTGCTGTCCAAGCACTGGTCCCTGCAGCCCGCTGACGCCGCTTGGATCGGCACGGCCAACCTGATCGGCATGGCCGTGGGTGCGTTCGCGTGGGGCACCATAGCCGACACCATCGGGCGCAAGAAGGCGTTCACTGCCACCCTCCTCATCTTCAGCATCTTCACAGTCATGGGCGCCTTCGCCCCGGACATTGTGTGGTTCTGCATCTTCCGGTTCCTGGCCGGCTTCGGCCTGGGCGGCTGCATCCCCGTGGACTACGCCTTGGTGGGTGAGTTCACGCCCCGCAAGCAACGGGGCAAGGTGCTCACTGCCATGGACGGCTGGTGGCCGATTGGTGCAGCGCTGTGTGGTTTCATCTCAGCTGGGCTTGTTGCTGCCTTCGGCGACTGGCGGCTCACCATGCTCATCATGGTGCTGCCGGCGCTGCTGGTGTTCTGGGTTCGTCGTTCGGTTCCGGAGTCGCCGCTGTTCCTGATTCGAGCGGGTCGCCGGGCGGAGGCCGCTGCGGTGATCGATGGCTTGGTGGAGGCGACCGGTGCCGAGCCCCGGGCATACAGCCTCCCCGAACCGCAGGCCGCTCCGCGTCTCTCGCCCGGCAGCGCTTGGACGCAGTTGCGCAATATCTGGACGTTCAACTGGAAGATCACCACCGCTGCCTGGGCCCTGTTCTTCAGCATCCTGTTGGTCTACTACTTGTCACTGACGTGGATGCCCCGGATCCTCATCGGTGCTGGTTTCGAGGAGTACAAGGCGTTTGTCACGACGGCGAGCATGGCCGCCGTCGGACTTCTGGGCGTGGTGGTCGCAGCGCTGCTGGTGGAGCGAGTGGGCCGCAAGTGGATCCTTGCTGTCACCGGTCCGTTGTCTGCGCTGACGCTGGTGATCGTGGCCTTCGTGGTGGACATTCCCTCAGCCGCGGTGTTCTGGCTGCTGGTGTTCGGCTTCGTGGTCCAGGTGGCCATCCCGGTCCTGTACGCCTATGTGTCCGAGCTGTATCCGACGGAACTCCGTGGATCGGGCTTCGGCTGGGCATCGACGTTCTCCCGCATCGGCGCAGGCTTCGGGCCCCTGGTGTTTGCCTCATTCTTCTGGCCGGAGTTCGGGCTGGCGCAGTCGTTCGCGATGGCCGGTGGCCTGGTGCTGCTGTCCGTGCTGTGGATGGCGTTCTTCGCCCCGGAAACCAAGCAGCGCGAACTCTCCTAACCCAACTGACTGGCATTTGTAATTGTTCCCAGCCCTGGGAACAACCACAAATGCGAGCTACTTGGGTGCGGCGGCGAGGTCTGCGAGGGTTTGGACCAGCAGGCGGCGCTCCACTACCTTGATGCGTTCGTGGAGGGATTCCTCGGAGTCGTTGGGCAGAACGGCCACGGCTTCCTGCGCGATGATGGGTCCCGTGTCCACCCCAGCGTCCGCCCAGTGAACGGTGCAGCCCGTGACCTTCACGCCGTACGCCATGGCGTCGCGGACCCCGTGGGCGCCTGGGAAGGACGGGAGCAACGCAGGGTGGGTGTTGACGTATTTGCCGTCGAAAGCGTTGATGAAGTCCTCGCTGACGATCCTCATGAAACCGGAGGAAACCACCACGTCCGGCTTGTAGGACAAGACCTTGTCCCGCAAAGCGGAATCCCACTCCGCGCGGGTTTCGAACGAGTTGAAGTTGATCACGAAGGTTTCGATCCCTGCCTCATCAGAGCGCTCCACGCCATAGGTATCGGGACGGTCTGCGCCTACAGCGGCGATCTCGACATCCAGCTCACCCGACTTCACGGCGTCGATGACTGCCTGAAGATTGGAACCGGTACCGGAGACGAGGACAACAATGCGCATTGCACTAGCTTATGGGCGGCTCGCGTAGGCTGGAAAACATGAATCCCGACGTCGGTCCCCAGCCGAGCCAGCAACCCCGCTCCGAGGCCGAAAAGTCCGCCCTCGGCGTGACCCAAATCCTGTTCCGCGCCTTCCTCTTGACGGCCTTGGGCGCGTTCTTCGTCTTCTCCCTGAACGTGAACTATGTGTGGTTGAGCGCCATCCTGACGCTTGCCGGTCTGGTGCTGGGAATCGTGGTTCTGGTGCGGACGCTGAAGTACAAGCACCCGCGGCTGATGTTGTTCGGGACGATCTCCGGCCTGGTGGTCACGGCGATAATGTGCCTGCTCATCCTGACGTCCGTGCTCTTCTTCAAACAGGTCAGCACCTACCAGGACTGCTCGCGGGGCGCTCTGACGGAATCCGCCAAGACACAGTGCCTTACGCAGCTTGAGAACTCGATGCCTGGTCCGCTGCGGTAGCCGGACCCGCTCAGGCGTGTTCGTCGTCGTACGCTACTTCGTCGAGGTTCGCCTCGCGGAGCTTCTGGCGGCGTTCCAGCCACGGCCCCACTGCGTAGCCAATCACGACGCCGATACCCACCTCCGCGGCCAGCCAGACTGCCGTCCACAGCGGGTGGGGTCCGATTTCCGTGAGCCGTCCAATGCCGGCCGAACCGCGTGCGATCCAGGCCAACGCACCACCCAGGAGGCCCGCGACGATGCCGATGAACGCGCCCAGGAACAGGGTGGAAACGGTGGCGGTGAACCAGCGGGCTTTGATCTTGATGGAGAGCCACTCGTCAAAGTGGTTCTCTCCTTCACGCAGGAACCACCAGCCCGCAAGGATGCCGGCGACGACGGGGAGCGCCAGGGCCATGGCACCGAACTCGAGCTGCCCGGCGGGAAGGCTGCCCAGAATGGGAACTGCCGGGAGTGGTCCTACTGCGGTACCAAGCGGTCCAGCGGTCGATCCGACGCCGAGCGAGAAGCCCGCCCCTGAGGACCACGCCAACGCGAAAACAACCAGGTTCGGCAGGAAACCGAGCTGGGCGATAGTGAGCACTGCACCGCCCAAAGCGCCCGCCTGGATCCCTTCGTAGACAGCGATGATGTCCGTCCAATGCCACACGATGGTCACTGCCAGCAGCACTGCGGCCAGGCAAACAGCTGCCACCGCGGCCACAAAGCCGGCTTTCAACGCCGAGCCAACGTAGGAGCCTGCCCAGCGGGAGTGTTGGCTGGTCTTTGAGAGCCAGGCCACGGCGTCGACGCCGATCAGTCGGCTCCAGGAGCCCGCTTCGCGCCGTGCACCGACGATCATGCCCAGACCGAAGGAGATCAGGGGGATGGTCATCGCCAACCAGAGATTTATGACGACTTCAGAGGTGCGGCACACGAAGCCCGTGGCTGCGCCGAACGCGGCGTACACAACAAAGGCGCCGAGGAAGGCCTGCCAGAGCTGGTCCGTATAGGAGGCGCGGGCGAGTCGACGGCCGGCCCGCCACGCCAACATGAACGGGATGAGCGCCAGGCCCAACGGAATCAGGGACAGCAGGCCCGAGCCCGGCTGGGCAGCCGTACCAAGGTTGACCTGGGCGAGTTCCAACGGGACGCCGTGAATCAGCAACCAAGCCTGACCGGCAAGGCGAGCCAGGGAGTCCACGTTCCGGTCCTGGAAACCGTCCGTGGCCCACACTCCCACCAGCGGCAACACCACAACGATGGCTGAAATGAAGGCTGCCTGCGCCGCTTCCAAACCGCCCTGCAGCCAAAGGGGCATGGGGAGGCCACGGTTTCCGGTCTGATCAGCGCGCAGTTTCATCGTGATCTATCGTGCCACGGTGGGCCCCACTCCCCCGGCAGGCGCCCCTGAAATACCGCGAATCCCTGCGCTTTTTCCCTTGGGTCGCCGTAAGATTGGAGGTGTTCTCACGGGGCGGATGCCGAACGCCATGATCGCCCCCAGCTGACATTGCAAGGCCCGGAAACAATCGAAGCCGGGAACTAGGAGCGGCCAATGGATAGGTGTCACAACTCATAGCAGAAAGTCGTACTAGCAGCTGGTGCAGCCGCCTTGGGATTCTCTCCTTAGGCTGCACCAGCCTTCTTTTTGCTTTCCGGGGCTAACCCCTCGCGAAGAAGTCGACGCCCGACACGTACTCCATGGCCTCCACGAACTTCGGATCACCCGCCCGAGCGTAGGCTTCCTGCTCGGTGAGCTCAGCCTCCCGGCAGTGGATCCACCAAAGGTTCCCCAAGGGGTCCCGGACCCTGCCCACCCGTTCGCCCCAGAACATCTCCGTCATGTTCGTCACTGCCGTGGCACCGGCGGCGAGCGCAGCAGCGAAGGCGGCATCGCCGTCGTCGACGTAGACGCGAAGGAACGCCGGAGTCGGAGGCCAGTCCGGGCGGGAGTCGAAGGCGAGGACGTTGGAATCGCCGATCTTCGCCTCCGCGTGGCCGATGGACCCGTCTTCCATGGGCACTCGGAACGCTTCCTGGGCGCCGAACGCGGCGGCGATGAACTCAAGGAGTTCAGGCGTGCTGGGCGTAATGATCCACGGTTCAACGGAACAATAGCCGACAGGCACGGCACTGACTCCTTCAGCACGTAGCGGCGGGGCCATGGCCTTGACCTCGCCCGGGACAGGCGCGTCCTCTTGGCCAGTCATGTGCCGGTGAAGCGAGTCGATGGCATACGCCATCCCCGCCGCGTACTCCGGTGCTTGCCAACGGTTGGCGGCTTCGTCGTCGGAGACGTCCTCCATATGCGACATGATCCACCAGACGTTCCCCAACGGGTCCTGAATCCTGGCACCGCGATCGCCCCAGGCACTGTTGTCCAGGACCGAAACCACCGTGGCACCCGCGGTGAGGGCGGCGTTGAAGGCGGCATCGGCGTCGTGCGTGTACAGGCGGAGGTACGACGGCGTTGCGGGCCAGTGCGGTCGGCTGTCGAAAGCGAGGACTACCGAGTCGCCGATCCGCGCCTCCGCGTGCCCGATGGTGCCGTCCTCCCCGACGACGCGGTCGATCTCCTCTGCGCCGAATGCTGCGGTGATGAACTCGAAGAGGGCGTTGGTGTCACGTGTGATGAGCCAGGGACTGACGCTGGAGTAGCCGGTAGGGACGGTGCTGATACTCGGGTTTGCCGCGGTCATGGCTGTGTCCTCTTCCTCGGGGTTCAGTGGCTTCAGCCTATGACCGTTCGAGGTCAGGATTGGTCCGCGATTTACCTCGCCGACGTCGGAACTCCTCCACTCGAGGTCCCGCCCCTCAAGGACGTCCCTCAGGGCTGCGGCCCGTAGATGAACTCCTTGGCGTGGTCAACGGCCTTCCGGAAGGCGTCGTTGCGGAGCGTCACCTGTTGCTTGCTCGCTCCCTCGCCGGGTTCCAGGAATGCGGTGGGGCCGGGCCGGAGCATCCAAATGTCTCCTGCGGGCGGAAGGTAGAAGACTCCGAAGGAACGGTGTTCGGGGTCGTCGGTCCAGATGGGGACGACGGCGACTGCCGCCCCCGTGTCCGGGTTGATCCACTGCGCCCGCGGCATGGGCTGTTCGTGGACTTCGGGGTCCAGGAAGGGGGCCGTCCCCCTCCCCCAGCGTTTCTCAAACCGTTCGTAGAAGGCGGGGATGATGTGGCCGTCGTATGGACGCCAGGCACTCATGGATGACTCCTTGGGTTTCTGAGGGTTCCGGGTGATGGTTCCCATCGGGGTGGCCCGAACGAAATCGGCGCTTGCTTCCCGGTGGCTGCCTGCTTGTCGGCTCCCGGTTCGTGGCCGTGGACACGGACCTTCACCGGCGTTCCCGGCGCAGGGGCAGGCAAGCCAGAGCGCGCACGATCGTAAGCCGCCCGCTTTCCTGGGTCCGACAAAACGACGTACGCCTGCATGATGGCGTGCAGTTCCTGGGCGTCGTACGCACCAGTGGTGTCGCCGTCCGCCGTTTGACGCGTGTCAGGGTGACGTGTCCGCAGCAAGCGGCGATAAGCGCGGGCGATGTCGCGGGCTGTCGCGTCGGGTGGCACATGGAGGGTGGCGTAGTAGTCAGGTTGGCTGTTCACTGCTGGTCCGTTGGGGTGCCGTGGATTGGGGATGGCCCCCGGCGTGAGCCGAGGGCCATCGATCGGGAGACGACGTCAGGGACCGCTTATTCCTCTGCGCGACAAGCGCTGTGGCGTGGCACGAAGCCTGCGCCCTCTTTCCGATGCTGCGGCCGATCGGAGGCTCCCGGTCCGGCGCTCCGCTGGTGGGCCACCCCCGGGCGGACCCTCCAGCGGAGCGGACGGTTTATGCGTTGATTTCCTGCCGTTGTCCGTTGGACGTGATCTCGATGCGCCGTGGCTTTGCCTTCTCGGCGACGGGGATGCGGAGTGTCAGCACGCCCGCGTCGTAGCTGGCCTTGACGCCCTCGGTGTCCAAGGTGTCGCCAAGGATCAGTTGCCGGCTGAAGACGCCTTGGGGTCGTTCGGCGGCGATCAACTCAGTGTTCTCGCCAGCGGGCGACTTGCGCTCTGCCTTCACCGTGAGGACGTTGCGCTCGACATCAAGGTCAACGGTCTCAGGATTCACACCGGGCAGATCAAAAGCGACGACAAACTCCTCGCCCTCCTGCCAAGCATCCATGGGCATGCCGGCAGGGCGTGCTGTTGTGCCAAAAACCTGTTGGGCGAGCCTGTCGAATTCGCGGAACGGGTCAGTGCGCATCAGCATTGTGTTCTCACTCCTCTGGTCTTGATGCTGATTTGTTGTTGTCCCAGCCCTTCCTGATCTGTGGTGGCTGGTATAGATTTTTTATAGCACTGGCGAGAGAGTGGTGCAAGTAGGTTTTCGAAGATTTTTGGAGGTTCTTGATGGCGGGTTCACGGAGCCCTGTTGCTGGGGAGTACGACGGCGAACAGGGCGCCTCAGCGAGCGACGGCGGCTCTGCGTCGGCTGTCGAGCGGGAGGGGTTGGGTGTCTATGCGATTTCGGTTGCTGCCGAGCTCGTGGGCACCGGCCAGCAGAACCTTCGGCTGTACGAGCGGAAAGGGCTGCTCACTCCCGAGAGGACCGACGGCGGAACCCGCCGTTACAGCGAACGGAACCTGGCGACTTTGCGGAGGATCGGGGTGTTGCTGGACGAGGGGTTGAACCTGGCCGGAGTGAAGCTGGTGCTGGAGTTGGAAGCGGAGAACCGGGGCTTAAGCGAGGACAACCGTGGGTTGGCTGAGGACAACGAAGGGCTGCGGGAAGACAATCGTGGGCTGCGGAAGGATCTGAAGCGGGCGCGGGGTGGCCGAGACCGAGTAACTCCGGCGCCACAGAAGGCGCCACAGAATAGGAACATGGACTAAAAACGTGGCCACTCCCTGAGGAGTAGCCACGCTTTAGTATTCGGGAAATTGCACGTTCTACCTCGTCACAGCATCAACGACTCCCAGCAGAAACCATCCGCGCTCATTGCTAGAAGGTCCATTCCCAACCGGTGCTACCGGACGTGAGGTGACTCCTAAAGATCAGCGTTCCATGGGGCTCGGGCACGTCCAGCGCAATCTTGCCGGTTACCTTTTCTGCAGGACCTATTCCCCGCCCGTTATGGCTGATACTTTCTTCGTCAGCCAAGCACATGTACGCGCCCTGGGTGTTGAGATCCCCGTTGAAGGTGGTCCCGTTGGTGCCGACGAACTTGAACATCCCAGCGTTCATGTCGAACTCTGAGTAGCCGCCGTTAGGGTCTGCCAACTCCGGGAAAGTCTCAATGGAAACATCCAGGATTACGACGTGCCCATTCACCACAGGCTGGGGGTATGGCCCAGTACAGGGAGCATCCGGAGTAAGTGAGTTTACGGTGAAAGTAACGATGCGATCTGAGTCTTTGTTGGTAATGCCGGCCGAGCTTCCGACTTCTTTGACGAAGTTGCCTCGCGGGGACTTGGCCGTCGAGGCCGTCGGGCTGGGCGTGCTGGGCGTTAGAGGTTCCACTGAAACAGTGGCCGCCGGACTGGGGCTTGCTGCGGCGCACGCGGAAAGGCTCAGCCCCAGCGCGGTGATCACAGCAAGAGCTGACATCAATCTTTTTGTATTCATTTTTGGAGAACCCCATTTAGTGCATGATGCGAATGATGCCTAGATAATCTCACGTCATACGAGGGGCGAATGACAGACCGCAAGAATGCGGCGGCGCCCACCCCGGGCGCCGCCGCAAAGATGCATCGGTGGCATGCGCACCTTAGAGAATCGCCGTCATCCCATTCCATCCCGTGCCGATACGGGATCCCGTAGGCCACGCTGCTCCGCCGCTGCCCGCGTACAGCCACAGCTCGCCAGCGGAGTTCCGAGCGAGGATGTCTGCACGTCCGTCGCCGTTGAAGTCACCGGGACCAACCAGCGAGTTCATGACGTTCCAGCCCTGGCCGATCGCGCGCTGCTGGAGCCAGCCGCCGGACCCGTTGCCGGGGTAGAGCCACAGCACACCGGAAGAGTCGCGGGCAGTGAGGTCGGGGGTGCCGTCGCTGTTGAAATCGCCCACGCCGGTGATCTCGGTCATGCCGTTCCAACCAGTCCCCACCCAGATAGGTGACAGCCAACCACCGGAGCCGTTGCCGCGGTAAATCCACAACACGCCCGAGGCGGTCCTGGCCGCAACGTCAACGAAGGAGTCTCCATTGAAGTCGCCGATCGATTCAATCGCGGTCATGCCGGCCCAGCCGCTACCAACCTGAACACGCGGCTGCCAACCACCTGAACCGTTGCCCGGGTAAAGCCACAGCAGCCCACCGCCATCACGGGCAAGGACATCGGCGTTACCGTCACCGTTGAAGTCACCGGGAGCGACCAGGGCATTCATGACATTCCAACCCTGACCAACCTGGACTCGTGACAGCCAACCGCCTGAACCGTTGCCCGGGTAAAGCCACAGCACGCCCGAGGATTCCCGAGCCAGGACGTCAGCAAAGCCATCACCGTTGAAGTCGTTCTTGACTGGTTGTTCCACCCGTGCGTCGATGACACCCACGGAGGTCCGTGCGTAACTGACCACGTAAACCCTGTCCGTGGTGGTGTCGACGGCGGCAGCAACAGGCTGGTTCCCTGTGTAGACGACGTAGCTGCTGTTATCCCGTCCGTCGATAACGGTGGTTCCGCCTCCGTAGGAAGCAGCGTAAATCTTGTTGTTCGTGGAATTCACCACGACTTCGTTGACACGGGAGGTCGCGTTGATCATGGTGGTTTCGGTCTGGGTTGCACCGTCGAAGACTTTCACGCCGCCGTCGACGGACGCGCCGTCCACGGCCACGTAAATCCGGTTGGTGGCAGTGTTGACGGCGACGATCCCCAGCTTGGTGGAGGACGGGAGGGTTGCTGTGATCGTGTCGCTTGCGCCGTCAATCACCAGCAGGGTGGCCGCAGGGTTGGCGAGCGTCGAAGCGTAAACCTTGTTGGTCACGGTGTTCACTGCCAGCGCGAGGATGGGAGTCCCGCCAGGAGCGATGCTTCCTGTTACGGTCCCACTCGCCCCAATGACCTTGATGGTTCCGTTGGACAATACGTAGGCCTTGCCAGTCGCAGGATTCACCACGATGTCCTGCGCACCGCCGGCGAGCGGCACGAACGAGGTGGCGAGGGTGGAACCGTCAATAATGGTGACGCCGCCCTTGACGCCTACATAGATTTTGTTGGTCGTTTCGTTGACCGTCACTGTGTACGGATCAGCGCCAACGGTAACTGTCGCCGTCGTGGTCTCCGTGACCCCGTCCACCACGGCGACGGTCCCGCCGATCTGGCTTGCGTAGATTTTGTTGGTGACGCTGTTGACGTCAACGTCCCAGGGCATATCGCCGACGTTCAGGGTGCCTGAAGCGGTCACACCGTTGATCACGGACACGCCTTCGAAGGTGGCCACATAGGCCTTGTTCGTGACCGGGTTGACGGCGATTGATCCCGGCCGTTCGCCGACGGGAACGAAATCCGTCACAGCGTCCGCTATTGCGGGAGACGCCGGGGAACCAACGGTTCCCAGCAACAGTGCCAGGCCCAAGCCGACGGCGACTGATCGCGCCGCTGCCCGGCGCCGTCGTCGTACGCCTACTCCCCCAAGCGCGCGCGAAACATCAACAACAGCACCCATTTTTGAAACCCCCAGAACTTTAGACGCCCAGCGCGTCGGATAAAGGAAGTCTACGCGTGGGCTCGGACAAATTAATGCCCCACCTGTTAACCAACTCTTCCTCCACAGGCCACCCGTTCGAACCCGCAAAGCCAACCGCCCCGACCACCGTTGAAGGCGTGAGGATCGCAATCGTCGCCGAATCATTCCTGCCATTGATGAATGGGGTAACCCACTCGATACTGCGGGTGCTGGAGCATCTGCAGGAGCGCGGGGATGAGGTGATGGTGATCGCGCCGTCGACGTCGGACACTGATGTTTCGAGCGTCGAGAAGGGTGCATATGTGCACCGGCTTCCCTCGGTGCCGCTGGCCGGTTACACGAATGTGCGGGTGGCGTTGGGCGGTGTGAATCGGGTCAAGCGAATCCTTGCCGATTTTTCGCCCGACGTGGTGCACCTCGCTTCCCCGTTCGTCCTCGGCTGGCGCGCCGTGCAGGCCGCCCATCAACTCGGCATCCCGACTGTGGCGATCTACCAAACCGAAGTCCCCAGCTACGCCGCCCGCTATGGCGTGCCATTCCTGGAGAACTGGGCCTGGACCCGCGTGGACAACATCCACCTCCTGGCCACCCGAACCCTTGTGCCGTCCACGTTCGCGCTGAACCAGTTGCGCGGACGCGGCATCCTGCGCGTGGACATGTGGCGTCGCGGTGTGGATACCGCGCGTTTCAACCCCGCAAAACGTTCGACGGCGTGGCGCAGCTCTGTAGCGCCCGACGGTCACCGGATCATCGGCTACGTCGGCCGGCTCGCCGTGGAGAAGCAGGTTGAGGACCTCGCTGTGCTCGCTGATCTGCCCAACACGAAGCTGGTAATTGTGGGCGATGGCCCGCAGCGCGCGGCCCTTGAGGCGCAGCTGCCGGACGCCCATTTTGCCGGCTTCCTCGGCGGCGATGCGCTGGCTGAGGCCGTTGCTTCCTTTGACCTCTTCGTCCATCCCGGCGAGTTCGAGACCTTCTGCCAAACCATCCAGGAAGCCATGGCATCGGGCGTTCCCGTGGTGGCTACTGGACGCGGCGGCCCCCTGGACCTCGTGGAGAACTCACGAACCGGCTGGCTGTATGAGCCCGGAAACCTCACCCAACTGCGTGAATACGTGCAGGACCTGATGGGCGACGACGCCAAGCGCCGCGCGTTCGCGGCGGCAGCAACCGCTTCGGTCCAGGGACGGACGTGGCCTGTGCTCAGCGCCGATCTGGTCCGCCACTACGCCGAAGTCATCTCCGGTGTGCCTGAAGGAACCGGCCCCACCGAACTCACCTCAAGCAAAGGACCATTCTCATGAAGATCTCCGTGATCGGCTGCGGCTACCTCGGCGCAGTTCATGCTGCAACGCTCGCGTCCATGGGCCACACTGTGGTGGGTATCGACGTCGATTCCTCCAAGGTTGAACAGCTCAACAAGGCGATGGCACCCTTCCACGAACCCGGTTTGGATGAGCTCCTCAAGGACGGCCGCACCACGGGCCGGTTGGTCTTCACTACGGACTTCTCCCAGGCGGCAGATGCGCAGGTGCACTTCCTCTGCGTGGGAACCCCGCAGTCCAAGACCTCCGACACTGCGGACCTCTCCTACCTGATGGGCGCCACGAAGAGCCTCCTGCCGCACCTGGCCAAGGGCGCCGCCGTCGTCGGTAAATCCACGGTGCCGGTAGGTACGGTGGAGACGCTCCGCGCTGTCCTGGCCCGACGCTCGGACGTGCTGCTCGGCTGGAACCCCGAGTTCCTGCGCCAAGGCACGGCCGTGAAGGATTCTCTGGTGCCCGACCGGCTGGTTTACGGCGTCCCGGGTGGCAAGGGCGCCGCAGCCGGTGCTCCTGTCACTGCTGTTCTCGACGCCGTGTACGAGCCGCTGATCTGCGCCGGCATTCCGCGCCTGGTCTGCAACTTCGCGACGGCGGAACTCATCAAGTCGGCGTCGAACGCATTCCTGGCCACGAAGGTCAGCTTCATCAACGCGATGGCCGAGCTGTGCGACGCGTCGGGCGCTGACGTGAGCGAGCTCAGCGAGGCGATGGGCCTGGATCCGCGCATCGGCAACCGGTACCTGCACGCCGGACTCGGCTTCGGCGGCGGCTGCCTGCCCAAGGACATCCGGTCGTTCCGGGCGCAGGCGCGTGGACTGTCCGTCCCGTCCGTGGATGAGTGGATGGCGTTGGTGGATTCGGTGAACCTGGACCAGCGCTCCCGCGCCGTGGAGGTGGCCCGTGAAATGTGCCGCGGTTTCCTGTCCGGCCGCACGGTGACCATCCTCGGCGCAGCGTTCAAGCCCGATACGGACGACATCCGCGACTCCCCCGCCCTGGACGTCGCCCAGCAACTCGCCGCCGCGGGCGCCCACGTCACCGTCACCGACCCCAAAGCCATCAACAACGCCTGGATCCGCTACCCCCAGATCCGCTTCGAAGCCTCCACCAAACGCGCGCTCGAAGGGGCGGAGCTGGTGCTTTTGCTGACGGAGTGGGACGAGTACGTTGCTTTGTCGCCTTCTGAAGTTGGAGCGCTGGTACGACGCCGGCTGGTGCTGGACGCACGCAACGTCCTGGACGCTGAGGCCTGGCGGAGTGCGGGGTGGACGGTCCGCGGGTTGGGGACCGGAGGTTCCGTGACTGGCGAGGGCGACGCGGCGGTGCGTGTTGCAGGGAAGAAGCACGCACGGGCCTAAAGGACGATGGCGCCGCGTTAGTAACCCTTTGACTCTCGTGCCAGCCCGATGCCCATCACTATGAAGATGGGCGTGCTCAACATCAAACTAAATAGAAACTGCCCAGGCGAACCGAACGAGAAGAGCAGCGCTGCGCCCGCAACACAGATCATCGTGATCGGAGCACCACGGCCCCGGCCCCTCTGCTTCGCCAAAAGGACAATGCCCGCAGCAATGGCACCAGGACATGCAATCAGAGTTAACACGAGCTCCGCCCCCTGACCTCGGGACGCACCGATGGCGAATGAGAAGAACAGCCATACTCCAAGCGCAATACCGACAATCCCGGCAGTCACTCGGTACCCAGAGGACTGCGGGCCGCTCTGTCTGAACGGCTGGGCTGGGTAGCTGTTGTACCCGTAGGCGGGCTGCCCCTGAAGCGGCTGTTGGTAGGGTGGCTGACCGTACGTGGGATGAACCTGTGCGTATCCCTGCTGATAGGGCGGATGCCCACTAGGGGCTGCACCGTATGGCGGAGCTTGGGGAGGCTGGGAGGGGTACGGCGGTGGCGCGGACGGCAGGTTCTGGTCGTTCATTGTTCCCCATGATGTGCGTGATGTTGCGGGTGATGTCAGGTTATCTGACTCTTGATCCGAATGACGGCACGAGATGTAATTCAAGCGCGTGGAAGGCTCGGCGTCATAGGTCCTCGGTTCGGACTACTACCTCTATGGAGGGGGTAACCACCTAAGACAAGGACTTGCCAGTGATCACGCATTTCTACCCAACGGCCCTTCGGATCATCACCTGCATAGTGGCCGTTTGTTCGGCGGTGTCCGCCACCCTCCTTGGAACGGCGCCGCCACCCCAAGGTCTGGTGGTCCTTGACCCTACGGACCTACGGACCACCGCCGTCGTTCTGACGATAAGCCTCGGTGTGGTGGCACCTGTCGCCGTGCTGATCGCAGATCCCCTCAGGTGTTTGCTTCTCAAAGCGGCTGTGTTTGCGGCGTCGGGTTTCGGCAATGCCATGATGCTCAGTCCGCTCTTGGTGGTTCCGTTTCAGGAAACCCCTACGCTGCTGGCCGTCATCTGCTCCCTGGCACTTACCGTTGCCAGCATCGTCGCCTACATGGAGTCGGTGGAACGTAGAAATGCTCGACGCCGCGCGAACACCTAGGTGCCTCCGAACCACCACCTATTTTGATTCCGGCCGCCCCTATTTGTGGTGAATTCACCACCTAGGCGCAGCCTTCTGCCACCTAGAGACCGAAAACCGACCATAGTCTCCTTATGTGCCTCCGGAGCGGGTATCCCGGTGTCCGGCGGGAGCCCCGCCCGCTCCAGGCGTAGGAGGCACTACGGCACGGCTCCACCGAACTACCCCCAGGTGGAGTCGTGCCCAGCCTTACCAATGCGCCGTCACGCGGGTTAACGAGAACGATTATTGATAATCTCGACGCAGCATGTCTCTATGAAAGCCGGTCATGAACTCCGCGAAAAGCTCCATGGGAACACCTGTCACTTCTGAGGGGATGCCTTCCCACCCCGCACCGAATGCGCGGCTCCTGCTTTCCAGCCAGCTCATCTTCAACATCGGCTTCTACTCAGTGGTGCCCTTCATCGCCCTCACGATGTCCAATGACTTCGCCATGAGCGCGGTGGCCATCGGCTTCGTCCTGGGGGCCAGGACGTTTGCCCAGCAAGGGATGTTCCTTGCAGGGGGCGCCATAGCTGATCGTTGGGGTGCCCGCTACACGATGGTGGCCGGTTGCCTTGTTCGTGTGTCCGGTTACCTGCTTCTCGCGGCCGCCGATAACTTCGCTCTTTTCCTAGCGGGCGCGATTGTTACAGGTGTTGGCGGTGCCTTGTTTTCTCCGGCGTTGGAGAGCTTGGTTGCCTCCGCGGAAGCCAAGCGGGAACCAGCAGCGAATCCACACCGGCCAACCCTCTTCGCCTGGTTGGTGATCGTTGGTGAATTCGGTGCCGTGGCCGGGCCCCTCTTAGGCAGCCTGCTGCTGGGATTCGGTTTCGATGTGTCCCTCTACGTCGCCTCCTGCATCTTCGCGGCAATGGCCATCGTCTTCTGGCGATTCCTGCCTCGGGCAGGCGGGAGCCGTCACGCTGCCCCCGGCGCCGAGGATCAGAACCATCAGCTCTTGGCCTGCCTGAGGGACAAGCGCTTCGTCGCTTTCGCCTGCTTCTTCAGCGTCAGTCTCTTGGCCCACAACCAGTTGTATTTCGGCCTTCCTGTAGAACTTCGACGCAGTGGCCTCGACGCCGGCGCGCTGGGTTTCGTGTTCGCCTATGCCTCCTTGTTGACCGTCAGTCTTCAGTGGCCGATTGCGCGGCTCATGCGCAGGTTTGGCGAGCGCAATGCCCTCACCTTGGGACTCAGTCTCAAGGCAGCAGCTTTCGCGTCCGTCGCCGTGCTGGCCACCCTGCCGCCCATCCAGCACTTTGAAGCGCTGCCGTCCCTCGCCCTGGTGACGGGCCTTTGCTTGGGGAACATGTGCGCCACTCCCACTGCCATGCGGCTGGTCTTGGACTTCGCTGGCACGCGGCCAACCGGCGCGTATTACGGCCTCCTGGCCAGCTGCGGTGGCGTGATGGTGTTGGTAGGTAACACCATCATGGGACCGCTTTACGAACTGGCGGACCAACCGTCGACGGCGGCAGCGTCACCGTGGCTGGCCACAGCTGTGGTCGCCGTTGTTTCGGCCGTAGCGATTCGACGTTTTTTGCCGATTCGTTTGGCTAAGCCTGGCGGCGCAGCCGGAGCCGGAGCAGCCTGAAGACGCCGCCCACTGCAAACATCAGCACACCCAGCCCCACAGAGAGCGGCGGCAGCGTCGCGACGAGCGCCACGCACGCAGCCGCACCTGCCACCTGCAGGAACTTGGGATACCGGCGGTCCTCAGCGGGTTGAGTGAAGGCCGCGATGTTGGCCACCAGGTAGTAGAGCAGTACACCGAATGACGAGAAGCCAATTGCTCCCCGGAGGTCAGCCACGGCGATGACCAGGCAGATCAGCACACCGAGCGTGAGTTCAGCGTGGTGTGGGACCTTGTATTTGGGGTGCACCGCTGCGAGCCAATGCGGCAGGTCGTGTTCGCGGGCCATCGCCAGGCTGGTCCTTCCCAGCCCTGCAATGAGCGCCAACAGCGCCCCCAAAGACGCCACGGCGGCACCGATGCGAACCACCGGCGCGGCCCATGCCAGTGAACCTGCACTCACAGCGTCGGCAAGTGGAGTCGGACTGTCCGCCATCCCCGCGGGGCCCAGAACGGCCAGCAGGGTCACTGCGATCACCACATAGATGATGATGGTGATACCCAGCGCGATGCTGATCGCTCTGGGTATGGTGCGTCGCGGCTCGCGGACTTCCTCGCCCATGGTGGCGATCCGCGCATAGCCAGCGAATGCAAAGAACAGCAAGCCGGATGATTGCAGAATGCCGTACCAGCCGTGGGCCAGCAGCCCCTCCCCCACGATGTTCCCGAAGTCCGGACCGGACCCACCCCAGGTGGCTGCAATGGCAATAGCTAAGGCGGCCAGAACGGCAAGGACCAGGATGCGCGTCAGCCCTGCTGTTCGGGTTACCCCGTGATAGTTCACAGCGGTCAGAATTACGACGGCGGCAATCGCCACCGGACGCTCCCAGCCTTGCGGGGCGGCATAGGCGGCAAACGTCATGGCCATGGCTGCGGCGCTGGCGGTCTTGCCGATGACGAATCCCCAGCCAGCCAGGAATCCCGGCCAGGGTCCGAGCCTTTCGCGACCGTATATATAGGTCCCGCCAGAGGTTGGGTACGCCGCCGCGAGCTGGGCAGACGAGGTCGCGTTGCAGAAGGCCACGAAGGCCGCCACCACAAGACCGACAAGCAGCCCCGAGCCCGCGGCGGCAGCGGCTGGCGTGAAGGCTGCAAATACTCCGGCGCCAATCATCGATCCGAGCCCAATAAGGGAGGCATCGAAGGTGCCGAGCCTGCGGGCCAAAGCCGGGGAATTACTCACGGAAACCCTTCAAGCTGTGGGGCCGGGCTCATAGTTCGCTCCCGAGACCGGCTTAAGGAAGTGGTTTCAGCCTATCCCGGCTTAGCGGGGCGGAAGTGAATTCCCCACCAGCAGGAAAAGACCGTTGCGAGACGTTGCGCCGGTCTTTCGAAGCGCGTTGGAAATATGGTTCTCAACCGTTCTGGTGCTGATGCCCAAATACTCCGCGATCTCAACATTGCTGCGATGCCCGGCCATCACGGCCACCTCTGTTTCTCTATCCGTGAGTGGCGTAGTTCTGAACGAGTTGAAGGAGAGCTGCTCGTTTGCGGAAGGGAATCTGTCAGCGAACATCGCCGATGCTTGTGCCATGGCATCTGCGGCGGCGGCATCGCCCTCGATGACGTGGCGTTTGAGGGCACCCCTGAGCAGCATGCCCACCTGGTAGGTGTCCGGGTCGGGCTCATAGTGCTTCAAGAGCAAGCCAAGCAGCTTACGGTCACCTTCCACTACGGCGTTGGCGATGCCAATCAGCTGGTCGTGAACCGTGACTCCGCTGTCCCGCAGAATCTTTTGCAGAAGGTCCAGGACCGTACGGCTCGGGCAAATGCACGTACAGAGGAGGGCAGTCATCATTGCCTCAAGGACGTACCCGGTCTTCAGTTGCCGCCTGATGAGATTCGTGGCCTTGCGGTCGAACGTAGAAGGTTGGGCGCTGTTGTGGGCGACGAGTTCGTAGGCTCCCTTCCCGATGCCTGGCAATGGCCCGACGTCAGGTACTTCCGTCCGTGCTTGCGCTGCTATGGACAACGCCGGCGGAATAACGGCCGCCGCATGCCGAAGCCCGGCGAGCCGCAGCATGGCATCGTAAAGCGAGTCGACCACGAACCCGGGACGACCCATCGCGAAGACGCTGCTCATGAGGTATTCCACCTCTTCGAAGTGCCCGCGGTAGAGCAATCCGTGTGCTGCAATGTAGCTGCTGGTCACCACACCGAAATGGTCGAGGTTCTTCCGGGCTTCGGCGCGCCATTCCAAGGCGAACACCAGAGACTCGTCGATGCGGCCCTCGGCAAACATTGCGAATCCTCGGATGAACGGGCGCAGGTGCGGGAAGGCATCATCCTCGTCTTCGCCGTCAACGGCTTCGAGCGCCGCGGACGGTCGAAAGCGGTAGAGCTCAAGCAGGCCCCGCACCAGGCTTCTCATCCCGGATGGCTGCTCATCAGGCGCCCCGAGGCAGGTTTGCGCGTCCGTTGGGACCCGACCGTGGGAAGCACTCAAGAAGGTGATGGCATCTTCGGCTTCCGTCGAGAGCTGCGGGATATCGTCCGCGAGCCTTTGAAGAATTTCGACGGCGGCAGCCGGTCCCTGTCCTGCATTGATCGCAAGCATGGCCTTGGTGATGGTGACAAACAGAAGATCGCTGGGGTCGGCGTCGTAAGTTCTCGTTTCCGAACAGACGCGGCTGGCGCGCCGAAAGTCTACAGGCGCACCCCAATAGATCCGGAGGAGGGCCGCAGCATTGGCCGCCGATTTGTGAGCTTCCCAACGCTCGAAGCGTATGCGTTCGCGGTCGGCGCTGTGCTCGTGAAAGTGGCGGGCACTGATGGCGTCGTCGCCGCCCTTCTCCTGCCGCAGCATGGCCAGCACTGAGGAGAGGCGATCTGCAGGGGTGCTGTTCCTTTGTGGCATCTGCGGAACCGTCTCAAGCAATCCAGCGATCTTGCTGCGGAGCAACTTCCGGTCCCTGAGCTTTTCGTTTTCACGGAAGTAGTCCGCTATGACTGGTGGCGTGATGACAGCTACTGAGCCTCTGTGGTGGTCGTCCAGAACGGAAAGAAATCCCCGTCGCTCAAGACTCTCCAGTGCGTCGGAGGGAATCACTTTTTGCAGCACGTCCACCCGGGCTGTGCCGAGGATCGCCATCGTCTGCAGCGCCGTGAAATCTTCGACGTTGAGCTCGGCAAGCAGTGCCTCGAGGGTGCCTCGCAGGTGCTCGTTCCACAACGTGTTGGTGGCCATGCCCCAGTGGTTGTCCTGCATTACCAGGAGGTTGCTGAGCGAGGCTGTCTCTGCGATTCGGACTATGAGCCGCGGGTTGCCGGCCGACTTGGTCAGTATGCGGGCCGTCGTGTCCGCATTTGGTGGGGCACCTAGAACTTGGGCGATGAGGACGTGAACCTGCTCATAGTGCAGCGGATTGAGTTGCAGATGGGCTTCACGTCCGTTGTTGAGGACGGCAAGCTGACCTCTTGAGAATGCCCATGTTTCGGGGGCCGTGGCCACCATTGGACAATCGGACCTCCGCCTCACGGTCTCCAGGACAGCCAGCGACTCATTGTCGACGAGGTGGAGGTCGTCAACTACCAGCAAGTGTTTCCCGGACATGGCCAGCTGGCTCGAGAATACGTCCGCGATGTCGAAGACGCCGCTGCGACCAGGCCTCATATCCAACCCGAGGCCTTTGATGGCCGAGTACGGGATGGTGCGGTGCGTACGGAGGCCGCTGATGAAGTGCACGGCAACACCGGTCTTCTCAAGACTGGCCATGACGGCGCGGACAACGGACGACTTACCGCTCCCCGGCGCACCGACCACACGTACTCCGATGCCGCCTGCAACGAAGTCGAGGATTCGCTGAACCTCTGAATCGAACACTCGACCCAACCTTCTGTTTCTCTGGACGCCCGACATGCGGCTCACTTCGCAGGCTAGTTCGAGAAATTGGGACTAGGTGGAAAAACTGCCTTGCACAGACGTTTTTTGGGCCTTCTAGGTGGTGATTTTGGCAAAAGTAGGTGATGGCGATCGTCGTCTAGGTGGTGGAGGGCTTGTTCTTCGTCGTTTGGATAGGTGCTCGAGTTGTTCATCAGGACCCCTGCCGTGGTGGTTGCTTGCTCTTCACGCTAGAGGCCACGGGAAGCGAATTACACTGGTGTAATTCGCTATGTGGATATGTGTTCTATGACTTCACACCGCAATAGAATCTATCTTCGATGACAGGGCGGACAAAAAGCAGGGCCGCTCAGCGACCGGCCCTGACTGCCACCCGCAAGGAGGATGAACCCGAAGCCCTTCGAGTGGGCGCTGCCCGGTACACCTACCGAGGCATCGCATAGCGCTCGGACCGACGTCCCCGAATCGCCGAAACCTGAGAATCGAACATTCGGCCTAACTTCTATTTTTATCGATGCTCGCTTTGCGGCTCTCTTCAGGTAGAAGGAGAAATAGGAACTAGGTGGTAAAACGTCCTAGCACAGATGTTTCGGGGGCCATCTAGGTGGTGATTTTGGCCAAAATAGGTAGTGGGAGACTTTCGTCTAGGTGGTGGACGAGTTGAGAGAGGGGTGATTTATCGTGAAACACCCATGGATTATCGACGTCACTCCAAAAGGGTCCAATAGCAGAGCTTGACAAATCCAATTCTTGCGTTGAGAGTATTCCTCAATCACCCGAACGACTTACGCAACCGTAGCCGCAATAGTGAAAGTGAAACACGATCATGAAAATTCGCAGCAGCATCACAGCTGTAGTTCTGTCAGCATTCATCGCAACTCTAGCGACTCCGGCCCATGCGGCCAATGAGCCCGACAGCACGCAGACACTCAAAGACAAAGAAAGGTGAACCGACATACTCAACAACAGCTGTCGGATCTCGCCGCGCCAGCCTGTACGCGGGAAATTGGGTCCTCTTCACGGAGGAAAACGTGGATTTCTACTATGACTGGAGCCGAGTGACAAGTAGTTACGGCTATCAACGCGTTGGCGCTTTTGGGTTCAACACGGTCCAGGCACTTGGAATTAATCGAAGTTATGCGAGTGACTGGCAACACTCCTATAGAGCACTGACCGATGCGGGGGTTGGCACTCCGACCCCTTGGGGCAATGTCAACGTTTACCACTCAACCATCGTCCAAAGTGCAAATGTGTATGGCGACGGTGCTTGGAATGCGTGGCAGGGGTAGTCAACTAGCTGTTGAGCCATAGGGGCTGGCCTCTAAAGGCCGGCCACCTCAATCCACGAGGACTCATGCTACGCATAATAGATCTTTCCAAACGGTACGGGCGCAAGAACGTATTCCGCAAGGCGTCCCTTACTATTCCTTCGACCGGCATACATATACTTCGCGGAGAAAATGGGGACGGTAAAACCACTCTCCTCAAGTGTCTAGCGGGGCTGGAACGGCATCAAGGGAGCGTTCTTTGGCACAATGATTCCTTGACCAATAACGTCGCGGCAGCTTTTGATGACTCCACCTTGCATGGGAGTCTCACCGGATTGCAGAATCTGAGCGCCCTACTGGATATGCCGGCACATCAGATACCGGGAGATTACAACGTCAAGAAGTTCGTTGCGCCAGAGCTACTTTTGAAACGGTCGGCAACGTACTCTCTAGGACAACGGAAAAGATCAAACTGGCAGCTGCCTTCGCAGCACGGAAACCGTGCATTTTGCTGGATGAGCCGCTATCCGGGCTGGACAGTACCGGCAGGAAGAGCTTGCTGGAATTGCTGGAACTTACCTCAGACACGACCTGTGTTCTTATCTCTGATCACGAATTCGCGTTCTACCGGAACGTTGCCTCGTGTGAGTTCACCATACGGCATGGCAAGATTCATCGAAATCTAGACAAGCAGCTTTTCAAAGGCGACTATTTTGATCGATAACTTACTCCGTTCCATACGAACCGAATTGAGATATCAGCTCTGGGGTAGAGTGCTTTTGCTTCCCTTCATGGGGCTCGTGTTGGCTCTCGTATTCGCATTCACCGGGAGCGTCAGCAATGTAGCCGCCAGCATGACTCGCCTTCAGACAACGGAGGCGCAAGCATCAGCAAATGGAGTGTCCCTGGCTCAGGCCATGGAGCAGCCCATCGGCCTGGCGGTCCAGGATGGTCAGAAGCTGGTGGACAATCCACTGCGTTATGACTACGAAAGGGCCCACTTTGCTGTCCAAGCCCTCGAAGGAACAAATGCAGTCGGTACTGGGCTGGAGATGATCACTTTTTTGGCCATCCCGCTGCTCTTCTTCATCTACGGGTGCGGAGTGGCGGCCGGCGATGCTCGCCGTCGGATTTTGAAGGACCGGGTAGTAATGCAAGGCGCTGCGTCGTACGTCGTTGCTAAGGCGGCTACTGTCGTAGCCGTTTCCGTGGCTGCGGTCCTGATCGCAGCGACGTTGAGCCTTGCTGCGGCGCCAATCCTCAGAGCCACCTTTCTACCTGCTGTCGATCGCAGTTTGCTTTACCCTGTGGCAGCACAGGCCGTTGGAAGCCCTTCCGTCCAAATTGCGTTCAGCGCTTCTACGGCAATCATGTTCGGACTACTAGGTCTGTTTGTCGGATTGGTGGCTAGAAGCATGCTGATACCGAGCTTGGCCGCTGGCGGGCTCCTTATGGTGGCACCTTTTGCCGGGCCCTACGATCCACGAAATATTCTTACGGCCGCCGGAGAGGGCGTCTTCAACTACTGGGGTGGGTTCAGTCCACGCCCGCCATTTCCGGTACAGGTCGAAATCGGCGTGACCCTCATGGCCGGGGGCTTGTTCTTCGTTGCCCTGGTGTCCGTGGCTATCTGGTCACGGATGACGAAATTCGTCTAACCGTCTGCTGAGGACAGACAAAAAAGCAGGGCCGGTCAGTGACCGGCCCTGCTTCTTAGTTATCCGAAGACTAGATAGCCTGGATGTTTACTGCCTGGGGACCCTTGGGGCCCTGCTCGACGTCGAAGGAAACCTTCTGGTTCTCTTCGAGGGAGCGGTAGCCCGAGGAGTTGATCGCAGAGTAGTGAGCGAAAACGTCCTGGCTGCCATCTTCAGGAGAGATGAAGCCGAAGCCCTTTTCGGAGTTGAACCATTTCACGGTACCTGTAGCCATTTTTTCAGTCCTTACTGAAGGTGGAGATTGTCCCGACTTTCGGGTCTCCGGTGTGGGGTGTTCTCCACCGTTACTTCAGAAGGTCACGATCCAGAGGGACCGTGGGGACTGCCTGAACTACCAAATGCCAAACACAACAACACCGTCAAGTCTACAGAGTTCTGAGCAGATAGCTAGTGCAGGGAAACATTTATCCATCCGGTGCCTAAATCCAGCGTGAAGACCGGGCTCTCGGAGCACGCGGAATTTGCCGCCCGTCAGCCGACCAGTTGCTCCAGTCTCCCGCTTGAGCCTCTGCTCCATTCCCTGCCGTCGCTGTCTTTGAAGCGGACTGATGGCATGTAGTCCGTGTTCCCTGGGATCGGTTCCAGCACCCGCTGTGATTCGACGTGAACGGGCCAGTGCTTTCGTTCACTAAAGAAGTAACGGCCTGGGGGAAGGATCTTGGCAGCCGCTCGAATCTCGGGGATCAGAGTTCCGTTGCCACTCTTGCCTTCCGGCCTTCGGAGCTCCATTGAAAAGACGGGAGCGTCGCTTGAATTCAGCAGTTCAATTCCCCATTGGAAGGTTCCGTCCACCTCACCCCTGACTGGCCAGAACGCCAGCTGTGATGCCTGTCGGCGCTCCTCCAACGCGACAGCACGCTCGTCGCGATCACCTTCCAACTCCAACATCCGTTGAGCATCCTGCACCGCTTGGCCTGAGTGCCGCGTTGCTCTCACCACGAAGATCAGTGTCACGCACGCAGCGACTGCCCCAATGAGCTCTCCTAGATCGGCCCAGAAATCCATATGCAACCTTTCGTCGTCAATCTGCTGGGCAGGTGCCTGCCCATAGGTGAGTGACGCGAACGACGGCGGCATGACGGGGATGCGCGTCACGAACCTCCCAGACGGCTCACGTATACAAACGGAGACACACGTCAGGCGACAAGGAGCGAGGGCATGACCAGGGAGCAGCGGGCCAGCGAGGCCACGTTCGGTCCGCTACAGCTGAAGAGCATCTGGGAACCTCACGTACTTCGGGATTTTGAGCTCCGGGTCATCATGCAGATGGCCGGCTGCGAAGGCGCCGTAGCACGGCTCCTGGCGGGCGAACCTCTCACTCCAAACGACAGGGGGCCACTGGAGGTTGCTAACCACATGGCACGGATGAAGGGCTTTCGGCCACTCTTTGTTGCTTTGGGGCGGGAGATCCGGATTTCAGATGGCGGCGAGACGGTCCTGCTTGAATTCTTCGAGTCCGGAGTGTGGAGCGGCCGGAATCCGAAGCAAAGCCGCCGAGCCTGAGGGTGGCCATGGGTACCTCCAGCAGGCGCTGCCTCCCGAGCGTTGAGGCTCCATCGAAATATGGTTGCTTCAACACCAAGATCAGGAGTGGCTCATGCCAGACGACGCAGCGTTACAAGCCATCCCTCACCTCGAGGGCCAAATGTCCATAAATGACTTCCTGCCGCCAAGCCCGGCAATAACTCCCGTGGAAATACGAGAGCCAACAGACCTCGAACTCGCCGCGTTCTTCGAGGCAGCAGACAGCTGAACCCATCCCCCACAGGCGCCCTCAGACGTAAACTCCACCTCATGGGACCGACCCCGGATACGGTCATCATCGGCGCAGGCCAAGCCGGCCTCACGACGAGTTATTGGCTCACGCAGTTCGGCGTGGAGCATCAGCTCCTGGAGCGGCGCGACACTTTGGGTGGCGCTTTTCAGGATCGTTGGGACGGCTTCTACATGAATACGCCCAACCTTTCGCTGGATCTCCCTGGAATGCCGTACGACGGCGACGACCGGGACGCGTTCATTTCCCGCGACGCTGTGGTGAACCTCTTCAGGCGCTATGCAGAGCTGATCGCCGCTCCGGTCCATACGGGCGTCGATGCGACTCGGCTATCCCCCGCGTCGGACGGCGCCATCAATCTTGAGACCTCTGCTGGAAATCTGCGGGCCAAGAACGTGGTCCTCGCGACCGGTGCGTACCAGATCCCCAAGATCCCTGCCTTGGCCGCCATGGTTCCCAAAGACATCGCTCAACTTCACACGAACGACTACCGCAATCCCAGTCAGCTGCCCGACGGCTCCGTGCTCATCGTCGGCACCGGCCAGTCAGGCGGGCAGATCGCCGAGGAACTCCACGCCGCCGGCCGCGAAGTCCACCTCGCAGTTTCAATCGTCCCTGAAGCGCCCCGCAGATACCGCGGCCAGGACCTCATCTACTGGATGCTCGAAACCGGCAAACACGGCCCCGACTTCGGCGTCAACGCCCTCACTACGGAGGCGCTCCCTTCCCCCGCGGCGCGTTTCGCACCAAACCCCCTGCTCTCCGGTACCGACGGCGGGCATGCCATTCACCTCCGCGAGCTGGGCCGCCGCGGCATGCACCTGCACGGTCACCTGGAATCAATCGACGACGGCGACATAACCTTCAGCGATGACCTCCCCGAACGTCTGGCGGCAGTTGAGTCCGTGTTTGGACAGCGATCAAGCAAGGCGATTGATGCGTATATCGCGGCGGCGCGCATTGATGCGCCCGAGCAGGAACCCGTACCGGCCGATGGCTGGCTCCCATCAGGGTCGGCGAAACTGGATCTGGCAGATGCAAATGTCACGTCGGTCATATGGGCCAGCGGGTACAAACTCGACTTCGGGTTGGTCGACATACCTCTGGTCGATGAATGGGGCTACCCGAAGCACGATCGAGGAGTTACAGAGGTTCCTGGCATCTACGTGGTGGGTCTGCCATGGCTTACCCGGCACTACTCGGCGATAGTCGGTGGTGTGAGCTTGGATGCCAGATATATCGCTGAGCGAATCTCAGGCCGATGAACGCCAGGCTCTCAGTCAGAAGAAGGCCGTGGGCAGCATCCCGAATCCTACACATGAACTGAGGAGGCACCTTAGCTCACAAGAACTCCCCGCTACATGCTGCAGGCTGATTCGAATCGTGGCCGACGCGCGGAGTATTGCGGCATGTGTCGGTCCAGAGTCCAGATGCCCACCCTACGCTCTGGGTAGTCATTCAAGATTCTTCATTGGCCGTTTGTCCCCCAAGGTGCCAGCCAATAATGTCCAGCGCCCGTAAAGGCGTAATAGCAGGACTATGAGCTAAAGCGGCAATTTCTCGCCAACCGTCCATCTGATTAACCAGATCACGTTGCATCGCAGAGAGCAAAAGTAGTGAAAACTCTTTCCAACTACGGTTTTTAGCCCGTGGAATCACCCCACTGCGCATGTAGCAAACTCGTATGTTCTCGTCATACAGCGGGATCAACTCTGGTCTTTTACGGTGAAGAACTTTGGTGAGCTTTGTGAGGCCCACCTGTCTCGGTTTGTACTCCTCAAGGACTCCAAACAGGTCGGCCAAGGCGTCCATAGTGGCCGGTCCGGCATTGGCCAATGTTCCCCTGATCGCAGGGTCTGCCAACCTGGCATTCAAAACCTGAAGTAAGGCCTCCATGCTGTAGTAGGTAGAAACAGGCTTCTGATGAGCATGCAAGAGGGCCACTGCCAGCAGGTCTGCGCGGCCGAGATCGATGCCAGGATGGCCCGGATATGAGTCATAGGCAGGGTAAGCCCAGAGTCCTCTTGCGTCGTTGAGGTATCTAGACGCGAAAGCCACCGCTTTGTCGAAAGCAATGCGCTCGCCTCCTACATGCAAGTACTGAGCCATAGATCCATCCTAAGTAAGGTGCATCTTCGCGCACGGCCGCGAACGAAACCCAAGCTACCGTGTCTCCATGAACTGTGCGAGCTTATAAAGACCGGCGATCTTAAACTGACACAAATCGCAGAAAACGATGTAGGTAGAACTCCGCCTATACGATCTAGACATGGCAGAAACACGTGAGATTGAAAACGCTGGATCGAATTTCACTCAAGTCCTGGAGGCTGCGGCCAAGCTTCCAGGCGTGAGAATCAGCAGGGCCGCCTACCTCCGAACAGCGCTCAAGCGCTACTGCACGGAGGAGCAGATCGAGACAGCAATCGCCAAGAGCCCTGCGGCAGCGGGCATCCCGCTGAAAGTCATCAGTGACGTGGCGAACGCCTCCATCAAGTACGAGACGAGCAAGGTTACTGGATTGTCTGCTTTGGCCGGCATCCCCGGCGGATTTGCGATGGTCGGGACAGTGCCGGCCGACCTCGCCCAATATATGGGCCATATGCTCCGGATTGCCCAGAAGCTCGCATACATCTATAGCTGGCCGGATTTGTTTGCAGACGAAGATCAAGACGTAGACGAGGCAACCGAGAACGTGCTGATTCTCTTCGTCGGTGTGATGTTCGGCGTGCAAATCGCCCAGAGTGGCGTGACAAAAGTCGCTGCCATGGTCTCAGCTAATTTAGCTAAGAAGCTACCGCAGCAAGCACTCACCAAGGGTGTCATTTATCCAATCGTAAAGAAAGTCGCCAGTTACCTTGGGATAGGGATGACTAAGAAGCTTTTCGCGAGCGGGGTGGCGAAAGCGATCCCCGTGGTCGGTGCGCTGTTCTCTGGGGGCCTCACTCTGGGCACATTTCTTCCAATGTCTAAGCGGCTTCAGAAGCATCTAGCTAGTTTGGAACTGACGAAGCCTAGTCACCGTAAAGTAGCGGACGACATCGCGAACGCTGAAGCTGCGCCTTAAGCGAGCGACTCTTGGCCTCAGATTCCTGCGAGGACTTTTCACAGCACCTAGATTCTCCCCAGAACCGCCCCCTGCACACAGCGGGGCCTGCATGTCGGGGATTGGGACTGCCCCGGGGTTTGTTGACTCCTTGACCTAGCGAGCCTGTGCTCGTGGAAGGATGTTGACCATGCCCACGGGTTATGGGGCGGAGTTCCGCCCAGGATGAGGTGTTATTGATGTGGCCCGCAAGGGCGAAGCGCCGCTGGCGCAGATTGCGAAGGATTTCGGGCTGTCGGTCACGACACTCAAGCGGTGGATTGCCATTGCCGAACGTAAGGTATCCGGAGCCGCCCCGGCAAGCGGTGATTCGGCCGAAATGCGGGAGCTGTCGAAGCCGGCGTCGGCAGCGACGGCTGGGAAAGCTCACGCCCATTGAATATGAAACAATCAACCGGACCGCGCTCACAACGGCCTAAGACCCCGAGTCAACGAAAGCCGGGGCAGTCCCACCCTTGGACCAACCCCACCTACGGTCAACATCGGTGCAGGTCAGACCGGCCTCACGGCAGGCTACTGGCTCGCGCAATTCGGCGTCGAGCATCAGTTTCTGGAACGAAGTGGTTGGCTGGGGCGGCACATTCGGGGACCGGCTGGCCTACATGCACCCCGAACGTGGTCCTTACCCTTCCGGTATGCCGCACGACGACGGCTGGGATTCGTGCAGCTCCCGCGACGCTGTGGTCAACCTCCTCAGGTGCCACGCGGAGCCACTCGCCGATCCGGTCCGTACCGGTGTCGGAATGACTCGGCTGTCGCCACCACAGAAGGCGGATTGAGCCTGAAGTCATCGCTCCATAGTTTAGAGGCCATCAATGTAGTCTCGCTGGCGGCGCGCACCCAAATCCTCAAGTTCGCTGCAATAGCCGCCAAGCTCTCGGAGTGCTGACGTAACCTCAAATCCATGTCTGACACGATGTGGAGCAACTGCCAGAAGGTGCAGTACTGATTATCGGCAACGTTCAGTCAGGTGGACAGATTGCCGAGGAACTCCACGCCTCGCCAGTCCTGCCCGCTCGCAGTTTCAATCGTCGCCGGAACGCCCCGCGGATAAGGCGTTCACGCCGTCATCTAGACTCACGAGCGCCAAGACGTCAAAGCTACGGCTTTTGGACTATCTCGAATATTTCTGCAGCTATCTGATTGATGGAGCGATCGTTTGTAGATCGTGCCACCTTATCGGCGAGGCTAGGGCTAAACTTCAAGACCTCAGCAAGCGAAACGTCATGCCAGATTGGCAGGATTTGCTGCTCGTTGGCGATTGACTTAGCCAAAATTCCATCGAGTTCATGCTGAGTCCAGCTCTTAGTAAAAAAGCTAGGAGAGATTACGACGACAGAAAAACGACTTTGCGCGATGCCTGCATCTATACTGCGGCGGAGGCCATCACCGATGCCCAGCTGCACCTCGTCAAGCCAGACCTTGGCACCACGACGAGTAAGTGATGAGTGCAGGGGACGCGCCACCGCGGATTTGTCCTCACTAGCGTGCGAGATGAAAACATCCCAGCCTGCTTTCGGCAAGTCTTGCGCTGACATGCTTCGCTTTGGGCGACGACTAACGCGGGCAAGCGTTTGCCGCGCTGACGGCCACAAAATGGATCCCTCAATCTCTCGGCCTTGCCCTTTGCGACTGATTTCACTGATGTCAATATGATTCATATGTATATATTCTCTCTACTTATTCTAATTATTCGAATGAACGTTCAGAGCGTATATCGACCTTGATTTATGCCCGCGCTGGCCGTCGGATTCCCGAGGCCCACACTTCCGCTGTAAAAAGACAGTTCGAACCCCAACGCCTTCTCATCGAAGAATTTTTATCTCAAATCCAAGCATCGGTCACCTCTAAACAGCAAACGACGGCATGGTCCAATAGGCGGGCTGCACTCCAGGACCCGCGACTCACAGGACATCATTCGTAATTGAGTGGTCAAGTTCACCAATCTGGGCGGCAAGATGCTCGGTTAGGAATGGTGTCGAGCCATTCGAGTCAAGTCTCGGTTTTGCGGGAATCGCGGCATTGTTCCCGCTGCCTCGAGATCGCGGCAATCACGCACCCCCGGCGCTAGGCCGGGGGTGCGTGAGGTAATCTCCGAGAAGTCCTAGATTCATCGACGCGTCATATACTATGCCTGATCTAATAAGGCTTGTCGCTGTCGTATTCCTGATACTCAAGATCATCTTCGAGCTCCTCCAACAGCTCTGATGAGTCGATCGACCGCTCGACAGCTGAACCCCCACTTCGTCGGCTCGCGAGTCGGGTCCAAATTCCTAGCTCTGTAACAATCTCCGAGAGAACCTTGAACTCCGTATCGACATCCAACCCAAGCGAATCCACGAGGATGACGTTCTCCTCAGACTCAATACGTTGAATAGCTGCAAAAGTAGACTGCAGAGCTTCAACAGAGTCAATAAGACGTTGCCGGTAGGCCAAAAGCCGAGATTCAGGACCGGCTTCGAGGTCAGTCGACGATGCCCAGCCATCTTTCTTATAACGAAAGAGGTCCTCACGAGTCAGGAGCTGATTGTCAGACAGATACCGATCCGATGCGTTCTGTCCTTTCTTTAGAAGCCGCGGCTCGAAACCCGCCCTGACGTCTAGTATGACTTGACCCAGCTGCTGGATACCACTGATTGATGTAACCATGCGCTCAACGATTTGCTGCGGTTCAGGAAGATACTCTCCACCCACTTTAGCCGTGGACCGAATCAAGAGAGGGCTTACGCCTCCTTCGACGAGACAATACAAACCCAGTACGCCCAGTTCCGCTGCATCGCTGGAAATTTCGCGACTGACATCGTCCAGATTCTGATTCCTGATTTGCAGCTTTTCGACCGCATCATTCACAAGATCTAGAATAGGTCGACGGCTGAGCCGTGCACCTGAAAGAGTTGTAGTAGCAAGCACCTTCTGCATCGTCGACCGACGCCCTTTAAAGGCCGTGTCTTCTTCCTTGCCGGCGATAATCCAATTCGCACGTAACGCAGCGTCAGCGGCAAGGGCCGCTCGCTCCTCCCGGCTCGGCCGTTTCCCAGTAAGTCCGTAGACCGCGGAATTTACCGCCAACACCCTTCTGCGATTCCCTTGCGCTACTAGCGTTTCGAAAGCCAGAGCCAGAACTTCGTCAGCGAACAATGGAGGCACTGTAGAATCCTCGTCCGCCAGGAGGTCGCCCCCTTGCGTAGTTTCCGCCTGCAATATGCTCAAGATTCGCTCGGTTGAGAAACCCTCCAATTTGGGAAGGAGGCCCTTGGCGTGCACCTCATCCAGAGCGATCCTGGACTTCAAAGCAAACTTGGTGGTGTCAGCAAACGTAAGTGGTGGCTCAAGGTGTATGTGGCCTACAAGGGAACGACGCACCTCATCGAAGCTTGGTTGCTGCTTTTCAGGCGTACCTATTTTGGAGTAGGCGACGATAACCTGCGCTCGGGGCATGATGCTGGAACGCAGGCGGGCGGCAGATACAGCAGCAGCTTCGCTGTCGAGATCCGCCTCACCCGAGTCGCGAAGGCCGATCAGCTCTTGACGTAAGCGATTTTCCGCCGCGTCTTCTTGGAGGTCAAACAGAACATCGGAGATGCCAATGCCCGATCCCCGCTGGGCGCCAACGGTGCGGCTAAAACCGTCGGTGGCATCGAGTACACCGATCTTGGGACCGTCCCCCAAAGCCAGACGAGCTACGGCCAAGAGGCCTGGGGTTTCGATTCCACGGAATGGTATCGATTTGGAGTGCGGGTTCTGGTTCCAGATCTTCTGGGTTTGCTGAGTCAACGAAGAGATAAGCTCGTCAGGATCTGGCCAACTCAAGCCTAGTACGGGTTCTCCTGGCGTCATCGGCCCATAACGAAGCGCTTTCCCGGACTTCCAGGCGCGTTCGCCCTCGAAACGAATGTTCTCCACCGACGGAAGGACGCGCCAGGTGACGACATCGAATTCAATGTAGGTGATCTTGAATTGACCGAAGCGACGGATACGAGGTGAACGGATAGCCTCGCGTAGCTGTGTAAGATCAGCCGCCGACCTGGCGACGGTAGCAGCATCAAAAGCGTGCAGACCAAATGCGTCTTGCAACATTTCCGAAGCCGCGCCACGGGCCTTGCTATTCTGTGTTCGGAGTGTCTCGGTTACCGCAAGGTAAGGAGTTACATAGCCAGATTCATCGTCATCGACGTTGGCTTCCTGCCAGGCGCGAGCAGCAGCAGCATGATAATTTTTAGCGGTCATTGGGTTTGGCCTCCTCGGGCTCCTTCCGGATCACCATGATCCAGAAATTGGGTTGCCCGCCAGAGGCGAGTACACCCATCATGTCCCCAAACGCTCATCGGGAGCGCCACAAGGGAGTATGGGATTGTCACAGATTTCGATATTCGACGTTGCTCTAACCAAATCAAGAACTTCGATTGGTTCGAGTATTGTCTGGTAAACCCTATCAACCGGCCACAACAATCAATACACCGCAAAGCCTAGGACACACATCGATCGTTGTCAAACCGACCGTGATGATTGTCCAGTGCGGGCGCGACGTCCTTGAGGGATGGGCGAGTCGTCGCCCGCAACGCGTCCGGAGGTCTCGCAGAAACAGGACATGGAGTATCCGCGAGCGGATAAGAAGCACAAGAGCGCGATCCTAGGTGCGATGGTGAAAGTAACCGGCCGGCCGCCCGCCGCGATGCGGATCGAGTGCCGCCGAAGATTCCCAGACAGCGGGAGCGTAGGTATTCGGTTGCTGCGGTGACGGACCCTGGACCGGCTGTGAAACCGTGTGGGGAGAGTCTGGCCGTGGTGATGCAGTATTCACTGGAGGCTCTGCGGTGTTTTCATAAACTTGGTCCCGCGGCTGCTCTGTTCATCGGTGAGATCCGGGGGACTGCTGTCGATGTCGAGAGCGACGTACGACCGTTATCAGCGCACGCTCAAGACCACCAAAGCCTTCTTCGCCAACCAAGGCCGGGACCACGCTCCGGCAAGACATCCCGGTGCGTTGGAAGGGCACTCCGTTGGAACAGCGGCCGGAGCCCCTGGATATCGAAAACGGCATCCCATTGCCAGCAATCTGGTCTTAAACTACCTGTGAACCCTTACGGCGACGGACGTGTTTCTGGGGTGGACGAGCGCCGTGTACATCAGAAGCTGTGGACACCGGCTAGTCCTTGATGCCAACAAAGCCATCCTTGAGGAACTGCCCAAACCGGCCACGGGCATCGTCTTCGGTAACGGCCGTCAATTCGTCAACCATCAGGTCGCGGTCTGGGCCGCCGAGGAGAACATCCCGCTCACCCGCGCCGGCCGTACCGGCACACCGACAACGCACATGTAGAGCAGCGCAACAACGACTGAGGACGCCGGCAAGCGTTCCCGGTACGAAGACCACGAGAAACTGGTGTTGCTCAACGAGCTCTACACCCTTGGGGAACTAAGGGAAGAACCGCCTGCTACCCCATGAAGACGGCCGCCGGCTGGAACGATCAGCCCAGCGGTTAAACCCGCCGGGTTTATTACGAAGCGCGCACCCCGTTACCATCACTTCTGGATGCAGGAATCCTAAACCCCGTAGCAGCCAAAGAGCTGCAAGACGTCCATGACTCACTCAATCTGGCCGCCCTCACGCACGCACATGGACATGATGCACCACGATCTGGTCGTCGACTGACCGGGACGTCACCTGAGTTGACCAGTGATGCCCGCACTACAGTTGGGGCGCGGAGTCACGGATGGTGGTCATTGAGTGGTTGTTGTTCGGAACCATAAATTCAGCGTGGTGCTAACTCTGCAGAAGGACCAACCAGCTCCCTCAGGTTCATGCTTTCCGATGATCCAGCGATGAGCAGTGAAAACAAGTCCGGCCGTCAGCTAAGCCGGCCAGGTACTGATCCTGACAGACGGACTCATAGGCCTCAATCGGCGGCAATAAATCGAACATTCAATCCAACAAGAACCTCAGTTGGGTCTTCCGTCTCGGGCAATTTCCCAACTTCTAGGACGCACCCGGCGGCCGGAGGGGGACTGAACGTCTTCCAGTCGGAGATCGCAGTCAGCTGGAACAATGCGCTGCGAGCCCGCGGAACCGGCCCAACGAACAGAATGTGAAGCAAGGCTAACCACGCACAAGCTCAGAAAGCTCAAATTTTTCCAAGGAAACCATACTGCTCGCAGTTGCTGCACTCGACCACTCATTCAATGCTTCCAACGTTGCGTCACATATCACATCACCAAGGGACTTGCCCACGACATTGTTTCGTCTTACTCGACCAAATTAAAGTACCTAGATCCTTCGAAAAGAGCGGAGCGGTCTCGAGGGCTAATCTTGAAAAGAAATCCTTTATCACCATCGCTTCTGATAAGAAAATCAACGGTTATTCTACCGCGGCGCAAAAGCCTCAAAAACTCGGGGAAAATCGGATTGGCAGTCCGCTCAAGTCCTACAAACCATAAATACTCGACTCCCCCTTCCATGCGACTCACAGCATCAACCCAAATGGTTTGCGAATGCTTTTGAAACAATCGCTCCTCCAGCTTCTCCAAAGACCAAGAAACAACATCTTCAGGCTCAAGTGGATTAGATCGAGCATGCAGACGCTGCGTATCTCTATCAAGATGAAGGAAAAGAGACTGAGAATTAGCAGATCGAATTGAGAGAGTAGATGAGAGTTTCTTACCGTCTGGAGTGTCATAACCAAATGACTCTAATATCGCGGCCGAGGACTTGAGCGGACTAATTTCCCAGTCCGGGACCTGAGCAAAAAGGTTCGAGCGCGCATTTGTTATGCGTCCAGCCTTCAATTCGATTCCCCTGTAATCAGGGTTCTTGGAAGAATTCATTGGTATTCCAAGCTCCTGTTCGAGGAGGCGGCCTACGGAGCTGCTGCCAGCTTGCGGCGCAGCGATGTATCCCCTCGACCCCAGAATACGAAGTCGTGCTAACAGCTCTTCGAATATCGAGGGCTCATTTTGCGCTTTAAGCAATTCAGAAATTTCCCGAAAACTCTCGCTACTCAAATGAGAGCCATTAAAGCAACGAAGCCGGCCACCGACAATCGCTACTATCAGAACATCACCGGCTTCGAGTACGTCATCGATTGAAGGCAGCCACACACGCTCATCGCCTCTAGTCTTGGCACGGTACAGCGACATTGTCGATTCGATCATCGCTCCAGAACCTGTGATCACATCGACTGGTAAAAGGACCTTGAATTTGGGGCCGAAGCCCTGCGTCTCATACTCGTGGAGGCCCGACGTTTTCATCAAGTCTCTGAAATCGACTGGCGCATTCAGGATTGACTTACGAAGGCCTGTAGCGGTGGTCCTAATATAACTGAATGGAATGGCCCTCTCTGCGAGGAACGTGACAACCCTAGAAGATGGAATCGACAAGGCTGCGCTCATTCCCAGAGTCAAAGGCATCGCAGGACGGCGGCACCGCCTCGAGGACTCGGCGAAGCATTTTACCAACCGCCCAGGAGAGATGTGGAGACACGGCGTTCCCTACTTGAGAGTATTGAGGAACCTCAACCCGTCTGCGATGAGCGCCCGTGGTTTCCTTGCCGAGAAACTCAAAGTCATCAGGAAAGCCCTGAAAGCGGGCTAGCTCTCGCACCGAAAACACTCTTGGGTCCAGCGGATGTACGTAGTCGTCCGGAAGAGTCACCACCGTCCGAGCTGGCTCGGCCCAAGCAAGCACCCGCTGAGAGTGCTTCTTTGTTCTCAGCCCAAAAACCATCTGAACTATTTCTTCTAGATTGTCGCCAAGATGCGTTCCGTCGGGAGCATACGCAGGGAAATCAGCCCCCTGAAGTTGCAACCTTATTCTGTTTTGCACTTCGGTGTCACTACCATCGGCGGTTTGACTCAAAATTCTCGGACTCAGACCTTGGTTGGCAAGATATTGATAGAGTCTGAAACGGGATACGGTTCGCTCATTATGGCGGCGCCGCACATGGTTCAGCTTCTCTCCCTTCGCCTTTTTAGAAAGTCGCCATTGCTCGTCAGACATTGTCTTAACGTACTCTTCGTGGTTCCGCGCATACTCGCTATTACCCAAGAAGTTCAAGTCTGCAATGGCATCACCGACAGTTCGTACCTCATTTGATTTCAAAGTTGGCACAGGGACAAGGGCAGGAAGCACCTCATCAATAAGGTCAATAAAGTTTGATTTCCAAATTGAGGATGACGTTTTGACTAAGGCGCCATCGGCTACGTCTCGTCTCAAGCCGACGATTAAGAGTCGGGGCCTATGTTGCGGTGCCCCGTAGTGGACGGCATTTACCTCCATGGCTTGAACCACGTAACCTGGTTCCGTCTCCGCTAAAGCCAAACGCAACTGATTGAATGAGGACTCCTCCTCACTACTAAACCTTCGTCCCATACCGACCACGTTTTCGATAACTACCGCACGCGGCCTTGTTCGCTCAACGAACTCCAGGAACTGCCACGGCAATTGATTTCGTATGTCTTGAGGGTTTCGACGTCCGGCGAGGGAGAAGCCTTGACATGGAGGACCACCCACGACGAAGTCAAGACTCTCAGCTGCTAATTCCGCCATCGTATCGTCGCTCCCAAGCAGCACACCGAGCTCGTTCACCAAAACGCGCGATTCGACTTGTTCGCGCACGGATCGGCCAACATAGTTCTGCCACTTACGACTGTCAGACATGTCGCCCACCAGATTGTGGTAGAACGTCCGGGCAGCCATATCCGACTTCTCCACGGCCAGAATCAACTCTGCACCAGCTCGCTCTAGGCCCAGGGACAGGCCGCCGCAGCCGGAGAACAGGTCTACATATTTCATCACTAGTCCATTCTGCCGTATGTCCAAGACGGTCTTCCGGTGGACATGGGTTCAAGTCTAGGCGGAGGGACTGACAGCATAGTGTCAGCAGCGGGCGTGCACTCGCTCGTGTATTTAACCTAGCCTTCCCAGTCGGCCCTGCCTCGTACCTCGGGCACGCAGTGGAACGGCGGTCTAGCTGCTCACACACGAAGCTCATGCGGACCATCGTCTTCGAAGTACTAAAATTCAGATGTGACCGACTTCATGACACCTGAGGACCGGAGTGCGCACATGGCCAAGATTCGTTCGAAGGACACAAAGCCAGAGCTTGCCCTCCGATCACTCCTGCACCGAGCGGGCTACCGGTACAAACTTCACGACAAATCGTTGCCTGGCAAGCCAGACATCGTGTTTCCGTCGCGCAAGAAGGTGATTTTCGTCAACGGTTGCTTTTGGCATGGCCATGACTGCCCCGTTGGAGTAAGGCTGCCAAAGAGCAATACGGAGTTCTGGCGCGACAAACGCGAGCGGAACCACCTGCGGGACGTTGAACAGAAATCTCACCTTGAAGCTAAGGGCTGGAAGGCTATGGTCGTTTGGGAATGTCAAGTTAAATCGGGAGACGACTATCTCGGAGCAGTAAAGAACTTTCTTGCCTAGTTCAAACACCGGAACCATCGTTGGGTATCGCGCAGTAAGTAACAGAACCGCAGAACGGCTGCAGTTCCTGTGAGGCGGTCAGCGCTCGCCCCGACCAAACACCCGTTAACAGAGCGATGGCCCGCGGACGTTAGTCCGCAGGCCATCATCAACTTCCCGGTCACTCAAGCTCGCTGGGCTCCTGTGTAGACTCCGCACGTTTGCTCCGCCGCAGTACATAAAGGCCGTAGCAACCAAACCCCAGCATGAGAACCGCAGCGCCCACCCGCCACCAGACGAACGGCTGCCACGTAGCGAACACAACTGCCAGAGCGAAGAATGCAGCGACTTGCACCGGATGCGGAACCTTGCTTTTCATAACGGCTGCTCCTTGTCGTCACTAGACGGTCGTACGGGCTACCAACCCGCGCAACCGACCAATGCGATTCCCATGGAGGAAAGCGCTCCCGCTAAGGCCCATCCAATGGGTGCTCCCCCGGGAACAAAAATGGTGACCATGCTCAGGCCCACTCCCAGAGCGCAACTCCACAACAAGCTCCCCGGGCTTCCTCCGATGTTCAAGTGCGCAGTTTGCTGGCCACCGATATAGACATCGAGGTAACCGGGACATGTCATCGGGTCGTTATTGGTCCAGGTGTAGGAAGCCCCCAGATTGGTACAGAACGAGTAATACTGCCCGGCAGGCTCCGGCGGCGCTGGGCTGTTCGTCTCGGCCGAGACCTCGACGGCGGCCGCTTGCGGCGCGGTGGCAGGTTCAGTTGCGTTGGCGGGAGCCAACCCGGTTAGGGCAAGGCCAGCACTTGCGGCCAGGACGACTACGATCTTTCTGATGTGCTTCAGGATCATGACTGCTCCTAGTGAAGAACGATCTTGCTTTGACCCGCACAGCCTGCTCCCACGAAATGCCCGCACAGACGCGCAATGGCCGATATAGGTGGCGATTCCACTGAAAATAGGTGTCGAAAGCCCAAGGATGAGTACTAATCGACCCTCGTCTAGGTGATGACACCCTGGGAACACCCGCACAAACAAGTGTGGGACCCGCCCGCTGCGGATCCCACACCTGGCCTACCTCAAGCAACCAACGAATTACTTCAACCCCGGCGGAACATTACCCACGGCAACGCCCATGATGTTCAGCCCCTCATCTACCAGCGCGCTCCCCTGCGGCAGCGTGACACTGGAGACCTCGAAAGCCGGCGGAATGTCGATCTTCGTGGCAAACACCCGGGCCGGTTCATCCACCCGCACCACCGTCGACGGGCCACCGATGTAGGCCTGCGTGTGCCGCTGGTGATAGGCCGAGGAAGCTACAACCACCGAAGTATCCGTAGCAACCCCGGTGCGCCAGTTCGGCAGCGACAGCACCACGTCGCGTTTCTGCCCGTTGGTGAAATGCACCGTCGCCACCCCGGAGGACACGTTGCCGGTGGAGAAGCCAGTCACCAGCAAAGTCCGGCCGCGCCCTGACAGTGCCACTTCCTGCCCGGCAGCCTTCACAGTGTCCGGAGTCCCCACAGCCGTCGGATGCCACACGGGCGAGACACCAAAGGCCGAATACGACGAGCCCGAGACAAGCCCGGCCGCAGCCAGCGCCTCCTCCGAGAACGTCCGACGATCCGAACTAACAGCTCCGTTCCGCGGATTGGCCGCGTTCGCCACCGACGTCTGATTCACCAACGCGCCCAACGGCAACGCAGAAGCAGCAACTCCCGGCCCTTGATACGCACCGATGTTCGGCGCTCCGACAAGAGCCCCAACAGAACCCCCGCCAGAGGTGACGTTACCGAAGAAGTCCCTGCCGCCGTCGTCGGCCACAACAGTGCCGGCACCCAACAGCGGCGAGCCTGACGACAACCGGTACCCGGGAACGTCCAACGAAGACTGCCCCGAACCACCCGCAACCAACCGCGGATTACCCAGCACCGACCCCGTCTCTCCAGCAGGCGGCAGGATCCCGCCAAAGTACGCGTTGTTCGCATACACAGCAGCAGCGGGCTTAAGAACGCCGCCCGGCGCCACAAACAGGTTGTTCCGTACCTCGCGCGGACCGGTCATGTCATCCAAAAACGCACGCGACGGGCAGTAAAACGTGTTGTTGTAGATGTAGTGCTTGCCGGTGCCGCTGCTGCTGCCGCCCAGACGGCAATCGTCCTGGGCGATGTTGTAGCGCAGCACCACGTTCGCCGCAGTAGCGCCGCCGCCGCAATTGGACACACAGTTGAGGTAGAAGCCGCCGGCGTTCCCGTACGAGTAGTTGTACTGGAAGAGGCACGTTCCCACGATCTTCATGTCGCAGTCCCAGGCGGTGGAATCGTACGTGGAGGTGGTGCTGTTGCCCACCACGTTGAACTGGAACACCGGGTTCTTGGAGTTGTACGGCCACATGCCCGCGAAGTTGCCGCCTTCATACGGGTGGGCGCCCTGCCCGAGGTTCAGGCCCCTGTTGTGTTCGATCAGCGGCGCGTCCGAGTTATGGATCACGATCGCATCGCCGCCCACATCATGGATCTCGTTCCGCGCAACGTAGACCTTGGTGTTGTAGCGCTCGGTGGTGTCCGGCGCGGAGATCTTGACACCACCGCCGGCGGTGTCGTTGACCTCGTTATCGGTGATGGTGATGCCGTCCACTGAGCCCTTGCCCCAGGTGCGCACCATGATGCCGGCCGACTGCGCAAAGCCAGCGCCGTTCGTGGCCTTATTGCGCCACCCTGCCACGTCTTCCACATGGTTTCCCGTGACCACAATTCCGGCTGTCTGCGCCGTTCCACTGTTCTCAAACAGGATCCCCACCCGGCGGACCGGAGTGTCCGAAGGGTTCACCACACGCAGGCCACTGACCGTCCAGTGGCTGGCATTCGTGATCTGGATGGCCGCCACTGCGCCGCCACCGTTGATGGTGGGCTTCTCGCCATCGCCGTAACTGGAGAGCGTGATGGGATGGTTTGCGACGCCGGTACCTACCGGGGTCAGCGCGCCGGCACAGTCGGTGCCCGCCCGGAAAAGGATCGACTCGCCGGCGTTGAACGCCCCGTGCCCGTTGACCTGTGCGATCGCGTTGAAGGGGCTTCCCTGGCTGCCGTCACCGGGCGCAGGGGCCGAGCAATCCACATAAAACTTCGCATCGCTGAGCTGCACGATGAACACGCCGATCTTGCCTGTCGTGGCCACATCAAAGGGGCCCGTCCCGGTGGCAACGATTTCCGTGGCCCCGCCCGCGGCTCCAGCAGGCACCACGACGGTGATGGTGGCAGCGCCGGTGGCGTCAGCGACGGCGTCGGCCATCTTTTCGCCGCGAAGGCTCAAGCTAACAGGACTGAGCGGCTTGAGGTCACGCACGACGACGGTGGCCGGCGTCCCCGGGACCAGCCCGTTGAGGTTGGTCCCGGCTGAGCCCTCGACCCGCAGCGGTGCTGCGATGAACGCGTCCGAGCAGTTGATCCGTGCATCTGCCCAGTCGGCGTGGTCGTTGCCATTCCCTTCCGGGCCGGTCTCCACTTTCAACTGCAGCGTGTTGCCGCCGCTGAGGTCCACGTTGACGGGCAGCGACCCATCGGTCCCCTTCCGCTCCCCCGCGAACCGCTCCACGCCATCCACCAACACCTTGAAGTCCACGCGCCCGCGGTCGCCCTGAGTGTCATCCACCCCCACCTGCGCAAGGAACTGCTTGCACTGACCCCCCAGGTTGTACGTAATGGACGACGCCGCGTGGGTGCCGATCCCCTTCGCGTAGACAGTGCCACCGATAGTCAGCGGCCGGCGGTTCGCGTCACCGGCGGCCTGGCCCCCGTTGCTCATGTCCAGTTCCGCCGGCCCCCAACCGTTGGTCATGCTTGCCCACGGAACGTCGCTGGCATAGACGACGCCGGTGGGTGGCATTGGTGGTTCTGCTGCGGTGGCGCTTGGGCTGGTTGCGATTCCGGTGACCAGCAATGCTGCCGTTAGTGCCGCCGAAGCGGTAGTTGCTGCCAGACGCCTGGCCATGGGTTGTGGGTGCAAGTGAGGCTCCTCATTGAGTGGGTTTCCTCAAGGAGTTTCTGTTCCTTGCGCGGTGGGGGCAACGAAATGCACAGGTATGAACAGCGAGAATCGCCGCCAGACCGCTGGCGGCTCGGGTGCTTGGCCGCCGCCTCTAACAAAATCCGCCCGATCAGACTATGCTCCGGTGCATCGCGTGATGGCTATGTTGCTAATGGGGGTAACAGTGATGTTCCGATCAAAATCGACCTCGAATTCATGCCGGCAAACGCCCGAAAAGCAGAGACGCCCGTTGCTCGTGGGAACCGCTCTCGCAGCGGCTGCTCTTCTCGTCGGGCCAACTGCGGTTCCGGCACACGCGAACCAGCCAAACGCGCGTGCTTTCAGTGTCCCTGCGAACAACTGGGACTACGTCAACATCAACACCGGCTATGACGACGACGTCCTCGCCCGCGACGCAGCCGGCGACCTCTGGGTCTACCCCGGCGATGGTCTGGGTGGCTGGAAGAAACCCCGCTCCAAAATGGGCGAAGGCTGGAATGTGATGACCGCCATCATCGGTGCGGGGAAATTCCAGAGTGAGTTCAACGATGACCTCCTTGCCCGCGATATCAACGGCGATCTGTGGCTCTACCCCGGTGGTTACGGGTACCTCAAACCACGAACCAAAGTAGGCGTCGGCTGGAACGCGATGACCGCCATCATGGGACCTGGCGACTTCGACGGCGACTACTGTGCCGACGTCATCGCCCGCGACGTGGAGGGCCGCCTTTGGTTGTACCCGGGCGACCACCAAGGAGGCTGGCACCCAAGGGTCCAAATCGGTGTCGGCTGGAACGTGATGACCGCGCTGATCGGTCGCGGCGACTTCAACGAAGACGGCAAGCGGGACGTCATGGCGCGCGACACCAGCGGGCGGCTCTGGCTCTACCCCGGTGACGGCAAGGGCGGGTGGCTGCCCCGCTCGCAGGTCGGCGAAGGCTGGAACGCCATGACGGCCATCATCGCCACCGGACGGTTCGACAGAAACTACCCCGGCTATTCGCAGATCATCGCCCGCGACACCAACGGAGACCTCTGGCTCTACCCCGGTGTCGGCAGCCGCTTCCTTGAACCACGGAAGAAGATCGGCGAAGGCTGGAATGTGATGACCGCGCTGGTCTGAAGCGAGCAAAGCGCGAGCCGGAAGCCTCGGTACGAAGGCGCGTTCCGCCGTCGTGCTCCTATAAAGCGAGTGCTATTTTGGACCGAACCAGTTGGTTTGAGGGGGACGGCACGGAAGCGTGGCAGTGGCTTTTGGCAATGTTGGCGGGACTGTCCGCCGTCTTCGTCATGGGATCTAACATTTGGGCAATCTTCGATGTCCTGCGGGAGGACCGCCTCGATCAAACAAGCCGAGTCATCTGGGTGCTGTTGTTGTTCGTGATGCCGCTGTTCGGGGTTGTGGTGTGGCTCTATGCCAAGCCGCGTCTAAATGGTTTGGGTAGTCGCCTGCGATTGCGGAAGACTCTTTAGGTGTTGGGTACAGCCACTGTGGCCTTGATTGCCGCACAAGCATTGTGGGCTATCAGGCAAGATGCGGCAGCAGCGGCTATCGCGGCCGCGACGGACGCCCTGGTCGAAGGGCTCGACGGTCCGGCCCTCCGCGAACTTGCCGGCGCTTCGCCGAACATCAACGTCTTCGAGCTCGGAGTACTATGGACGATGCTCTCAGAGAGCTGGGCGTGGCGACGGGCGACATGAGCAAGGACGATGCCCAGCTTGTGGCGGCTTACCATTACGCCAGCCAAACCATCGATGGAACCCTGCCCTTAAGGGAACTCGCATCGTGGGCGCACCGGATTGTCGGCCACGAAGGACACCCAATAGCGCAAGAGTTGGTTGAACTTGATGACGCATATGATGCGTATGACGGATGGGGTGGGCAACCCGACGACGCCATGCAGGTGGTCACTAATTTTATGGACGTAGCCGGGCCGGAGATTCAAAAGTGGATGCGCCCAGGAGCGGCGAGCCAATGAAGCCCTCACGCATGCTGTGGACGTGGCCCACGACATTCGGGCCGGACGAGATTGTCCGTTGCATGGTCGATTATGCCTTCAGCATCGAGACCCAAGGCGGCATTGTCCTCAGGGTCGAGAATGAATTCATTTACGAGACAGCTTCCGGCCTGACTCATCGTCTCGACCCCGCCGGGGTTCCTTCCCTGTTGGGTCCAGCGCTCTCGATCGCACGTTCCTCAGTCACGGCAGGGATCGCTGACGACCGTGGAACCCTTCACCTGGATTTCGCCGACGGTAGCGCCATTGCTGTCCCGGCCGATGAACAATACGAGGCGTGGACTCTCAATGGGCCTGACGGCTTGCTGTTGGTTTCCACTCCTGGCGGCAGCCTTGCAAGGTGGGGTCTCGACACAGAGTAATCCCAGCGGAGCCTGCACAACTATTTGCCACGCTGCAGGCACCCAGGGCGCGTTCCGGCGTCGTGCTTCAGCGTGCTGGGAGTTCAGCTGCAAGGATGACTTCATGGAGCCAAACGTCGAGCAGCTGTTAGGCGGACCACGTGGGCGGCGCCTGTGCCTTGAACTCGCGATGGAAATGGACCAGGACATTCGGATCGCCGTCTTCCACCTCGGATACAAACTCGATCCTGGGGCCGGGAGATCACGGAAGATGTTGACCATGTCTCCGTCCGGCGAGGCGCCACCTCCCCCTCCAGAGCCGACCGTGAATGAACTCGCAGCAATGATCACATCCTTGGATCTCAAGGGCATCACCAAAGAGCTGGTTCAGAAAGCTTTGGAGCGCGCCGTCGACACCGCCTGGTATTGGCAGGAACCGGACGGCGAGGACGTTCTTGCCGCCACCGAGGAAATCACCGAGAGTCTGGCACACGTCGCGAAAAGCTTTGTCGATTCACCCGCAACTCAGTGGTGGAACCAGAAGGCGCAACCCGTGCAGTGGAACATCGATTGGCGTTCATCGGAAGACCCTGCGCCCCTCCCAGGAAATCCCCGCCAGAAGCTGGCAGAGTGGGCGCGCAACCAACGGGCCGGGGAGGTCCATGCTGCGTGGGAACGCCCTGCAGACATTAGGGCCAACGTGGGCGGCGACTGGTGGTCAATGCCCCACAACCTCCTCCAGACGACAGCGCAGGTTCCGCAGGGATTGGAACTGGTGGAGGACTCGTTGGGCTGGGATAACGCCACCGCCATCCCAGTTGCCGGAACGGGACGGATCCTGGAGATCTACACAGCCGGAGACTGGACTGAGCTATGCCGGCAATTCCCGTTGGAGGTCACTGCCTCCCGCAGGCACGACTGGTTCCGGACCACGGGCCGCCATGGCCGCTGGGTCATCCCTGACTGGGAAAGGGCAAGCTCACGATGGGACGCCGTCCACCTCACTGTCGCGGGCTACCTTCGCTTGGCCGGCCGCGCGCTCACAGTGGACGAAGGAACGGCAAGTGTCATCGCCGGGTGGAACCCCGACTCCACGTTCTGGCTCAACGACGTTGTCCGCGAATCCGGGGAGCCCCGCCAGCACTGGCATCGGGAACACAACCAGGACGAGTGGGAATTGGCCTCCGGCGACTAACCGCAAAACCGGACGCGGCCGCCGTCGTACATCCTCGCGCGGGTGCGGCAGGTCAGCCGCCCGCAATTTCCCGCAGCGTTTGCAGGTGCGCTGCCCACACGTCCCGCCCTGCGGCCGTCAGGCTTGCGGACGTCCTGGGCATCTTACCGGCGAAGCTCTTCTTGATCTTCACGAACTCGGCCTTCTCCAAGATCGCGAGCTGCTTGCTCAGAACGGAGTCGCTGACCTGGATTGCATCGCGCAGGTCCTTGAAGTCCAGCGACTCTGCCTTAGCGAGCGCGGCCATGATGGAAAACCGCACTGGTGAATGGACCAGCTCATTGAGCTTGTGGCGCGGGTGTTCGGCCGGCGTGCTCATGCGCGCAGCTCGCGGAACGCGGCACCCATGCCGATGGCAGCCAAGGCAACAGCAGCCGGAATGAAGAACCAGAGGTTGCCGCTCGGGAAGAAGTACGCTCCGCAAACGAGCGCCACAACGTACAGGCCGAAGTAGGCGATCAGGGACGTTAGGAACCGTTTGGTGTACCCGGCTTTTGTTGACCTTTGGAACATGGGCCAGACGCACGCTGTGATGGCACCCCAAGCTCCCACCGAGCAGGCCAGAAGGGCCGCGCCGTACCCCGTGTGGAGGACGATGTGCATCCCGATCATCAGCAGGGAACCCATGATCGCGAGGCTGGTGAACATCACGGCCACAGGCCAGGCAGCCGCGTTGACTGACGTTGCGCCGAGTGAGTCTGCCTTGGCCAGGAGTTCGCGTGCTTCAGCTGCTGACAAGTTGCCTGTGGTCTCATTCATGGTTCCCCCAAAGTTGAATGATCAGTAAATGAACACTAGAAAGTACTTTCCATGCTGTCAAGTACTTTCCAAACATACGGCCACCTAGTTACCACCCACCCCACCAGTCCCGGTAAATTTGGACCCAAGAGTTTTTGACCCTCGGTGAGTTACACGCCCCAGCCTCACGAAAGCAGGATCACATGACCGTTTCTCCCCTTATCTGGGGTATTACCATCGTCGTCATTTTGGCGCTCTTGGCCTTCGACTACTTCTTCCACATCCGGAAGGCACACGTCCCGTCCCTGAAGGAAGCGGCCATCTGGTCGTCCATCTACGTTGGCCTGGCGGTGGTCTTCGGAATCTTGGTCCTGGTGTTCGGCGGGGCCCAAATGGGCTCGGAATACTTCGCCGGCTACATCACGGAGAAGGCCCTGTCGGTAGACAACCTGTTCGTGTTCCTGATCATCATGGCGAGCTTCCGCGTGCCGCGTGAAGATCAGCAGAAGGTCCTGCTCTTCGGCATCGTGTTCTCGCTGATTGCCCGTACTGGCTTCATTTTCCTTGGTGCGGCGCTGATCAACTCGTTCGCCTGGGTGTTCTACATCTTCGGACTCATCCTCTTGCTCACGGCAGGCAACCTGCTCAAGCCGGACGGCCATGGCGACGACCAAGCGAACAACTTCATCATCCGTCTGGCCAAGAGGCTCTTCCACACCACGGACAAGTACGACGGCGACAAGCTCTTCACCGTCGTCAACGGCAAGCGGGCCCTGACTCCCATGCTTCTGGTGATGGTGGCCATCGGCGGCACGGACATCCTGTTCGCGCTCGACTCCATCCCGGCAATTTTCGGCCTCACCCAGAACGTCTTCATCGTCTTCACCGCGACGGCGTTCTCCTTGATGGGCCTGCGCCAGCTCTACTTCCTGATCGACGGACTGCTGGACCGCCTCATCTACCTCTCCTACGGCCTGGCAGCCATTCTCGCCTTCATTGGCGTCAAGCTGATCCTCCACGCCCTGCACGAGAACAACCTTCCGTTCATCAATGGTGGCGAACACGTCAACGTCATCGAGATCACCACCGGCCTCTCCCTGAGTGTCATCATCGGCGTCCTGGTCGTCACCGTGGTGCTCTCACTGATCAGCCCAGCGGGCAAGGCGCAGACGGCCATCAACAACGCCCGCCGTCACGCGGTGGACTACCTCGACCTCGACTACACCGCCGACGCCAACGAGCGCGAGCGTATCTACCGCGCACTGACGGCGGAAGAGGCGCAGATCGTCCAGATGCCGCTGAAGTATCGGAACAAGGCCAAGGACGTGGAGAAGATCCGCGAGCAGGTGAAGGAAGCGCACCGCCAGCACGAGGCGTTCCTCAACCGCTAGTCCCCGTTCGAGGTCAGGCGCCCAGGAGCACGCTGATCTGATCCCGGATCTCGTCGCCAACCTGGGCGTCCGTGAGTCCCATGGTGGCCGACGACGACATGCTGACGAACATGATGGAGGAGACTATCCGTGCCAGCTTCGACGGATCGCGGGCAACCAGAGCCTCGTCCCTACCAAGGACCTCGGCGATGGCCTCTTCTGTGCGAATGGTGAGAGACAGCGCCTCTGCATGGTGCGGCTCGGCGGGATCTCCGAAGACGATTTCCTTCAGGTAGGTTCGGCCGTTCTCGATCTGGACTCGATTGCACTCAACGATGGGAGTGACGATGGCCATCACTGCGTCGAGAACAGCCTTTTCCGTGGAAGCAGCATCGACGCCCGAGGCGAGCGCCTCAGCGTATTTCATGTTGTGCACCAGCAGCAGCAGTTCCGCCTTGGTCTTGGCGTAGAGGAACAAGGTTCCCGTTCCGACGTCGGCCTTCTCCGCCACTTGCTGGGTGGTGACCTCGTCCACTCCGTATTGGGTGAAAAGCTCTCGTGCGGCGGCGGTGATGCGGTCAAGCTTCTCCTGCTTGTTCCGCTCGCGTCGGCCAAGGGTCTGGGGCGCAGGCTGCATTCAGCTACCGTATCAGCGGCCCAGGAACTCGAGGACTGCAGGGACGAACCTGTCATGGAACTGGAAGATGCCGCCGTGTCCGGAATCGGGGTAAATGACCAGTTCGCTGCCGGGAATCCGTCGGTGCATATCACTTGAAAGCACTGACGGCACCATGCGATCGTTATCCCCGTTGGCGATCAGCGCCGGCTGGGTGATGACGCCCAGATCGGCCGACGGCGACAGCCCCCACCGTCTGATGGCCTTAAGTTGCGTCTGGAACGCCTGGAGCTTGATGGGCGCCTCACGGTTGGTGGTGCGTTCTTTGAGCCGATTGATAAAGGCTCGCGCGGCCGGCTTACCGGCGGCGTTCCGGTTGAAGAACAGGAACTCCTTGGGATCCTGCCGGGTAAGGGTGGCGCGGAGCATGTCGTAGTAGGTGGTTCCGATGATCTTCTGGATGCCTTCCCCACCGGCAGGACCCGTACCGGCCAGCACCAGCTTGCGAACCAAGGATGGGTGCTTGAGGACCAGCGACTGGGCGATCATTCCACCGAGTGAGAAGCCGAACAGATCCACCTTCTGATAGCCGAGTGCATGAATGAAGGTGGAGGCGTCGTCGGCCATGCTTTCTATGCTGTCCGGAACGCTTCCAGTGGACGCGCCCACTCCCCGGTTGCTGAAGGTGATCACGTGGTGCTTCGCCGCGATGGGATCGATGATGCGCGGATCCCAGTTGTCCATGGTCCCGGCGAGGTGAATCAGGAAGACCACCGGAACCCCGCCCTTGGGCCCCATCTCCCGGTACGCATAGCTGATGCCGTCGGCCGTCACTGTCTTAGCGGGTACGTTCAGGTACCCGCTTGCCTGGATGTTCTGCTCACTCATGATGTTTGTCCTGTCGGTTTGTGGTTTGGCTACTGATGGCTGACGACGGTCTTGCCGCGGACGCCGCCCTTTTCCAAGGCAGCAAGGACATCGGCCGTCTGGTCGAACGGCACCACACGGCCAACGACCGGCTTGATGTCCCCGGCATCGATGAGCGCCGCAATTTCCCTCAACTGGTTCCCGTCGGCACGCATGAAGAGGAACTCGTAGATCACACCCAGACGGCGGGCCTTGCGGCGAATACCCGAGCTCAGCAGGGTGGTCACACCCACTAGCACAGGATTTCCACCCAGCTGTCGGGCGAATCCGGCATCCGGCGGCCCCGCGATGCCGATGGCCTTGCCGCCCTTCTTCAAGACCTTCAGGGACCTCTCCAGATTTTCGCCGCCGAGGCTGTCAAGAACGAGGTCGTAGTCGTGAAGGATCTCCACGAAGTCCTCGGTTCGGTAGTCAATCACCACGTCAGCGCCGAGCTCACGAACGAAGTCCTTGTTCCCTGCGCTGACCGTGGTGGCTACCGTGGCTCCCAAGTACTTGGCCAGCTGGATGGCGATGGAGCCCACTCCCCCAGCGCCGGCATGGATGAGTATTTTCTGGCCGGGGCCAACGTTTCCGCGTTCCACCAGCGCCTGCCATGCTGTCAAGGCCACGAGCGGGAGCGAGCCAGCCTCCTCCATGCTGATCGTGGCCGGCTTGATGGCCAGGTCTTCCTCGGGGACGGCAATGCGTTCAGCGAACGTGCCAATGCTGTCTTTGCGGGGGCGCGCAAAGACCTCATCGCCCGCCTTGAAGGCCCGCACCTCTGGGCCGACCTGCAGAACCACGCCTGCCACATCGTGCCCCAGGACCTGCGGCAGTTTGTACGGGAGGATCTGCTTGAACTCCCCCAACCTGATCTTCTCGTCCAGTTGGTTCAGGCCTGCTGCGTGGACCTCCACCAATACATCGTGATCCCCGAGCTCAGGCTCAGGTACGTCGATCTGCCGCAGCTGTTCCTTGTACTGGGTGAGGACGAAGGCTTTCATGTCGATTCTCCCTTGCTAGATTTCTGACTTAACTCAATTATGAGTGCACTCAGTTATTTGGTCAAGGTAGTCTCAAGCCATGTTTTCAAATGGCCGTTGGATTCGCCTCAGCCATGGGAATCAATATGCAGCTCAATAACCGGTTGGCCCTCGGCCCGAGTCAAGATTGGGATCAGTTCCTGCGGGGTCGGGTACCGGCCAATCATGCTCGTGCGGCCCTTTCGATCACCGGAGCCGTGGGACTACTGATCCCGCTGGAGCCTTAAACCGCAGGCTTACGCCACATCACCGCGAGCACCAGCACCACGGCACTGAGCCCGAGCATCACCAGGACCATAAGCCCCCAGTTCGCCTGGTTCACACCAGGGCCGTAGAGCACACCGATCAGCACGGTGGCCGTGATTGCGCCGAGGTAGCGGCAGGTCTGGAAGATTCCGGCCGCCACCCCCCTCTCCTCGGGTCGGGCAGAAACGTACAGACCCTGGTTCGACGCAGTACTAACTACCCCATAGGGCACACCCATCAACGCGGTCAGCACGAACACCAACGGTGCCCACAAGGTCCACGTCAGGAAGCCAAGCGTCCCCGCAGCAATGGTCAGAATCAGCACCCCGGCGATCAGCACGGACCGCACGCCGAACCGCTCAATGAACCGCACGGTCAGCGGCGTCACCACCACAGACAACGCCGCAAGGGGCAGCATCAGCAGGCCCACCACACCGGCGTCGTAATGGCCTGCTTCCTGCAGCAACTGCGGAAGGCCGAAGAACGCGAAATAGTAGACGCCGCTGAACACGACGAACAGCAGATAGACCAGCAGCAGTGGCCGGTTCCGTCCGAGTAGACGGAGGTCCAGGAAGGGTGGCTGGAAGCGCAGCTCGCGCCAGGCGAAGAGCGCGCCGATCACGGTGGCCGCGCCCAGGAGGTGCCAACGGTAGCCGGGCATCACGTTGAGCAGCGCCATCATGGCGAGCATGAGCGAGGTGACGAACGCGAGGATGCCGGGAATGTCGGAATCGCGGATCAGCGTCCCAAGCGAACCTGTCTCCCGGCCTGTATCCACCGGCGCCGCCTTATAGACCACGATCATGGCGAGCAACGCGATGGGAACGTTGATGGCGAACAGGGCCTGCCAGCCAACAAGGCTCACCAACAGGCCGCCCACTACCGGGCCAACGGCGGCCGCGGACGTATTCGCCATCTGGATCCGGCCAAGCGGTCGCGTGGACGGCAGGTTAGCCAGCCGGCTCAGTTCTGTGACCATGACGACCGCGGACGGGTACGCCGTCGCGGTCCCCACAGCCATGAGTGCGCGGGCCACGCAGACCAGCGCGAAGTTGGGCAGGAACGGCGCGATCGCGCACGTGACCGCAACGAGCGCCATCCCGAACATGAACAAGCGACGCGGGCCGAAGCGATCAGCCAGCCGGCCCATGAGGGGCTGCCCCGCAGCGGACGCCAAGTAGAACGAGGTGATCACCCAGGTAACGGTGGCGACGTCGAGTTCGAAGTGCTCCCGCAGAACCACCAGCGCGACGGCGATCATGGACGAGTTCAGCGGGTTCAGCGCCGTCCCGAGGCTCAGCGCGGCGATTGCGAGGCCGGGACGGGGTTTGTTGGCGGTCACCCAACCCAGTCTGGTCCATTGTTGCCTCGGGTCACGAAACGGGCCCGCAGTGCGGACTTTCAGGGGCGAGACATTTTGCTGGATCATCCGGGTTGGCTCAGGAACAAACCCCGGAATTCCGCGGGCACGGAGGAGTGCGGCCAGCGATGATCCAGCAGAATTTGCATCCCATCCCAAACGGGCTCATGCCGGACCGGGTTCTCGACGAAGAAGCCGCAGGGGTTGTTGAACGGCACCCCGGCAGGCCCCGCGACACTGCACTGGAGTCCGCGGTCCTATCTTCCACGGTGGAACTGTTGCTGGAACGGGACACCCGGGAAGTCACGGTGTCCGCGATTACCGAGGATTCAGGCGTGAGCCGGGCCGCCTTGTACCGGCGGTGGCGCAGCCGCGAGGAACTTCTAGCGGCTGCCCTGGACAGTGTTCGCACAGGCATCATGCTGAAGCGCGCGGGCACCACCCTGGAGACCATCCTCAATTCCTACGAGGAGGCCGCAATCGACGTTGACGGCCGGGTGGGCGTGCTGGTGAAGAAGCGCGTTGCCATGGGCCTGGAGAACGACCAACTCCGCGCACTGTCATGGGATCGGCATGTGTCGCGACGCCGTGAACCGATCGCTGCGGAAATCCGTCGCGGCATCTCCGCTGGCGAACTTTCTCCCGACGTTGATGTCGAGGCAATGATCGACCTGATCAATGGGCTCTATTACTACCAGTTCGTGGTGCGGCCGCCAGGTCCAGATACAGCCTCGGTGGCCGAAACCCGACAGCGCGTGCGCCACGCCGTGAAACTGGTGTGGGAGGGTGCGTTGCGGCGTTGACTTCGTGCTGGATCATTCCGGGTGATACCGAGGCGCCCACCCGTTTTTGCCGTTGCCGGGCATTGCTGACGCGAATGATCCAGCAGAAAGTCGCCTAGCGCACCGCCCAATATGTCCGGGCCTTGCTGTTGAACGACAAACTCCTCTCAACGAAGATTTTGCCTCCGTCAACTGCGCCAACGGGTACATCCATGCACACCTGATAGGTGGCGCTTCCCCCTTGTTCCAACGTGGGAACCCTCATAGCCCCGTTCGTCAATGATGCGCCGCACGACCCCGCGTCGTATTGTCGGGCGTCAGTACCTACGAAGGTCGTGGAAAGGTCGATCCACGGTGTCCCTTCATCATCTCCGGCGTAGGTTACTGCCACATCAACCAAGACATACTGGCCCTTAGGCGGATCGTTGAACATATTATTCGAGACAACTTCATCGGTTGCGTTGAGCTTTACACCGAGAATTGCAACCTGATACTCCCGTCCGACAACTGCCGCCTTTCCAACCGGGTGGGGATTTGTGGCGGAACCCGCCCCTGGTGTGGGATTGGCGCTGGGCGTTGACGACGGTGCAGTGGTAGCCGACGGAGCAGGGCTGCTCAAGTCTGCAGCGACACTCGCGCTCTTGGGAGAACTCGCGGAGTAGGCAGACAACGTGACAACTGCGCCAATGATCGACAAACCGCCGATGGCGACGGCTGCTACTGCAAGAGCCTGCGATGCTGAGCCGGATCGTTTGATGGATACCAGCGCGATGACTCCCAAGACGACTGCCGCCAAACCGAGCAGCAGCCCCAAAATATTGAGTACGGGAATCCAAAACAAGACCAGAGCGACCGCGGCGAGGACCATCGCAGTGGTGGTTAACGTCTTCCCGGGAGGTTCGGGAGACAGCGACGGAGCCGACACGTCAATCCAGAATTCATGACCCGGAGGAGCGGGACCCCAGGCAGGATCCGGATGCCATCCTTCATGGGGTTGCCATCCTGGCGGCGGCGTCGGCCAGTTTTTCGGTGAGTTATAAACCCTCAATGTTCCCCTTAGGACCAGTCGCAAGAGCCCCATTCTGGGCCCTTCAAGGGAGCATATCCGGAAGTTGACATTGTTTCGGCAACGCAGTCTTTCGGGTCGATTCACCTAGCTGATTTGAGTCGCCTCTATCGCTACCGAGGACGTGAAATTGCAGATTGGACACAATCCAGTGCGCCACAGGATAAATGCCAGAGAGCTCCTCTACCTTTGCTTACACTGAGATCGCCGTTGTTGGGGAACGAGCATTCATTTGACTCCTACCAAATCCTGACAATGGCGCATCACTTCGCATCGCTTCAAACAAAGGTATGGACATGAGTGAACCGTATTCCCCGCCGGTGGCGCCAGGCCCCGTAGACCCCAGCTACAACCAGCCCTTGAAAAGCAATGGATTCGGCACCACGGCGCTGGTTCTCGGCATCGTTGCCGTTGTCTTTGCCATCATCCCGATCTTGGGCTTCGTTGCATTTATCCTAGGCCCGCTCGCCGTGATCTTCGGCATCATCGGCCTGACCCGCAAGTTCAGCAAAAAGGGCACCTCCATTACGGGCCTGATTCTGGGTGCGGTCTCGGTGATCATCGCCATTATCGTCACGTCGATTATTGCCGCAGCGGCCAATAGTGTCAGCGAGTCTTTGAACAAAGAACACAAAGTCGAATACGTCGTCACGACAACGGGTCCGGCAAAGGTCACCTTCTGGAACGGCGATGGCTCCTCGAACGAAGACATTACGGCTGACTGGAAGAAGGAACTTTCAGTGGCAGGTTTCGGCGTAACCTCATTGACAGTGACCGGCGATTTCACGTCTGAAGCTTCGGTCACCTGCGAAATTCTTGTCGATGGCGCCAGTGTCTCGAAGAACACAGGTTCCGGCACCGGCGCAATGGCCAGCTGCTCTGGTACTACCGGAACCAAGTAGGTCACCAAATACAAAGTACGCCGGGGTGCCAAACACCCCGGCGTTCTTCGTTTAATAACCGGCCGTAACGGCCCTCCGTGGGAGTCGCCCCTACTCTTCGAAGTGCGTCGTAATCTTCCCCGAGGAAACCGCCGAGATGATCGACTCCGCCAAATGCCGCAACTTGATGTTGCGGTTGCTGGATGCCGTGCGCAGGATGGTGAAGGCTTCGTCCTGGCTGCAGTGGTTCTGGGCCATGATCGCACCGACAGCGAGGTCAATGACGGTGCGTGACTGCATGGCGGCCGCGAGGTCGTTCCTGGCGTCGCTGAGCTGCGCGATCTTCAATGCGAGGCGAAGCGACTTGGCAGCGTGGGAGGCGAAGACCTCGGCCCGCTCCACATCGTCGTCGCTGAACGCGTTGGTCTGCTCGGAATACAGGTTCAGCGCTGCACGGGTGTCACCTTCCACGAGCAGCGGAACACTGAGGATGGATCGCAGTCCCTGATCTGCTGCCGCCGCCACGTAATCCGGCCAGCGGTATTCTCCACGAAGGTCCGGGACCAGGACGGATGTGAGCTTGTCCATGGCGGTGAGACAGGGCCCCTCGTAGGTACTCTGCAGCTCATCCATCACGCGGGCGCGTTCATCGCTGCTGGCAGCCGTGGCCGACCTCTTCCTACGCAGCACGGTAATGCCACAAAACATGGGGGCGTCCGGGTGGGAGAGACTCTCTGCGGAGAAGGCAGCAAGGTCGCTGAGAAAGGCCTCGACATCTTCGCTGCCGAGAACGAGATCCAGGAAGTATCCATTTTGGAGAGCTTCCTGCTCGGGGCGGGGGTTGACCATGGCACGTTCCTACTGACTGAAAAGCGTCCCCAGCAGACAGCAAAGGAGCGAAGATTGCCGCCCTCTGCAAAACGGTCTGGAAATACCTTAGCGCCCAACGATCGACGGTACAAAGTTGGCCGCGGGACGCGTTGACCTGCGGGAACAAGACCTGCAAACCACCGCGTTGTCAAACCCCGATGGGGTGTCACATGGGGCAATAACTAAGTAGGCTTACTATGTTACCCGGGCCCGATGTGCGGGCCATTCGTGCAAAGGAGCCATCTGATGGGCGTAGAAGACAGCATCCGCAAGGCCACCGAGAATGCCATGGAAGATCTTGCCGGCACCTCGGACCCCGTGAACGACGGGCGCGTCCCCGAGCCGGGCGAAAAGGACGACGACATCCAAGTCCACTCGTCCATCAGCGAAGGGTCCAACGCCATGAACGAGGACCCGTCCCAGGAGCGCACTCCGCCCGCTGGCCGTCACCGCGCGCCCGGAGAACCCGACGGCGGAACACAGACCCGCGCGCAAGATGGCGACGGCGGAACTCGCCCCAGGAGCGACGACACCCCCGAAGCCGAGGGCGACGTCGCGGGTCCAGCTGGGCTTCCGAGTGGCGACCCGGACGACTTGCGCGCGGATCCCTCTGAAGGCGGCGGCGACCCGTCAACGAGCATGGGCCGCAGCTAAGCGGCGCACCAAAACAGACTAAGCAGCAGGCGCCGCCGTCGAGCCCCTCACCACCAGCTCAGTTCCCAACTCGATCCGCTGCGGCAACTCCTCATCACCCTCAAGGTGCCGGAGCAGTGCGCGCATGGCGGTTTCGGCCATCTGCACCACCGGTTGACGGATGGTGGTGAGGCCGGGCTCGATCCACTCCGCGGCCGGGATATCGTCGAAGCCGATGATCGAGAGATCCTCGGGGATCCGCAGCCCCGCGGAGCGAGCGGCCCGGTAGGCGCCCAACGCTTGAGCGTCGTTGCCGGTGAAGATCGCAGAGGGCCGCTCGGACAGTGCCAAGAGAGCCTCGGTCCCCCGCGCTCCCGACTCGGTGGAGAAGTCGCCGGGCACCATCAGCGAAGGATCAACCTCAACCCCGCCACGGCGCAGCGCAGCAAGATACCCGTCTTCGCGGGCACTGCTGCACTGCAAATCCTCGCGGCCGCCGATCATGCCGATTCGCGTGTGGCCGAGCTTCAAGAGGTGCTCCGTGGCCGAGAAAGCTCCGTCCCAGTTGGCCGCACCAACGGTCATGAGGTCGGGCCCAGGCTGCCCCACGGGATCGATCAGGATCACCGGTATGCCGAGCGACTTGATGCGTTGGATCTGTTTCGAGTCCAGTTCGTACACGGCCAGCAGCACGCCGTCGGACTTTCGCTCTGCCAGGTTCGCCAGCCAGGGGCGGATCCGCGAGCCGTCCAGGGAGAGGCTGCTGACCACTGTGCCATACCCGGCTTCCTGGGCAACGCGCTCCACGCCTTCGATGATCTCGCATGCCCATTCCGAGCCCATACCCGGGAACACGAGGTCGATAAGTCCGGCCTTCTGGCGCCGCTTGGCGGGCCGGCGGGCGTAATCGCGCTTGGCGATGATTTCTTCAACCCTCGCGCGGGTGGCGGCGGCGACGTGGGCGTGGCCGTTGAGGACTTTGGACACCGTGGGCACCGAGACGCCGGCCTCCCGGGCTATCTCGCTGATCGTAGCCCGTCCCGAGTCCTGCTTGGTCACCATGGGTCCCCACCTTTCAAGCCGGGAATCAGGTCCCGGCGACGACAGTTTCGGAAAGTTCCCACGCCTGGATCCGGCCGCACATGCCGTAGATCCTGCGGGTTTTCCGTTCGCCCATCGTAGTCCTAGCGTCCTGCAAGTAGAAACTTTCCATGGACTCGAGAGACTCCAACTGCCGCCCTGTCAGGTCCGCCTGCCGCTCGGCGCCCCCAGCCAAGTAATCGCGCCAGGTTCCGGTCCTGCCGCTCACCAGCTTCGCGGCCGCGGCATGAAATTCCGCGAGCGCCCCGACACCTGACTCCTGCACAGCGGCTTTCAGCGCCAGATAACCCTCCAAAGCCAGGTCCCGACGACGGCGCGCAGCTGCTTCCGCCGCCGCGTCACCGCCGTCGGCATCCCGGGACGGAAGAAACGCAGCACGCGCATAAGCGTCGACGTCCGCCAGGTGCTCGGGCGGGAAGGTCATTACCGCGTCGCCGTTCTCGGGAAGCCCGGCATTCTGCATGACGATCAGCACCTTCAAATCGCCGGAGTCGTTGATGGCGCGGTGGACGGTACCGGGCGTGAACCAGACCACCGTTCCGGGCGCCAACGGCGTGGAGGTGAACCCTCGCGAGTCCAGGGTTTCCAAGCGACCAGCCCCCTGCTGCACCACATAGGCCTCCGTAGACGCGGTATGCACGTGCGGTGAGCCGCCGGCTGCGCCATCCGCCCCCGGCCAGTCGTAGATACTGACCTCGGATACGGCCGTGGCTCCCGGGAATGAGGTGCACATGTCAGGCCCAGCCCTCCAGTGCAGCCTTGACGGCGTCCGCGAGCGCTGCGGCGCGCTCTTCCGGGACAGTACCGTCAGCAATCACGACGGCGTACCGGTACGTGAGCGGTTCGTTCTCCTTGAGCGGGACTACTTCGCTGAAGAATGGAGCCGACCCGAGGCAAGCGAACATGGAGGAGCGGGCGAACCACTGGTTGGAGGCACCAGGGTTGGCTTGGTCCTCGACGAACAGGATGCTGGACTTCCGGCACGTGACATCGTGCTGACCGGTGAAGGCGATCCACTCTGAACGTGTGCCCATGAATTCGTCGGCGCCTGTCCCGGCCGCGGAGCGGAACTCACCGCCCGTAAACGAACGCGGCCCACGCCAGAACAGTCCGCCGTAGCCTGCGTTGTCCCGACCCTCGGTGGTGGGGCTCCCGATGCCGATCTCGGCCCCGGACACGTTGCTCATCTCTGTTTCGAAGAGGAGTGCCCACGCGTTGACCGCGGGAAGGAGCTGGATGCCGAACCTGCGCTTCTCGGCGATGAGGGGCCGGCCGTCCTGCCCGGCTTCGGAGGGTTGCCCGGTCCAGAGCAGTGTTTCTGCAGCGGTGATGCCTTTGCCGGTGTCATCGATGCTGGTGAAGGCCTGGTGGTTCATGGCCCCGTTGTTGTCCAGGTTCGCGTAGCCGGTCTGGCGGGTATACGTTGCTCCGCCCCAGAAGTTGTGTTCGCCCACGTTGGGCAGTGCCCAGGAAAGTCCCTTGTGCCAGACATGGTCCCACGGCCTGGAAATGGTGACATCGTCCCCTTCCAAGGTGGTGAGCGGGTGGAAGAACGGGCGAGGACTTTCGTACTGGTCATCGGTGGGGAGGTACGTATAGGTGGCGATGTCCCGGGTTCCGACGGTGAACGTCAGGGAGCGTCCGTCGTCGGCATAGGTAATGGTGTCGGTCAGAGTGGGCTGCGCTGTGGTGGTCATTGGGGTTCTCCTGTTGGGTGTGGAATCAGGCACGGGCTGAGGAGGCCAGGACGCGGGTGCCGCGGCCCTCACCGTCCATTCCCTCGTAGAAGGCGTGGCCGGGGACGATTTCTCCGCGACGCACGGGCTGGCCGGTGAAGGCGGAGGCGTAAATCGCGGCAGCGAGCTCCAGTGTTTGCCGCGCTGAGTCCGCGCCGGCTGGGAGCGGCAATCCGGCGTCGAGCGCGTCATATATTGCCAGGAACTGGGCGGAGTGGCCGCTTCCCCGCTCCAACGGCTGTCCAGCCCATGCGGATGCCACAGTGTCCTCGTGTCCGGGTGCCGCGGTGATGGTCCAGTCCTTGGTGCCGTAGCCGTAGAGGTGGCTGAGTTCAATGGTGGCGAATTCGCAGTCCACCCGGATGTCCGAGGTTTCGCGCGGCGAGAGCAAGGAGTTGATGACCGTAGCTGCGGCACCGTTTTCGAAGCGGACCAACGCAGCGGAGAAGTCCTCGGTGGACGTGGCCCTGGCCTGCCGTGACGCGATGGCGTTCACCTCTTCCCACGGTCCCAGCAGGTGGAGGAGGAGATCGAACTGGTGAATGCCGTGGCCCATGGTGGGTCCGCCGCCTTCCGCTTTCCAGGTTCCGCGCCACGGGAGGTCGAAGTATTCGTCGGGCCGGTACCAAAGGGTGTCGCAGCGGGCCACCAACGGGCGGCCGAAGTCCGTGCCACCAATCAGGGTTTGGGCCGCAGCTGAGGCATCGCCAAACCGGTGCTGGAAGACGCAGGAGAACTGCGCGCCGCCCTTTGCTTGAGCATTGTTGAGGCGGTCGAAATCGGCCAAGCTGAGAGCCGGCGGCTTCTCGGACAGCACGTGCGCGCCGGCTTCAAGGCACTCGATCGCTTGGTCGATGTGCATCATCGGCGGGGTGCATAGGTGCACGATGTCTGGCTTGGCCTCAGCCAGCAGCTCGGTGAGGCTCTGATACCGCCCGGCTATTCCGTGTTCGTCGGCGAAGGCCTGCAGGCGTGCGTCGTCAACGTCGCACGCGGCCACCAACTCCGCACGGTTGTCGGTGCGGGCCAGGTTGGATGCGTGGACGGCTGCGATGCCGCCCGTTCCCACGATGGCCACTTTGTACGTCTGCATGCGCGTCTCTCCGTTAGGTCTCTTGAGTAGAAAGTTCCGAAAGTTTCGGATTTATCTCGGTGCCGTTCTTCCGATTCTGCGTGGCACTCCGTCAACGCTAGGGAGATTCTGCTCGTAAATCAACACTTTTCAAGGCTAGAAAGTAAATGTGAGTTTCTGATAGTTTCTAAAAAACATCAACAGAATCCAAGGAGAAGCCTGTGAGCACCGGCGCCGCCGATCAGCAAGCACTTGCCCGCGTTCCCGCGTCGGACCTCGTCCAGCACCTCATCCGTGAAATGACCCTCGAGGAGAAGCTCGCGCAGTTGGTGGGCGTCTGGGTCAACGCTTCCACGGACGGCGACTCCGTTGCTCCCCTGCAAAGCCAGATGGCTGGAGACACGCGCTCCTGGGACGACATCATCGCCGACGGACTGGGCCAGATCACCCGCATGTATGGCACCGTTCCCGTGGAACCGGCCGAGGGCGCACGACGCTTGGCCGCCGCGCAGGAGCAAATCATGGCTGCCTCCCGCTTCGGCATTCCCGCACAGGTCCACGAAGAATGCCTGGCCGGGCTGGCCGCCTGGAAGGCGACGGCGTTTCCCGTGCCGCTGGCGTGGGGTGCCACGTTCAACCCCCAACTGGTGCAGGAGATGGCCGCCAGGATTGGCACCAGCATGCGGTCCCTCGGCGTGCATCAAGGCTTGGCTCCCGTGCTGGACGTTGTCCGCGACCTCCGCTGGGGACGCGTGGAGGAAACCATCGGTGAGGACCCCTACTTGGTGGGAACCGTAGCCACCGCTTACGTCCAGGGCCTGGAGTCCACGGGAATCGTCGCTACGCTCAAGCACTTCGTCGGCTACTCCGCCTCCCAGGCCGGCCGCAACCACGCACCCGTCTCCATGGGCCCCCGCGAACTCGCCGACGTCATGCTGCCGCCGTTTGAAATGGCGCTCCGCCACGGCGGCGCCCGTTCGGTGATGCACGCTTATACCGACGTCGACGGCGTACCGGCCGCCGCGAACCGCGCACTGCTGACCGGGCTGCTTCGTGAGGACTGGGGCTTCGCCGGGACGGTAGTGGCGGACTACTTCGGCGTCGCGTTCCTGGACGTCACCCACGGCGTTGCCGCGGACTCCGGTGACGCTGCCGTGCTGGCCCTGAGTGCCGGCGTCGACGTTGAACTGCCTACCGTGAACTGCTTTGGTGAGCCGCTGCTGCGTCGCATCCACGAAGGCGGGCTGGACGAGTCCGTTGTTGACGAGGCGTTGCGGCGGGTCTTGACGCAGAAGGCCCAAGTGGGACTGTTGTCCGCTGATTTCTCCGCTGTTCCGCCGGCATTGTCCGGCCCGATTGACTTGGATCCGTGGGACAACCGGGCGCTGGCTCGTGAACTGGCGGCGCAGTCATTGGTTTTGCTGAGCAACCGGACTTTTGACGGAACTCCCTCCCTGCCGTTGCCCGCGTCCGGCTCCCTTGCTGTTGTCGGGCCCCTGGCAGACGACCCGTTCGCGATGCTGGGTTGCTACTCCTTCGATGCCCACGTGGGAGCGTCGCACCCTGACGTCCCCATGGGGATTTCTGTTCCTTCGGTGGCGGCGGTTGCTGCTCAGCGGTTCGGCTCCGTGGCCACGTCCGTCACGGGCAATTGTGAGTCAGCCACGGAGGAACAGATTGCTGAGGCCTGCCAGGTGGCTTCCGCTGTGGAGACGTGCGTGGTGGTGGTGGGCGACAATGCTGGACTGTTCGGTCGGGGCACCTCGGGCGAAGGGAACGACGCCGCCGACCTCCGCCTTCCGGGCGACCAGCACCGGATGCTGGACCGTGTGTTGAAGGCCTGCGCCGACTCCGGGACCCGTGCCGTGGTGGTGGTACTCAGCGGCCGGCCCTACGCGCTGGGCGACTTCGTGGACCGTGCCGACGCGATCGTTCAGGGATTCTTCCCGGGCGAAGAGGGCGGCGAGGCGCTCTGGGACGTACTGACCGGCGTCGTCAATCCTTCCGGGAAGCTGCCCGTCTCGGTGCCGCGAACGTCCGGTGGCCAGCCAGGCACGTACCTGCATTCGAAGCTCGCCGGGCCCAGCGGAGTCAGCGCATTGGACCCCTCGCCACTGTTCGGGTTCGGGCACGGCCTGTCCTACACGACGTTCGACCTGTCGGATCACCAATGCAGCACTCCCACGATGTCGACGTCGGACTCGGTCACCGTCACTTGTACGGTCACGAACACCGGATCCCGCAGCGGAGCCGAGATCGTCCAGTTGTACTTGGAAGATCCGGTGGGCGAAGTGGTTCGTCCGGTCCGCGAGCTGATCGGCTACGCACGCGTCGAGCTGGAAGCCGGCGCGTCCGCTGTCGTCGATTTTGTGGTTCACACCGACCGCACGTCCTTCACTGGGCTGGACCTTCAGCGCGTGGTGACGCCCGGGCTGGTGAAGCTGCACGTCTGCACATCCAGTGCTTCCGATGCTGCTTCCCACGAGGTCATCCTGCACGGGCCTCGGCGTGTTGTGGGGTTCGAGCGGGAAATGCTGACCCCGGTGGAGGTGCGCGGCTTGGGCTAACCACCGGCCTGTGCCGCCACCACCCACTTTGGCTTCCACAAGGCCCGAAGTCAGCCTATTTTGGTTGCTAAGTGGCCCGGCAGGGTTCAAAGAAGGTAGTGAAGGCACAGCTCAGCGGCAGGTAGGCTTCGGAGATGCTTCCCCACACTACGAACCGGCTGCGCTTCCGCGAGATGACGCTCCCCGACCTCGGAGCGCTGAGCGCTTTGCTCGGAGATCCTGAGGTGATGACGTTTTACCCGGCGCCGAAAACCCGGGATGAAGCAACCGCCTGGATCGAGTGGAACCAGGCGAACTATGGCCGCCACGGATACGGGTTGTGGCTCGTGGAGACGCACGACGGCGAATTCGTGGGCGACTGCGGGCTAACGTGGCAAAACGTCAATGGCCGGTTGGAGCTGGAGGTCGGTTATCACGTGCGCGTGGAGCTTCAGGGCCGCGGATATGCCACGGAAGCGGCTTTGGCCTGCCTGGAGTACGCCCGGGATGTAGTGGGGGCGGGTCGCCTGGTGGCCATCATTCACCCGGACAACATGGCTTCGCGACGGGTAGCTGAACGGATCGGAATGCGGCACCTCGAAGACGACGTGGCGGGGACGATGGTGCGGACCGTGATGGGCGTCAAGCTCCGCTAGCCACCCAAAGCGGGATGCGAAGGTACGGACCTTTGTACGCGGCTGCGCATCAAGCGAACTTCACGTCCGTGTCCGGGTCCTTGCGGGTGTCCAACATGCTGATGATCTTGCTCTCCAGCGCGGCAACCGTGGCCTCCGGCAGGACGATCAAACCATCGAGTTCCTTGCGGGCCCGTTTATATGCCGTCTGACGTTCGGCCGGGGTGGCGGCGGTATCCTCTGCGATGCGCAGCAGCTTCCTGGCTGTTGCCAGCCGTTGCCGCTCAGGGCCGGAGAAGTTGCCGTCCTTGATGCGCCTGGCCTCCCGCTCGGCAACATCGAAAGCGAGTTCGTAGCTGTGCACGGCGGCCCGGTACTCAGCCAGGCGGGCCGGCGTCGAAATGTCTTCCGCCGCTTCGGGACGCAGGCCATCGGCTTCTTTCTTGGCACGCAGGAAGGCAACCGTGAGGGGCTCACGGACGTCGGTCATGAGCGGGAAATCAATGAGGTTGCCTACGTCCAGCTCGTAATCCAGCCACCGGTGATTCACTGAGTCGTGCGCAGCCATCAGCGAGACCACCTCCGCCTGGTTGGCTTCCTCGTGCACCGCCAATTGGTTCCGCAATTTCAGCAGCTCAACCTTGCGGCGGTGGCGTTCCTCGCTGGCCTTGGACCACGACCTGGCCCAACCGCCGGCCATACCGCCGATGGGGAAGATGAGCCACCAGTAACTGCCAAGGAAGTCGAAGAGGGAATCCACTGATCCATCCTCCCACTTGAGCCCCACTGTCGGGAGTCCTTAGCCCGCCACCTCTAGTCTCAGCATGAAAGATTCTTACTCTCGGGTAATCTGAGCATAAGCATTCGAGGCTGCTCGGTAAGCTCCTTCTGACCATGATCACCGTTTGGAAGGACACACCTTGCCCACTTCGACTGACCACAATGACGTGGCATCTGCCAACACGCCTGCCAACCGGCCCCTCACCGTTGTGGTTGCCGGCTCAACAAGCGCTGCCGGCCAGGCCGTGGTGGCGTCGCTTGCGGCACTGGGCGCTCACGTTGCTGCAGTGGACCTCGACGCCGAACGCCTCCAAGCGCTGGCCGGGAACCACCACCACGTGGTGCCTTACACCTGCAACCTGGCGGACGCGGCAGCGGTGCAGGATCTGGCTGAGTCGGTGCGCGCCGAGCTTGGAAGCGTGGACGGGCTGATCCACCTTGTGGGTGGTTGGCGCGGCGGCGAAGGCATCGTTGGACAGAAAGACGAGGACTGGGAGGTGCTTCACACCAGCATCATGACGACCCTCCGGAACACGTCCCGCGCGTTCTACACCGATCTGGAATCCTCTCCCCGGGGACGCTTGGCCATCGTCTCGGCTACTGCCGCAGCCAACCCCACGGCCTCCGGCGCCAGCTACTCAGCCATTAAGGCCGCCTCCGAAGCTTGGGTCCTCGGCGTCGCTGATGGCTTCCACCAGGTCCAGTCAGGCCACAAAACGGAACCCAAGGAGCAGACCTCCGCCGCCGTGGTCTTCGTCGTTAAGGCCCTCCTGGACGACGCCATGCGGGAAGCTGCACCGCACCGCAAGTTCCCCGGCTACACCCACGTCAGCGAACTGGGTGATCACGTTTCGGCGCTGTTCGATGCCCCGGCTACCCACCTTAACGGTGCGCGTCAGCACCTGAGCTGAGCGCCGCCGTCGTACCTTGTCGCTAGCATGTCCGGTATGGACCAGCGACTGCATTTCATCACGTTCGCCACGGCGGATCTCGGCCACGCCCGTTCCTTCTACAAGGACGGGCTGGGCTGGGATCCGCTGATGGACGTGCCCGGCGAGATCATCTTCTTCCACGTCGCGCCGGGCCTGGTGCTTGGGTTGTTCGACGCCGAAAAGTTCGATCAGGACCTCAACAGCGTTACGCCCACGGCCGGCGTCAGCGGGGTGACACTCTCGCACAACGTGGCAAGCGCCGCGGAAGTGTCCAGCACCATCGATCAGCTGGTGGCGGCGGGTGCCACTGTGGTGAAGCCCGCCCAGGCCGGCGCCTTCGGCGGTATCTTCCACGGTCATGTCAAGGACCCGAACGGCATCGTCTGGGAAATTGCGCACAACCCCGGTTGGAAGATCAACGACGACGGGACCGTGGCTTTCGGATGAGCGGCTTCCCTCCGACCTTCGCCGACGACGTCATCAACCAGGATGCACATGCACAATTCGACACTTTTCTGGACGAGCACCGGAGGGCTCTGAACGCCAGCCTGGACGGGCTCACCGAAGAACAGGCACGACGACGGCTGGTCGCCTCGCGTACGACGCTCCTGGGCTTGGTGAAGCACGCCATCTTCGTTGAGAAGGTCTGGTTCGACGAAGCCATCACCCAAAGGTCCCGTGCGGAGATTGGCATCCCAGCCACGCCCGACGATTCATTCATCCTCAACGACGATGACACTGTTGCCAGCATCCAGGCGGCTCATGTGGAGGCGTGCGAGGCCTCGCGCCGGGCTGCCGCGCATTTGGGACTCGACGACCTCGTGCTGGGCAACCGCCGCGGCCCACTCCCCCTGCGATGGGTCTACCTCCATATGTTGCGTGAACTGGCGCAGCACTGCGGACATGCGGACATCCTGCGGGAACAAGTGACAACGACAGATTCCTAGCTTTGGCATACCAAACAGAAGCGTTCCAGCCTCACGTCTATAAATACTTGCCTGAAGGCTTTGTGATAGGGCATTCTGGAATACCAAATAGCTGAACGCTCGTCCCCAACGGCGCCAGCCGTTCGTTCCCCAGGAGTACAAAGATGTGCCTTCACGACCACGCCTCAACCCCCAAACCACAAGGTGAACTGCCTCGTCGCGGCATCCTCGCCGGAGCCGCCGCACTGGCAGGAATCTCCGTAGCCGGAATCGCTGCCCAACTGGCCTCAGCGCCGTCGGCCCTTGCGGACAGCCCGCAGTCAGGACCGAACTATCACGGCAGGCCGCTGCCCACCCAGGCAGTGATCATCGAGGGTGGAACCGTGGTGGATCCGAAGACTGGCGGCGCTGTGTCCGACGCCGTGGTGGTTCTCGATGGCGGCAAAGTCACCGCGGTCGGAAGCCGGGACGAGACCCGAAAAGCCGTGGCCGCGGTCGCCAAACGTGCCCGGGTGCTGAACGCTTCGGGGAGATGGGTGCTTCCAGGACTCGTCGATGCACACGTCCACGCCAATGCGCTGGCCGACGCCCGCGCGCTCCTGCAAGGCGGTGCCACCAGCGTCCGCAGCGGTTCGAGTACCTTCTATCAGGACATCGCCCTGGCCGCCCTGCCGTCGTGGGCGCCCGGCCTCTCACCGAGGATGACTCCAGCAGGCCTGTTCATTTCGCCGGATCAGGGCGACTCCCTCCTGGCCGATCCGGATCTGGCACCTTTGGCGACACTGAGCGGTGGCGTCAAGGAGCCCCAGGACCTGGCGTACCTCACCCGAGTGAACCTGAAGCGGGGTGCCCAGGTCATCAAGACCCGCGCCAACCCACGCGCAGGCCTTCCCGAGCAGGACCCCCGCGAGCTGGTGTACAACGTGGATCAGATCGGCGCCATCGTCAAGGCAGCCAAGGGCGCCGGCGTCCTCTGCCATGCCTATAGCGCAGAGGGCATTGACGGCGCCGTCCGTGCCGGTGTGCGGAGCATCGAGCACGGCGTTTTCATGACGGAGAAGACCATCCACGATATGGCCCGGCGGGGTACATTCTTCACGCCCACCATGGATGCGATCACCAGCATGGCCAATTCCACCAATCCCATCCTGGCCGCCCGCGGCAAGGAATACACACCGATCCTGCAGGCCGCTGTTCGGGCAGCCAAGGATGCCGGTGTCACGATCGTGGCCGGAACCGATTCGTTCGGAACGGATGTGACACCGATCGGTACAGAAGCCCGGTTGCTCGCAGAAGCGGGGCTGACACCCCTGGAAGCACTGCAGGCCGCCACCACCAACGCCGCCCGCCTGCTTGGACGCGGCGACAACGTGGGACGCTTGGTCCGCGGCTCAATGGCCGACGTCGTGGTGGTTGACACCGATCCCCTGACCGATGGTTCAGCGCTGGAGAAGGTCAGCACTGTCATCGCACAGGGAGCTGTTGTGCGGACGAATCTCTAGCCGGCCGCTGCAGGCCCAGCGGGCACCGTGAACTTGCCCTCAACAAACGCCAGCAAGGGCCGGGAATTCAGACAGAACAGGTACACCACCAGCCCGCCGGCAAAGAGGATTAACCACGCTGTGGTCATCAGCAAGCCGAAGGCAGTGACAAACAGGATTCCGGCGTTGCCCAGGGACACCCGCCTCTGGGCCCCCAGGGCGTAAACGGACAAGCGGTAGATGTCACGTGTCCTGAAGGTGAAACGGGACAGGAGGAGCATCGCGTTCAGGGCTGCGGTGCAGACCATGAGCGCGAGCCCCACCAGTCCTGTTCGTGCTGCGGTCAGGAGACCGGCGTCCAAGGATCCAGGCAGGACAGCCATGTTGAAGCCGATGATGGCCAGCAACAGCAGGTAGGGCAACCCCACCACCACTGCTTGGCCGAAGTTGCTCCGATACGATTTCACAAAGTCGTGGAACACCCCACTGTCCTCGCCTGACAGGAGCCGATTGAAGGCGTAGCAGGAAGCCACAACGGAGGGTCCGAGCAGCACAAAACCCAGCAGCGCCACAGGACCGATCACGCCAACCAACACTGGCACCAGAACCACCACCACGTTGGTAAGTACCAGCAATGCATCGCCGATCATGACGCCGTAGACAATTCCGGCTGCTTTGAATAATGGTCCGGACCCGTATTCCGGCTTCCTGCCTGCCATCAGTACTACTTCTTGTCCGCGTACGCCTTGTAGGCCTTGTTGGCCAGCTCAACGTATTTTGTCCGGCCCTTGCTGTCGAGTTCCTTCACGTAGGCGTCGAACTCGCTGAGGCTGCGCTGTCCGGTGATGAACTTCAGGGTGTTCTGCTTGACGTGGTCCTTGAGCGGGGTGAGCGCCAACGTGGCTTGTTCGCGATCGACGTCGTTGAACGGCACCGGCGGGGCGACCGGGCGCGGCTTCTTGGACTTCATGGCCTTTTGGAACGCCAGCTCTTCCTCGTTGAATGTGGAGTGGAGCAGTTCCGTGGCGCCGCCGTAGGCGAAGTTGCCGCCGGAGAAGCCGTAGTCCACTCGCAGGTCCTTGGTACCGGCCGGGTTGAGTCCTTGGAAGTTGATGTCGGCAGCGAGTTTGCGCTTGCCGCCGTCCTTGGTGAACGTGGTGCCTTCCACGCCCCACTTGGAGAATTCCTGCCCGGCATCGCTGTAGAACAACCAGTCGATGTACTGGATCAGTGCCACGAAACTGTCCTTGTCCTTCACGGACGAGTTCAGCATGATGCCGTTCTCCAGCCGGGTGCCGCCGATGACATCGCCGGCAGGCCCTCCGGGGACGGTAATCTTGCCGATCTCGAAATTGCCCTTGCCCAGGGACTGTTCCATGGAGGTGCGGTACGTGATGACGTTCTGCGAGTTGGCACTGATGACGAACGACTTGCCTGATACGAACTTCTGGATGGCGGAATCGTCAGTCTGGGTGAAGCTTTCGGGGTCCATCAACCCCTCGGACACCAGCGAGTTGAAGTACGTCACCAAGTCCTTGAACTTGCCCGACCCTGCAGCGAAGCCGAACTCCTTCTTGTCCTCATCGAACTGGAGTCCATCCACCAGGCCCCAGCCGGCCACAGTCCCGAAAGCCGCACCGGCGATGTTCAAGACGCTATCGCCCTTGAAGCGGTCGGAGTAGGGAACCACGTCCGGGTAGGCCTTCTTCAGCGCGCGCAGCACGTCGCGGAACTCCTCCCACGTTGCGGGCTCGGACAAACCTTCCTTCTTCAGCACATCCTTCCGGATACAGAGCGAGTAGTCGGGCCACAGCTCCTCATGCAAACCGGGAAGGACGTAGTACTTGCCGTCTTCCTGGGTCAACGCTTCAATTTCAGGCTCGAGCTTCCACTTCTTCACTTTCTCCTGGAAGTGCGGCATCAGGTCCACGTAGTCACTGACCGGCAACACGGCACCGGCGGACACAAACGCCGACTCCTGGCCCGGGTAGGTCTTCGCGATGATCTCCGGGGCGCTGCCGGAGCTGATGAGCAGGCTGCGCTTCTGCTCATAATCGCTGTTGGGAACGATGGTGGGTTCCAGGGTGACGTTGTTGTCGCTGGCCATCTTGGTGAACAGCAGCCAGTCCTTCTTGTACGGATACGTGGGCTGGTCGGAGAACAAGAAGGTGAACGTCAGCGGCACCGTCGCCTTGAACGTGTCTCCTACCTTGAAGCTTTCCATCGCACCGTTGCGGGACTTGGACGTATCCACCTTCTCGGAGGTGTCGGAGTCGCAGCTGGTCATCATCAGTCCGATAGTGACAACGGAGGCGAGTCCCAGGAAGTCCCGACGGCGGAACTCTCGTGTGTGAATCATGGGGTTTCCTTTCATAAGGCTTATTCCTTGACGGAGCCGAGCATGACGCCCGAGAAGAAGTACTTCTGGACGAAGGGATAGACACAAAGGATGGGGATGACGGTCAGGACGATGGTGACCGACTGGATGTTGGCGGCGATCTGACCGACGTTTTCCGCTGTGCCGCCGGCTGAGCCCGCTGTGGTGACTCCGGCGATCATGTTGCGCAGGTAGATGGTGACCGGAAAGAGATCCGGGTTATCGAGGTAGAGGAAGGCCTGGAACCAGGAGTTCCAGTTGGCCACGGCGTAGAACAACACCATGGTGGCCATGATTGCTTTGCTGAGCGGCAGCACCACCCGGAAGAGGATTCCGTACTGCGTGAGCCCGTCGATCGATGCTGCTTCCTCCAGTTCGCGGGGCATGTTCTCGAAGAACGATTTCATGATGAGCAGGTTGAACACGCTGATGGCATTCGGCAGCACCACGGCCCAGATGGAGTCCCTCATGCCCAAGGAGCTGATGAGCACGTAGTTGGGGATCAGCCCGCCGTTGAAGAACATGGTGAACACGGCGAGGCCAATGAACAGGCTGCGTCCCTTGAGGTCCTTCTTGGCGATCGCGTAGGCGAAGGATGTGGTGAGGACCATGGAAATGCCCGTTGCCACCACCGTGTACAGGACGGTGTTTCCGTAGTTGTTCCAGAAGGTGGAGTCGGCCAGGATCAACTTGTACGTCTCGGTGTTGAAGCCCATCGGGAACAGGTTCACCTGCCCGGCGTTGATGAACCCTTCGCTGGAGAAGGACTGGGCAATGATGTTCAGGAACGGATACACCGTCAGGAACACCACCAGCAGCAGGAACACCAGGTTGAAGACCCGGAAGATCCGCATGCCGCGCGAAACCTGCATGTCCTTCAGGAGGACGCCTTGGGCTGCAGAACCCTTGTTGGCAGTAGCTGTCTTGTTCACCACAGGCTCGTTCCTGCGAGGCGCTTGGAAACCGCGTTCGCTGAGAGGATCAGCGTGAGGCCAATGACGGATTCGAACATTCCGATGGCGGCCGCGTAGCTGAAGTTGCTGGATTCCAGGCCTACCCGGTACAGGTAGGTGGAGATGACGTCTGAGGTCGCGAAGTTGAGCGGGTTGTAGATGAGGAGGATCTTCTCGAAGCCCACCGCCATGAACGTGCCGATATTCAGGATCAGCAACGTGATGATGGTGGGGCGGATGGCTGGAAGCGTGACGTGCCAGGTCTGCTGCCAGCGGTTGGCACCATCGATCCGGGCCGCCTCATAGAGGGACTCGTCCACCCGCGTCAGCGCGGCGAGGTAGAGGATGGCTCCCCAGCCCATGGTCTGCCAAACCTCCGAGCTGATGTACATGGGCCGGAACCATCCCGGGTCCTGCGTGAAGTTCACGGTGGTGCCGAACAGTGACTCCGCGATCTGGTTTACGGTGCCCGTCATGGAGAAGTTCTGCAGGATCATGCCGGCGATGATCACCACGGACATGAAGTGCGGCAGGTAGGCCACGGTCTGTACGAATTTCTTGAACTTCTGCGACCTCAATTCGTTGAGCATCAGCGCGAAGATGATGGGCATCGGGAAGCAGAAAACCAACGTCAGGACACCCAGGATGATGGTGTTCTGGAATGCCTGCCAGAAGCTGGGATCGTTGATGAAGAGGGTGATGTATTTGAGGCCAACCCACTTCTCGCCGAAAATACTGCCGCCGGGCTGGAATTGGCGGAATGCAATGACGTTACCGGCCATGGGCAGGTACCTGAAGATCAAAAGGTACAGCAGTGGCAGCGCTAACAGCGTGTACAAACGCCAGTCGCGTTTGATCGCCAGCTTCCAGCTCCCGGGCTTGTCGCGACGTTTTTTCGTTGTGCTTGCCTCGGTGCCCGGAACCACCTTGGGTGGAACATCCAGTCGTAGTGCCATGGTCCCCGCCTATCCTGCTGTTTCGTCGAGGATCAGGACGCCGTTCGCAGGGAGCTCGACCGCCCCCTGAACCGTGCGTCCACTGATCCGGTCCGTGCCGCCGTCGAGGACGTCCACGCTGGACGGCGCGTCGTTGTGGTTGAGCACCATGAGGAAGCTCTTGTTGGTGCCGTCGGCACTGCAGCCAGTACGACGGCGGACCTGGACTCCCGTGGGTGCGTTCAGTTCCGGCTCCACACCGGCGCTCCGGAGTTCGTCGTGGAGGAGCTGCGCCAGCAGGCCGTCCTCGACGCGCGCCGACAGGTACAGTGCCATGCCTTGACCGAATGAATTGCGTGTGACGGCCGGCGCGCCCGCCAACCGACCGGACGAGTAGCTGGCCAGGACTTCCGCCGTTTCGGCGTGCAGATGCTCGGTCCAGTAGCTCGCGGAGGAGGTGCCGCCGTCGAGCGTTGACAGTTTCACCTGCTCGCCATCCCCGGCGAGCGGGTGCATTTCCTCGCTCCAGGCGCCCAGCACTTTCCGCAGCGCACCCGGGTAACCGCCCAAGCGGATGGTGTTGTCCTGGTCCACGATCCCGGACAGGTACGAGACCACCAGCCGACCACCGTAGGTCACGTAGCTTTCGAATCGCTCGGCGGCCTGGTCCGTGAGGAGGTACGACGCCGGCATGATCACCAGGCTGTACGCGGACAAGTCGCTGTTGGCATTGACGAAATCGACGGTGATGTTGGCGTCGAAAAGCGGGCGATAGAGGCGCAGGACTTCTTGGGCGTAGTTCAGGTCCGAGCGCGGCGAGTTGCCCAACTCCAGCGCCCACCAGCAGTCCCAGTCGAAAACGATGGCCACTTTGGCTGTGGACCGGGTGCCCGTCACGTCGCCCAGCGTCTTGAGCTCCTGCCCCAGCTCGCAAACTTCGCGGAAGATGCGGGTGTTGGGTCCGGCGTGGTTCACCATGGCCGAGTGGTAGCGCTCAGTCCCGCCCTTGGCCTGACGCCATTGGAAGAAGAGGATCGAGTCCGCGCCCTGCGCAATGGCTTGATAGGAACCCAGGCGCATCTTGCCGGGAAGCTTGGACACGTTCACGGACCACTGGCTGACGGCACCGGTGGCCTGTTCCATCACCATCCACGGCTGGCCTTGGCGGAGGGAACGCATGAGGTCGAAGTTCAAGGCAGCAGCGATATGCGCGTCCTCTTCACGCGGGTCCGGGTAGATATCCAGGGCGGCGGCGTCTTCTTCGGCTGCCCAGGCCCAGTAGTCGTTGGTCTTGTAGAAGCGCATGAAGTTGGTGACGATCGGCAGGTCCGGGCTGTGGCGCCGGAGGATATCCCGCTCGGCCTTATAGTGCTCCAGCATGCTGTCTGAGGTGAAGCGATGAAAATCCAGCCGACGCGACGGGTTGGACCATGTGCGGGGCTGGGCGGGGACTCGGACTTGGCTCCAGTCCGAGTAGAGCTGGCCCCAGACTGTAGTGCTCCAGGCTTCGTTCAGTTCATCCAAAGTGGAGTACTTCCGCTGCAACCATTCCCGGAAGGCCTTCTCCGCCCACGGTCCATAGGACGTGGGTCCGTACTCGTTGCCCACGTGCCACATGCGGAGTGCGGGATGGCTGGCGTAGCGCTCCCCCATTTTCTCGGCGAGGACCAGCGACTTGGCGCGGTACACAGGATGGGAGACATCGAAGTGTTGGCGGGATCCGAATCCGAAGATACTTCCGTCCGGGCGTTCGGGCATGATGTCCGGGTGCTGTTCCACCAGCCAAGCCGGAGGGACAGCATCAGGCGTTGCCAGGTCCACCCCGATGCCGTGCTGGTGCATCAGGTCCATGACCTCGTCCAGCCAGCCAAAGTCGAAAACGCCGTTGCTGGTTTCCAAGCGGCTCCATGAGAAGACCGCCAAGGTCACCAGGTTCACTCCCGCCTGCTGCATGAGCTTGGCGTCCTCTAGCCATACTTCGCGCGGCCATTGCTCGGGGTTGTAATCCCCGCCGTACGCAATGCCGCCTATTCGTTGATGCAATTGCTGCAGCCGCGCCTCGGCAGTCCGCAAATCCTCAGGGTGGATGGTCATCGTTGTCCTTCACTCGGCCGTCGTCGCCCTGCACCGCAGTGCGACTCACATCACAGAGAGAAACTATCGTAAAGTTTACGCAATAACAACAGGTCGGTATCGGAAACTTCAGAGCAACCAGAGGTCAGCCAATCCGCGCAATTGCTCGCATGACTGGGAGTTTCCGAGCCCGGAATCACTGTACTGACGGGCGAGGGAGCCAGATGGTGATGTTAACTTTCCGGATTGCCTTGGAAACTATCGGACGATGTTTCTCCAGGTCGCCCCGATAACGCGGGAAGCGTGCGAGAACACCGGCTAGGAACGGCGAGGTCGCAGTGTTCCGGCGGTCTCGCAGCGCTCCGGCAGATTCGCTGCAATCCGTTGACACGTGACCAAACAGTCACCTATCCTGAGCCCATGGACGCCGTGTTCAAGGCCTTGGCAGACCCCACCCGCAGAGAGCTGCTTGATGAGCTGTTCCGTGAGGATGGCCAGTCCGCCACCGCCCTCGGAGCAAGGTTTGAGATGACCCGTTTTGGCATCGCCAAGCACCTCAAGCTGCTGGAAGATGCAGGATTGGTGGTCACCCGCCGTCGGGGGCGCGAAAAGCTGCACTTCCTGAACCCGGTTCCCATCCGCCTCATCCACGATCGCTGGGTGAGTAAATACGCAGAACCATGGGCCGCTGCGCTCAGCGACCTCAAATCCAGATTGGAAAGTCCCATGGAAAAGATCTTCGAGATTTACATCAAGACCACGCCGGAACTGCTCTGGGAAGCCATCACGGACAGCGACATCCGCAGTAAGTACCAGTTCGGGAACACGTTCACTTCGGACTGGACCCCGGGCAGCCGCTTCGAGATGCACAACGTCAAAGCCGATGCACCGCTGGGCGAGGGCGAGAACATCGAAGTCGATCCCCCGCGCCGGCTGGTTCAAACCATGCGGGCGCTCTGGGGCGAGGACGTGAAGGCCGAGGGAACATCGCGGATCACGTGGGAGATCGAGCCAGTCGGCGATTCCTGCCACCTCACCGTCACGCACGACCAGCTCCGCGAGGGCGCCAACGACCAGCTTTACGGCGGCTGGCCCATGATCCTCTCCGGCCTCAAGACCTGGCTCGAGACCGGCGAGAAACTCACCACGCCGGGCTCGCTCATGTATGCCTAGAGGCCTTAAACGAGGACGACGACGGCGGGCCGCTGCCGCCGTCGTCGTCCAGGCCTTGGTTTCCCGCCAGTCAGGCGACGGGCGCCGCTGCCTGTTCCTCAGTGAGCCAAGCCGCCTGCAGGGTGCCGAGCAGGTGAGGGGCGAAGTCTTCCCCGATACCCAGCACCACGCGGCAACGCGCACCGCGCTGCTCCGGGAAGCCGGCGTACTGCCCGCGGAGATCGCAGACGGTCTGGCCGCGACCGGGGCCGTGGGTAGTGTCCACCTGGACGCGAACGGTCGGAGCCAGGGTGAGCTCCACCCCCCTGACCGCGATGGCGGCCGCGAGGGGATCATGCATCGCCGAGCAAGCACGTCCGAAAATGTCGATATAGAAGCCGAAGTAGTAGCCCAGCATCTCGCCGAGGGCCTGCGAGACCGGGTGCTCGGTGGCGAGCAGTTCCTGGCGGTGGTGTTCCTCCAGGACGTTGGTCATGGTGACGTCCAGGGGTACCAACGTCACGTTCCAGTCGGCGGCCAGGACCTCGGCTGCCGCTTCGGGGTCGTTGGCGATGTTGGCTTCAGCCACAGGAGAGATGTTTCCCGGCGCCAGCGCGGCACCACCCATGATGGTGACTTCGGCGATGAGTTGCGGCAGCTGGGGTTCCAGGCGCAAGGCTTCGGCGATGTTGGTCAGCGGGCCGATGGCCACCAGGCGCAGCTCCCCCGCGTACTGGTGGGCCAACTGGACCAGGAGTTCGGCTGCCGTTTGCTTGACCGGCTCGCGGTCTGACGGAACCAGGTCCACTCCACCGATGCCGTTGTCACCATGGACATGCGGCGCGCCGCCGTGGAAGGTGCCCACCTGCGGATCGTGCGCCCCGATCGCCACGGGTATGTCCGGGTGGCCGGCCAGGTTCAGCAGGTCCAGGGTGTTCCGGGCGCCTCCGGCTGCGCTGACGTTGCCACTGACCGTGCCGATGCCCACCAGGTCCGCCCGCGGGGAGGCCAGGAGGTAGGCGAGGGCAAGGGCGTCGTCGATGCCGGTATCGCAGTCAAGGAAGAAGGGGGCGGCGGTGCGCTGGTTCATGGTCTCTCGTTTCAGGTGTAGCGGACTGCTGGTTCTGTGGTGGGGTGAAGCTGGGGCAGGTGGCGAGTCAGGGCCGCGTGCCGGCGTCGTGCGTTAGATCTTTTCGCCCTTCGGGGCGGCAATGAACAGGCTGACGATGAACGCGAGGGCAGTGATGGACACCGAAATCCAGAGGGCAGCAGAGTACCCGGCCGCGGTGCCTTGGCCTGCGAACGGCGCAACAACCACGACGCCGAGGCTCGCCCCGATGCCGAAGGAGGCACCGTTGATGCCCGGCAGTGCCGCAGGTGCTTCCTTGGGCGAAAGCAGGACGGACAGGCCGTTGATGGCGGTGAGGAAGAAGCCGTTGTAGAAGATACCCAAGGCGGCGATCGCGATGAGGACCGCGATCTGGTTGTGGGCGAACAGTGCGGCGACGATCGCGCAGGCGAGGCTGGTTGCGGTGCCTACGCGGACGGTCTTGATCCAGCCGCGGCGGTCGGCGATCCAGCCGGCAAGTGGAGCGGCGAACACGCCGATCAATGCGGCAGGGGTGAGGAACAGCAAGGCTGCCAGTGATGCGGTCAATCCGAAGCCGTTTTCCTTGTCCTGGCTGAGCAATACCACGGTGAAGTTGATGATGGCGAAGATGCCCGCAAGTGTCAGCACGGTGGTGGCGATGACGGGCCACACCTGGCGTGAACGGAGGTGGTGGACTGCAACCAACGGGGTTTCGCGCTTTTTCTCGATGAGCCAGAAGGCCGTGAAGGACGCAATGCTGCCGGCGAGCAGGCCAAGCGCGGCAGGAGAGGTCCAGCCGGCAGAGGAACCCGTGGACACGAAGTAGGTGATGAACACCAGGAACACGGACAGGGAACCCGCTCCCCACCAATCCATCCGGCCCGGAGCCACGGTGGACCTACCGCCCGGAACAACCTTGATGACACAGACGACGGCGATCGCGGCCAGGACGAGCACTGCAACGAAGATCGATTGGAAGCCAAGCGTCTCGGCCATGAGCCCGCCGAAGTAGCCGTCCACGCCGCCGACGCCGCCGTTGATGGCGGCGATGATGCCGATGGACGTGCCGAAGAGGCGGGCGGGAAGGTACTCGTTGAGGACGATGTAGGAGAGCGCGAAGATGGCGCTTGAGACACCCTGCATGAAGCGTCCTGTGACCAGCAACGGGAGGGTCGGGGCGAAGATGCACAGCACCGTACCGGCACCCATGATGGCCAGCACCAGCAGGAGCGCATTGCGCCGGCCGATGAAGTCACTCCAGCGGCCGATCACGGGACCGGCGATGGCACCGGCGAGGAAGAACATCGACTGCACTTGGGCCACGGCTTCCGGCGTCTCACCGAAGAAGGAACCGATGTGCGGCAGGGCTGGAGTGATCATGCTGGCGTTGAGCTGGAAGGCCAGCACGGCCAGGACCAACGTGGTGATCAGCAGGGCGGCGGCCTTGCCGTGGAAGCGGCCTTCGTCCGTGTTTGCCGTTGCTGCAGGGGCCTGAGGTGAGGCTGGGGACTGCGGGTCTGCAGTCTGCTGGCCTGTGGCGGTGGGGATGTTCACATCAAACTCCTTTGTCCGAGGGCGCGGGGCGGCGCCACGAGATGTGAGTTGTTATACAAGCATGTATTACGAGCTTGTGCAACCTGTCACAGTCTTCCGGTACAGTGTCGGTAACCCATCTCAAGTGAGGCACCCTTGACCGACAACGCCGTCCAATTCCTGTCCAGACCCATCGCCACCCAACCGGGTCAGCCTTTGCGCGTCGCGGCCTACTCCCGCATCGCCGAAGCGATCCGGACCAAGATCCTGCCGCCTGGTTCGCTGCTCCCCACGGAGACCGAGCTGGGCACCATGATGGACGTCAGCCGTACCGTGATCCGGGAGGCCCTGATGTTGCTCGAAGAAGACGGCCTCACCCGGGCACGCCGTGGAGTTGGACGTTTCGTGGCAGATTCACTGCCCCGCATTGGCATCGAACACATCCGTCCGTTCGATCAACTTCTTGGCGGGCCGGACCAGGACATCCAGGTCAAGCGGGTAGCCGCCATCAAGCAACCGGCATCGGAGTTCGTGGCCCCGGGCATCGGGGTGGAACCCGATGAGGATGTGTGGTTCTGGGAGAGCGTGCTCATCCGGAACGGGGAGCCCGTGGCCCACCTTCAGGAGAACGTCTCACAGGGAATTCCTGAAGCCGAAGCACTGGCCGAGGCAGCTGAGGCCCCCACGCTCCCGGCTTCCACTCTCTTGGAAGTCCTCAGCGGGCTTCCCGGCGCAAACCTAGGACCCGGCGAGTGCGAGATCAGCCTCAGCACTGCCGGACCCAGCCGTGCGAAGTTACTTGGACTCCGTCCCTCCGATCCCGTGCTGGTCCTGACGCAATACGTGCGCCGGAATGGCTCCCCGTTCTACCTCGCCAAGTGCCTCGTGGCTGCCAAAGCCGGCCACCTCTCCGTTATCCAGTCCTCCTGACATTCAGCTGATTTCTTCCAAAAAGGACCTTCCATGAGCACTCCCGTTCAGCCTTCTGCGCCTACTTTGTCCTCCACGCTCACGGTTGTGGGCAGCATTAACCTCGACATCACCGCGACCGCCAGCCGGCTCCCCTCCCCGGGTGAAACCGTGGGCGGTGCCGTCCTCCGACAGCAGCCCGGCGGCAAGGGCGCCAACCAGGCTGTTGCCGCCGCCCGGCTAGCGAGCAATTCCCGCATGGTGGGGGCCGTGGGCCAGGACGAAGCCGGACGGACACTGCTCAGCGCCATGGCCGGTGCCGGCGTCGATGTTCAGGACATTGCCCAAGTGGAAGGCGCAACGGGAACCGCGCTGGTGCTGGTGGACGGCCAAGGCGAGAATCAAATTGTCGTCTGCCCGGGCGCCAACGGTTCGGTGGCCTTGGACGGCATCACCTTCCGTGACGATGAGGCCCTGCTTTGCCAGCTCGAAGTGGACCAGGACGTGGTGCTGGAAGCTGCCCGCCGCGCACCGGGATTCTTTGCGCTCAACGCCGCCCCGGCCGCGCCGATCATTCCTGAACTCCTGGAACGCTGCGACCTGGTGATCGTGAATGAGACCGAGTATGAGCTGATTCCGGCCCTCAAGAACGCTCCGTTGGTGGCCGTCACCTATGGTGGCGATGGCTCGGCACTCTTCGTCGATGGCGAACGCGTGGCCGAAGCCCCGGCCGTGCCCGTCACTGATATTGCCAACACCATTGGAGCCGGGGATGCCTTCTGCGCAGCCTTGGTGCTGGCACTTGGTTCCGGCCTTGAGCACAGCCATGCCCTTGCGGTAGCCAATGCGGTTGGCGCGGATGCTGTGCGCGATGCGTCTTCCCAGCCCGCTTTGCAGCCGTTGGAACACTACATCGAAGCCACGCGATTGCTTGACGCAGCGAGTTCCGCCGCCACCAGATAGTCCGCCCATCGCCTCAAAGCCGTCTCCACGGGCGGATGGTGCAGTCCGTGTTGCTCCGCCAAGGAGAGTGCGGGGATGGTGGGATACCGGTCCTCCGAGAGGAAGGACAGCGTCTCCGGATCCGCGCCGGTGAGTTTGGGTGGCAGTCTCTTCAGCAGACCGCTGGGGATTTTCAGCCACGGCACCCGAACATTCAAGTGCTTCCCGAGCATCCTCAGCAACTCCGGCAACGGCGGCGTGGCGTCATCGAGCACCCAGTACGAGGCGTTTTCCGCCTCGGACGTGACGGGGGCCAGCGCCATGAATGCGGCCAGGTAGTCCGCCGTCACCACCGGGACGAACGTGCGGTTGTTCCCGGGCAGCGCGGGCAGTTTTCCATGGAAGAGGTCCAGGACGCTGCTGGCGAGACCCAGCACCTGGCTGGACTCGCCGTTGACGGAATCTCCTATCACGGTGGCCGGATTGACCATGGTGAAGGGAACGCCCAAGGAAAGCGCGACCGCCTGCACGACGGCGTCGGACTCCACCTTGGATCCCTCATAGGCGCCCAGGCGTTTGTACTCGCTGGCACGGCGCTCTACAGCCCACGGAACCTCGGCCGGATCCTGACCGCCCACCCGATAGCCGGACAGATGCACCAACCTGGTCAGCGCCGGCAACTTCGCGGCGAAACGAACCACGCGTTCGGCGCTGGCCACGTTGGCAGAATGGGCATCCGCGGCAGTCATCCCAAAGGCGAATGCGCCAGCGACGTTGTGGACCTCAGTCACGGACCGAAAGGCGCCCGACGCCGGATCGAGGCCTAGGTCGCCCACGCTGAAGTCCACCAGCAGCGGCGTTGCGGTTCCGTTGGCGTCGTGGCGAGACAACCAGTCAGCCAACCGGCGGAAAGAACGTTCGGTGCGCACCGCAGCTGTGACGGCCACACCCTGCCGCAAGAGTTCGCGGACCAGCCATTGCCCGATGTGGCCAGTGGCCCCGAACACCAGAGCGTGGCGGGAGCTCATGCGCCCACCTCGCCGGGAACTGCTTTCATCAGCATTTTGAGCGTCCCGGCAGCAGCGTCCAGGGGTTGGGTGGATTTGTGGGCGCGGGACAGAATGAGCGAACCCTCCACCAGGCAGATCATCGACGTCGCCAAAGGTTGCGCCTGCTCTTTGTTGAGCCCGAAGGTGGAAAGGTAACTGGACACAGCGCCGACCCAGGCGTCATACACCTTGCTGCACGCTTCCCTGAGCGGCTCGTTCTCAGAACCTGCGTCCAAGGCAACGGAGGAGACCGGACAACCGGCCTGATAGTCACTGGTTTCCAAGATGCCCTTGAGTTCGGCGACCAAGGCGTCTACCACGGTATTGGGCGAGGAGGCCGCCGTGGCAGCCGTGCCGATCAGCTCACCGAATTGATCTCCGGCCAGCCCTACAGCGGCAATCCCGAGTTCGGTCTTACCCTCAGGGAAATGAAAGTACAGGGAGCCTTTCGGGGCACCGGATCGCGCCAGCACCGTGTTGAGTCCTGTGCCGTGATAGCCGTGCAGCTGAATGAGGGCGAGCATGGAGTCGACCAAGCGCTGCCGCGTTGCGAGTCCTTTGGGGTATGAAGAGGGCATAGCTAAATAATAGACCAGTCTATATATTTACGGCAACGTCCGAACCAAGGCGGCAAGTGCTACGATTGCTACGGAGGTAGATCATGACCACTATTCCGCACCGCGAACTGCGCAACCAGAGCAGTAAGATCCTCGAACGCGTCAAGAATGGCGAGGTCATCGACGTCACGAACAACGGCGAGGTGACGGCCACCCTCATTCCACCTTCGGCTTCGCCCTTCGAGCGATTGCTCCAAGCAGGGAGCGTCCGCCCAGCCAGTGAGTCGCCCGTGGATTTCCGCCTCCTGCAGCGCGTCAGCAGCGACATGACCACAACCGAGATCCTGTCCGATCTACGTGGAGATCGGTGATCGTCTACGCGGACACGTCCGCGATCCTGAAGCTTGTTGTGGAAGAGCACGAATCCGACGCCCTGGCCACCCATCTCCAAGAAGTCAGGGTCGCGGGAGGCCACTTGGTGGCTTCGATGCTCCTGTACACCGAGCTTCACTGCGCAGCACGCCGCCGCAGCCTGCCCTTCGATCAGGTCAACGATGTTCTTTCCGGCCTCAACCTTGTAGACGTCACCCGCTCGGACTTGATGTATGCCTCAGCGCTGCCCAGGCAACTTCGGAGCGCAGACGCAATTCATCTGGCGACCGCCATCAGACTACAAGTGGACGCCGTGGTGGCATACGACCAGGAACTGCTGCTGGCAGCCAAGGAATCCGGACTCATGACTGCGTCGCCCGGACCCAGCGGCACCTAATCGACGATTTGGAAGTCGTCGAACTCCCCTGTTCCGTCTGAGACCTCGAATTCCACCTTCTCAACGCGGCCAGGTGCCCGCGTTGAGTGCAGCCACTTCACAAGGCTGTCAACGTCGGCCGCTGAACCCTCGGCGATCAATTGCACGGACCCGTCGTGGTTGTTGCGGACGGTCCCCCTCAGCACCAGTTCCTCGGCTCTTCGGGCAGTCCAGTAGCGGAAACCCACGCCCTGGACAACGCCGGTGATGCGGGCTGTGAGGCGAAGGGCTTCGTTAGTCATGAATCACCCTAACCACGCTAGCCGATCACGATGTCACGCGTTTCGTGGCTGTACGTGATGGTGACGGTTCCGCCGTCGTGGTTCAACTCGTGGTTGGCGCCATCGCGGGTGCCGAACGCACCGTAGTTCTCGTCCCACGAGCGGTTCAATGCGATCTTGTACGTGTAGAAGCCAGCGGGCAGTTCGGCCGTCAGCGTCCATAGCTGGACCAGAGGGTTGAACGTCATCTGGGCTTCGTCGTACTGCGGAGCCCAGTCCTCGGGTGCACCGAGGATCTTGTTGAAGTCTCCCGCGATCGCAACGGCGTCCGGCTGCGGCAAAGTCTCGACGGCGGAGGCCGCCTTGCTCTTGGCAGGCGCCTTGCGTGTGGTGGGCTTCTTTGTGGGAGCAGCAGTTTTCTTCGTCGCGGCGCGTTTAGTCGTCGCTGCCTTCTTTGTTTGGGCCTTTGCCGGCGGGGCCGTGGGCACCGGAACATCGGCTGGAACCGGCGTTCCGGCGTCGAGCGCTGCTGCAAAAGTTGCGACATCCGGGAAGGCAACCGTCGCACGCAGACCGTCCTCCGGAATGGTCCAGCCGGAACGGCCCTTGACCAGCCAGCCGGCCTTGACCAACTTGGCCGACGCCGAGGTCAAGGTCTTGTGCCCCCGCGGAATCCCGCCACTGAGCAATTCGGCCTCGTGATCGTTGAAAGGAACGCGCGCAGTCGCTTCGGCCAGCACTTCGCCGGCGTTCAGCGTTGCCCCGGACCACACGCCTTCAGCGAGGATGTCCAGTACGGCCTTCAGACGAAGGTTGGTGTTCTCGGCGGTGTTCGCGCCCATGCTTCTCCTTCTACGGTGGATACTCCCTTGCAGTTTGCCAATGAATTGTTAATTCCCGCGACTGCTGAAGGTAAACACCGTGTGTCGTGACCGAGTGTGACATCCCAGGCGCCGCAAGTGATCTACGGGTCTCGGCTGCCCGCTTCAGGCGTGCGGCACCGAAGCTTTGACCCACTCAGTGACCTCGTCCAGCAGCACCGCTTTTCGGGCTTCGCTGGCGAAGGAGGACCGGATGGAGTTGGCAGCAAGCGTGGCCTGTTCGGGCACCGAGAATTCCAGTACCTTCACCAGTTGCTCGAAGTTGTCGTCCACGTAACCGCCGAAGTAGGCGGGATCGTCCGAATTCACGCAAACGTTCAAACCGATCGCGAGCATCTCGGGCAGGGGGTGGTCAGCCAAGGTGTCCACGGCACGGAGGCGGACGTTGGACAGCGGGCAAACGGTGAGCGGCACCTGCTCGGCCACCAACCGCTGCACTACATCGGTGTCTTCCATGCACCGGATACCGTGATCGATCCGCTCCACGTGCAGGATGTCCAGCGCCTCGGTGATGTAGGAGGCCGGTCCTTCCTCACCAGCGTGGGCAATCCTTCGCAGGCCCGCCTCGCCGGCGCGCTGGTACAAGCGCTCAAATTTCGACGGCGGGTTGCCCACCTCTGCGGAGTCCAGCCCGATGCCCGCAATGGGAGCGTGCATGGCCAGGAGCTGGTCCAGCACCTCCAGCGCGGAATCCTCGGACATATCCCGCAGGAATGCCGCGATGAGGAGGGTCGAAACACCGAAGTCCTCCTCGGATGTCGCCAGGGCGTTGGCCACACCGTTGACGCAGGTTTCCAGCGCCACGCCCCGGGAGGTATGTGCCTGGGGATCCATCATGATTTCCGCGTGGCGCACTCCCCCAGCTGCTGCCCGCTTGAGGTAGGCCCGCGTCATGTCGGTGAAGTCCTGCTCGGTCTGCAGGACCGCCATGTTGGCGTAGTAGAGGTCCAGGAAGGACTGCAGGTCCGTGAACTGGTATTTTTCGCGCAGTTCGTCAATGTCTTCGTATGGCAGTTCGATGCCGTTGCGTTCGGCCAGCGCAAAGATCAGCTCTGGCTGGAGAGTCCCTTCGATGTGCAGGTGCAGTTCGGCAACCGGGGGCGCCGTGGTCGTAGTTTTCTCGCCAAAAGTTTCCACCCGACAACTCTAGGCCCCATCCGCGCACGTGTCCCGGAGCACTCAACTTGGTTCTCAAGCTCGGCACCCTCAAACTGAAAGGATGCAGACTTTCCTCCCTTTCGCCGATTTCCGTGAGAGTGCCGCGGCGCTCGACACTTCAAGGCTCGGCAAACAGCGCGTCGAAGCACTCCAGGTCCTCCGCGCATTGGTGATCCCGGAGTACGGTTGGCAGCAGCACCCGGCCGTCCGAATGTGGATGGGACACGTCCCGGCGCTCACCCTGTACGGCCTCGCGATGGCTGATGAGTGGATGAAGCGCGGCCACCCGGACAACACCCGGGACAACATCGCGGAGTTCGCCCCGCAGGCCGCACACCCGGACTACGCCTCCAGGATCATCATGCCGCCGTGGTTGGGACACGAGGACCTGCACCTCAGCCACCGTTCCAAGCTGATGGGCAAGGACCCCAAGCACTACGCCCAGGTCTTCCCGGGCACCGAGGAAAAGCTCGAGTACGTCTGGCCGGAGCCCAAGCACGAATTCCACCCGGAGGACCCCGAGGACGACCGCCTGCTCATCCTGCGTGCCAACGTGGAGGACCTCACCCCGGAGCAGCTCACCACCGTCAGCATGCCGCCGCATGGCAAGGCCAAGGCTGCGCCTGCTGCAGACCCCGACGAATACCAGTTCGTGTATGCCGAGGAGAAGTCCCGGCGGCAGGTGGGCGGCCCCAAGAAGCGTCCGGTCCAGCAGCGCGAGAAGAAGCCCACCCGGAAGCGCCAGGCACAGGAGCAGGCGTTCAACACCCTGCCTGGCAAGACCGAGCTGGCCGTTCCGTTCGACGGTGGGCAGACCTTCGCCGTCGGCCTGATCCAGGGCCGACCCATCACGGTTGATGGCCGCTTCGCCCGCAACTTCGAGGTCACCAGCGTGATCAAGCGCTCCGACTTCGACTACCCGGCACTGCTGCAGGATCCCCGGGTGTTCTTCCCGGTCCCGGCGCCCGCGCTGTAGCGGCACTCTTCACTGACTAACGACGGCGGCAGCCGGTTCCGTAGCTACGGAACCGGCTGCCGCCGTCGTTGGTTGTTGTGTGAGACGGTGGGTGCACGCACCTACCCGGGGAGGGCCATGGATTTCCAGCACATCATCGAAGCAGTGGGCCGGTACATGGATTTCGCCGGCGTGGCAGTCATGGTGATCGGGGCCCTGGTCTCCATCCCCATGGCCCTCAGGGGCTACCAGCCAAAGCGCGCCTCCGGCCTCGCGCCGTTCTCCCCCTACCGCTCGTACCGGCAACTGCTGGGCCGGTCCATTCTCTTGGGCCTTGAGCTCCTGGTGGCCGCCGACATCATCCGCACCGTCGCGGTCACCCCCACCTTTGAGAGCGTCGGGGTCCTGGCGATCATTGTGCTGATCCGTACGTTCCTCAGTTTCTCCCTCGAACTGGAAATCACCGGCCGCTGGCCCTGGCAGAAAGAACAAAAGCCCGACGCCGGTGAGAGGCTACGATCAAATTCATGACGCAGCCGTGGGGACCGGACATTCTTGGCGAAGGCTTTGAACAGCAAACGCTGAAACTCGACGACGGCGCTGTCGCCACCTTGGTGCGGTACGTCGGTTCCGGTCCGCAATGGTTGGACGGGCCGGAAGGCATGCGTATCGATGCTGACGTCCTCTACGTGCACGGCTGGTCCGACTACTTCTTCCAGCGCCACCTTGCAGAATTCTGGCATCGTGCCGGCGCACAGTTCTACGCCTTGGATCTGCACAACTACGGCCGCAGTCTCGCTCCTGGGCTCGTGCCAGGTTTCGTCACCAACCTGGCCGACTACGACGCCGACATCGAAGCAGCCCTCGAAGCCATGGGTCGTACTGGTGTTCCTGGCCGGGACAGGCCCCTCATTCTGCTGGGCCACTCCACGGGTGGTCTCACCCTGAGCTTGTGGGCCCATCGTCACCCCGGCGTCGCTTCGGCCCTGATCCTCAACAGCCCGTGGCTGGAATTCCAAGCCACCGAACTTGGCCGGCGTGCCATTGCGCCCCTGGTGGGACTCCACGCCAAGCTCCATCCATTGGCCCCCCTGCCGCCGGTGGATCCGGGCATCTACACCCGCGCCGTGTCCGCCGCTTTGGACGGCGAATGGGAGTACAACCTCGAGTGGCGGCCGGACAGAGGTTTCCCTATCACGCCGGCTTTCCTCGACGCAGTGTTCCGTGGCCAAGCCACCGTGGCAGCGGGCCTTGGTATCGACGTACCCGTACTGGTGCTGCTCTCGGACAAGAGCTACCTTCAGCCAAAATGGTCCGCGGACGCCCTCACGGCCGACGTCGCGCTGAACGTCGACGCCGTGGCCCACCGCTCGCTGTCGTTGGCTGACACCGTCACAGTGAGCCGGTTGCCGAACGCGTTCCACGACATCTTCCTGTCGCCCGAACCCATTCGGCGGGATGCCTTCGCCCGCATAGGCCGCTGGCTGCCCACTGCACTGCAACCGGCGGATGCAGTGCAGTGGGCAGCCAGGACCGCGGGCCTCTAGGAGCTACTTACCGAGTCCGGCCCTTCGCAGCGCCTCAGCCATGGCTGTGTTGGCGGGAGCGGCCGGCGCTTGCTGGGGCTTGCCCTGGCGGGGGTTGCCCTGCGGGGGCCGGCCTTGGTTTCCACCACGCTGGCCCTGCTGTCCACCTGAGCGCTGCGCTCCCGAGGCACGACCGCCGGAGGTGCGCCCACCGGCAGCGCCCGGTTCGTCGTCGAGCCTCAGGGTCAGGGAGATGCGCTTGCGTTCAGGATCGGCCTCAAGCACCTTGACGCGAACCACTTGGCCGGACTTCACGATTTCCCGCGGATCCGAGACGAACTTGTTGGACAGTGCCGACACGTGGACGAGTCCGTCCTGGTGCACTCCGACGTCCACGAAGGCGCCAAAGGCGGCAACGTTGGTCACTGTGCCTTCCAGGATCATTCCGGGCTTGAGGTCGGAGATCTTCTCGATGCCTTCAGAAAACGACGCCGCCTTGAACGCGGGACGGGGATCGCGGCCGGGCTTCTCCAGCTCGGACATGATGTCCTTGACCGTTGGCAGGCCGAAGATGCCATCAACGAACGCCTGCGGATCCAACGCCGTGGCGGGTCCGCCTCCCGCTGCCACCAGGATTTTGCGGGCCACGGAATACGCTTCGGGGTGCACGCTGGAGGCGTCCAGAGGCTCCGCTCCCCCGGTGATCCGGAGGAAGCCGGCGCACTGTTCGAACGCCTTGGCGCCCAGCCGGGGAACCTTCTTGAGGTCGCTGCGCTTGGCGAACGGACCATTCTCGTTCCGGTAGGCCACAATGTTCTCGCTCAGCAGCGGGCCTACGCCGGCCACTCGGCTCAGGAGCGCCGGCGAGGCGGTGTTCACATCCACGCCCACGGCGTTCACACAATCCTCCACCACGGCATCCAGGGAGCGATCCAGCTTCGCTGCGGTGACGTCGTGCTGATACTGGCCCACGCCGATGGACTTTGGTTCGATCTTCACGAGTTCGGCCAAGGGATCCTGCAGGCGACGGGCAATGGAGACAGCGCCGCGGAGCGAGACGTCCATGCCGGGCAGTTCCGAGGCGGCGAGCGCAGACGCGGAGTACACCGAAGCTCCGGCCTCGGAGACTACGAGCTTCTGGATCCCCTTGGAGCCGGCGGCTTCCAGGGATTTGATGAGCTCCGTGGCCAGCTTGTCCGTCTCGCGGGATGCCGTTCCGTTGCCGATCGCCACAAGTTCCACGTTGTACTGCTTGGCGAGCCGGCCGAGGGTGGCCAAGGCTTCGTCCCACTTTTTGGCGGGCGCGTGCGGATAAATAGTGTCAGTGGTGACCACCTTGCCGGTGCCATCCACCACTGCCACCTTCACGCCGGTGCGCAGTCCCGGGTCCAGGCCCAGGGTGGCCCGGTTACCCGCGGGGGCGGCGAGCAGCACGTCCCGGAGGTTGGCGGCGAAAACACGGACCGCTTCATCTTCCGCATCGGCGAACATGCGCCCGCGAAGGTCCGTGGTGAGGCGGTCCAGTATCCGGCCACGCCAGGCGAGCTGCGCGGTCTGCATCAGCCAGGTATCGGCGGGACGCCCCTGGTTGGCGACCCCAAGGCACTTGGCCACAGCGTTCTCGTACTTGCCGCGAGCGGCAGCCAGGGCGTCGTCGTCGGCGGGGTCCGCTTCGGCGAGATCCAACTCAAGCACGCCGTCCTTCTCACCACGCAAGAGGGCAAGCACACGGTGCGACGGCATGCCGGATGGAACCTGCGTGAACTCAAAGTAGTCCTTGAACTTCTGGCCCTCGGCCTCCATGCCCTTCTTGACGCGGGACACCATGCGCCCTTGCTTCCACAGTCGTTCTCGCAGGTCTTCCGCGAGCTCCGGGTCTTGCCCCACACGCTCCACCAGGATGGCGCGGGCACCCGCGAGCGCCGTGGTTGCATCTTCGATGGAGTGCTCGGCGTTCAGGTATTTGGCGGCTTCGGTGGCGGGGTCACGTTGCGGGTCGGCGAGGAGGACATCGGCCAGCGGCTCCAACCCTGCCTCGCGGGCGATCTGGGCTTTGGTGCGGCGCTTGGACTTGAAGGGAAGGTAGATGTCTTCCAGCCGGGCCTTGGTATCGGCCGCGACGACGGCGGCCTCCAGTTCGGGGGTTAGTTTGCCTTGAGCGGCAATCGCCTCGAGGACAGTCTTGCGGCGTTCCTCCAGTTCACGAAGGTAGCGAAGCCGCTCCTCAAGGTCGCGCAGTTGGGTGTCATCGAGCGTCCCGGTGACTTCCTTACGGTAGCGGGCGATGAAGGGAACGGTGGATCCGGCGTCGAGCAGTTCCACTGCGGCCTTGACCTGCCAGGCCTTGACGCCGAGTTCTTCGGCGATCAGGGCGTGGATGGCAGAGTCAGCTGACTGGTGTTGGAGATTTGAAGTCACCATGACAGTTTGCCTCACCCGGCTGACACTTTCAGGTCCGGGTACCCGGCAGGCCTATCCCGGCGGCCCTGTTAGTGCTGTAGTTGGACCATGCAGGAACTGCTCATCATCCTTCAGGACGGGTTTGTTTCCGATGACGTGACTGTGACCGTCAACGGCAAGGAAGCCGTGTCCGAGCATGGTGTATCCACCAAGATGCTGTTGGGAATGGCTGACGAAGTCACGGTGGAACTGCCGGCCAAAGGTGCCACCGTGGGCGTCGAGGTCAGCAGCAGGAAACTCAGCGCCACGAAGAAGCTCGCAGGAAAGCCAAAAAGCTTGATCGTCTCGATCGAAGACGGCGAACTCGTGCTGCGTGAAGGAACGGGCCGCGAGGCGTTCCTCTAGAGGAGTGCCTCGCGGCGGCTGGCGGTTGTTGTCACGGTGCGCCCTAGTGGGCCATGTGCTCCTTGGCGGAGATGTGCTCCACCATTTCGCCCAGGCGCTGCTCGGCGTAATGGTTGCGGGCGATGTCGCCTTGGCTGATGATGCCAACCAGCTTGTGGTCGCTGATGACAGGCAGGCGGCGAACTTGATGGTCCTCCATCATGGCCACGGCCTCGTCAACACTGGCATCGGCATCAACCCAGTACGGTTTGCCGGTGGCCAGCTCACTGGCACGGACTTCGCGGGCGTCCTTGCCTTCGGCCAAACACTTGACCACGATGTCGCGGTCGGTGATGAAGCCGGTGAGCTTGCCGTCGTGGCCGCAGATAGGAAGTGAACCGCAGTCCAGGTCCCTCATGAGCATGGCGGCTTCCTGAAGAGTCTTGTCCTCTTCTATGCACTGGGCATTGGTGGTCATGAATTCACGTACGGCACTCATGGGTACTCCTTCATCGATTGGGGTCATCGACGAGGGGCCTCTCGGCACCGACGCCGATGAGGTCAGCCTACGCTCGGAGGGAACCCCTGACCAGACGATCGTGGCACCTGTGGAGCAAGAAAACACCAAGGATTCCCTAGATATAATCCATTCGCTGGAGTATCCTCAACTTGGGTTACATACGGCTTCTGGGCATAGGCCACATCGACTCCTTTCGAGCTCTCCTCACGCGCACCCGCCACGCCTCGAACCGTCATATCGCACCTGCGCGACCGCGCCGGTGCGGACGTTTTACTGGTTGCTTGCAGAGCGAGAAAGATCCCCCCATGGACACCCCCAACGTCCCCAGTTCCCAATTCACCCCTGTCCCGGACGGCCCCACGCCCGTCCCCGTCCCACCATTCCCACCGGGCCCTTCGCCGTTTCCGGAGCCGCTGCCCGTTCCGCATCCCGTACCGATCCCCTGGCCGCCCGACGATTGGTGGAAATGCTGGCGTTCGTCAGCCATCAGCGGTCGCTACGAAGGGACTCAAGGTGGACCTGCCCTGATTGGAAGTTCGCTTGACCTCCGATTGGACGTTGATCCGCGCCGGAACGTTGAATCTCCCGTCCTGAACAAGGTCAGCGGCGACTTCTACAGCACGCGGTTCGTACGGGTCGGCGGCCGCTTCCAACTGGTGAAGACGTATGTCGAGTCCTGGATCGTGGACAACCCCACGGTGTCCATCACCCGGTGCAACGCCCGTATCTCCGGAACCGTGCGTTACTGGAAAGGAACCCATCTGGCCACCACCGTGGACATCCTGGTGTCATGGTCCGGCGGTGCCATCACTGGAGCCGTCGCCACTTTCACGGCCGGTGGCGTGGCGGGCAAGCCGTATGCCTGTTCCTACCGCTCGGATTCCTTCCGCGACATCACCCTGGAGCTGGACTACTGCTCATCGGTGGATGTGGAACCAAAGGTGCCGGTCTATAACAGCCACTCGCACAATAACCGTCCTGCCGATCTATCCAACCGGACCATCACCATCGAATCGTCCTACCGGGATGCCGGGATCGCCGTCACCGTTGATCCGGTCCATACGGTGATTGACGACAGCGCCGCCGGGTTCGCTTCGTGGAACGTCGGCGAACTGCACGACGCGATGGAAACGTCGTTCGGCAAGTTCAACTCAGGCTGGCCAGCCTGGAACATGTGGGGCATACAGGCCGGGATTTTCGACAGTGCCGGTGTGGGTGGCATCATGTTCGACGCCGCTGCGGGCTTCGGCGGCGCTGGTCGCGGACCGGATCGCCAAGGTTTCGCGGTCTTCCGCAACCACTCATGGTTCACCAACCTGGTTTCCAACCCCGCAAACCAGGACCAGGCGTGGGCCATGCGCCACTTCCTGTACACCTGGGTCCACGAGGCAGGGCACGCTTTCAACTTCCTGCATGCTTGGGACAAAGCCAGGCCGGACTCCTTGTCCTGGATGAATTACGACTGGAAATACGATCAGCGCAACGGCACAGACGCCTTTTGGGGCAACTTCCGCTTCCGGTTCGACGACGACGAACTACTCCATATGCGTCACGGCGACCGCGCGGCGGTGATCATGGGCGGCGATCCCTGGGCATCCGGCGGTCATCTGGAATCCCCTGCGGGCGCCATGACCGTGACCGGGCCGGGCAGCGACGTTGAACTGACACTGTCAGCGAAGAGCCTCTTCGACTACATGGAGCCGGTCTCCATAGAGTTCCGGCTGCGCAACACCAGCGACGTTCCGGTGATGGTGGACGCCAGGTTGGATCCGCGCTACGGAAACACCACGGTTTACGTCCAGAAACCCAACGGGACCATCGTGCTGCATGAATCGGTGGTGTGCTTCTATGGCCTCCCTGAGATGGTCACGCTGGGCCCTGCTCCGGATGGCGACAGCGATGGCAGCGACCGGTACAGCCAGCTGGTGCAACTCGCCTACGGAGTGGAGGGCTTCGCATTCGATGAACCCGGCCAGTACTTGATCCGGGCCGTGTACTCCACAGACGGCATCGTCCAGGCGTCCAACACCCTGCCCGTGCGTGTCGGCTTCCCGGTCACACGGGAAGAGGACAGGTTTGCTCCCGAGTTCTTTACCCGTGAGGTGGGCCTGACCTTGGCTTTCGAGGGGTCCATGTCGCCGCACTTGAGCAAGGGGTTGGATGCCCTCACTGAAGCAGCCGAGCGTTTCGGCGGTGAGCCTTTGGGCATCAAGGCGGCCACCGCCGTCGCGCAATCCGTGGGAGATGACTTCTACCGCCGCAAGGACGAAAAGATGGTCAAGCACCACAGCGCCGACCCCGAGCGGGCGCTTGCGCTGACGGATGCCGGCCTCGCCAGTTATCAGCAAGGAGCGGGCGCGGCGAGCAACTTGGCCTATCGCGGCCTCGTGGAGCTGCGCACTGAATTGCATGCCAAGGCGGACGACGCTGCGGCCGCAAAGTCCGAGGTGGAAACCCTCGCCAAGGATCTGGGCGCACGCGGCGCCAACGCTTCGGTGCTGGCCCAGGTCAAAGAACTGATCCCCTCAACTCCGGCGGCCCGTTCCCGCCGGTCGGCTCCGAGGAAGCCTGCCAAAAAGCCGTCGGATGGCTAGTTGGTCTATGGCTCCTCCGTAGCCGGCGTCGGCGGCACCTTGCCCTTGGGTGCCGCCGTCGCTCCTCTCCCGGCGGCTATTCCGCGATGTCCTCGGCCCACAGTTCCGGATGCTCCTCCTGGAAGGCGCGCATCATGTCCACGCACCGGGAGTCGTCCAGGACCACCACGTCCACCCCGCGTGAACGCAGCAGCTCGAATTCGCCCGGGAAGGTCTCTGCCTCTCCAACCACTACCCGCGGAATCTTGAACTGGATGATGGTCCCCGTGCACATCGCACACGGTGCCAGGGTGGTGTACAGCGTGGTGTCACGGTAGCTCTTCTGCCGCCCGGCGGCCCGCAGTGCGGACATCTCGCCGTGGGCAATCGGGTCACCGTGCTGCACACGCTCGTTGTGGCCACTCGCGATGACCACGCCGCCGCGGGCGAGTGCGGCCCCGATGGGAATCCCGCCCTCGCTGAGGCTCTTCTGCGCGGCTTGATAGGCGGCTTCGAAAGCGGGGTCTGCGATGCGGGCTGTTTCAGTCATGGGTGCAGTCTAAAGTGCACGGCGCTCAAAGCTGCCTGCTCTCTCTATTGTCAGAGCCCGCTGATAGCTTGGCTGCAAGGGTTTAACCACAGCATGGAAGGTAGGTGGGTCGCGGTGTTCTTTCTCGATCCGGAGACTGCAGGCGCACCCAAGGACCTGGTCTTCTCGGCCAGCGACCTCGTCATCGCTGCTACCTGCGAATACCAACTTCTCCGGAAGCTCGACGAAAAACTCGACCGCACCACCAAGCCGGATTTCGCACCGGACGCCATGCTGGACCGCACAGCCAAGCTGGGCGACGTCCACGAGCACCGCGTGCTGGATGAGTTCGTGGCCGAGTTCGGGCCGTGGGATCCGGCGACAGGAAAAGGCGTTTACGACGTCGTCCCCGCCACAGCGATGGACCGCGCCGCCCTTTCGGCCAAGCACGCGGAATCCATCAGAGCCTTGGGATCCGGGGCGGATATCGTGTTCCAGGCAGCTTTCTTCGACGGCCAGTTCCACGGACGCTCCGACTTCCTGGTGAAACGCCCCGGCGGCCAGTACGCCGTCTTCGACACCAAGCTCGCAAGGCACGCCAAGGTCACAGCCCTTCTGCAATTGGCCGCCTATGGAGATCAGCTCCTGCAGGCCGGCATCACGCCTGATCCCACCGTCACGCTGGTCCTCGGCAACAGAGTCCACAGCCACCATCCCCTCGCGCAAATCCTCCCGGTGTTCAAGGAACGCCGCGAACGCTTCCTCCGCATGACGGCCACCCATATTTCCGAGGATGGCCCGGTTCAATGGGGCGACGCCCGATACTCTGCGTGCGGCCGCTGTGACTACTGCGCTGAACAGGTCCGGCTGCATCGGGACCTCCTGATGGTGGCTGGTATGCGCATCAGCCGGCGCAAGAAGCTGATCGAGGCCGGCATCACCACCATCGACCAACTGGCGGCACAGCCCGCTTCAGGCGATTCGATGATGCTGCGACTCCGCGAGCAAGCCCGGCTTCAAACCGGCACCGGTACCCCTGACGGCACGGTCAGGTATACGGACAAAGCTGGCGAGGCCAAGGCCGTCAGCTACAACGTCCTCCCGGACAACACCCTCGGCCGGCTCCCGGCGCCGGACCCGGGCGATATCTTCTTCGACTTCGAAGGCGATCCCCTGTGGCAGGATCCGGCCACAGGAAAGTGGGGGCTTGAGTACCTCTTCGGCGTCATCGAGAACCCCGTGGAAACCGGGGCTGAACCTGTTTTCCGCCCCTTCTGGGCACATTCCCGAGCCGAAGAAGGCCAAGCGTTTGTTGACTTCCTGGACTACGTGGCCAAACGCCGTGCCACCTATCCCCGCATGCACATTTACCACTACGCTGCCTACGAAAAGACGGCGCTGAGAAACCTTTCCTTGGCGCATGTGGTGGGCGAAACCGCGGTGGACGACCTCCTGCGCCAAGGAGTCCTGGTGGACCTTTACGACACCGTCCGGCACAGCATCCGGGTCTCCGAGAATTCTTACAGCATCAAGAAACTCGAGCCCCTCTACATGGGACAGCATCTTCGTTCCGGTGATGTGACCGACGCCGGCGCTTCCGTGGTTGCCTATGCGGACTATTGCACGGCCAGGGATACCGGGCATCCCAAGGAAGCCGCTGCGATCTTGGAAGGCATCAGGGACTACAACCAGTACGACTGCTTGTCCACGCTGGAACTGCGCAACTGGTTGCTCGCCCGGGCCGCAGAGCGATCCATCGTGCCCGGTGGATTGGTTGAAGATGTCCCGCCCTCCGGGGAGCCGCAGCCCAAGTACGAGGCCGCGCCCGAAGAGACTGCCCTGACGGATTATTTGGCCGGCCTGCCGGAGACGGAACGGTCCACGCCCGATGCCCGTGCCGTGGGGATTGTCGCCGCTGGTGTCGGGTACCACCGACGCGAGGACAAGCAGCATTGGTGGGGGCATTTCGACCGCTTGGAGAAGCCCGTGTCCCAATGGGAGGACGGCCGTGACATCTTCACCGTGGAACGTGGCGTGGTACTGCAGGACTGGGCGAAACCGACTCCCCGCAAGAATCCGGTGCGCGTCAGCCGGCTGGTGGGCCGCTCCGGCGACGGCTCAGGACTGGAACCGGGCAAGACATACTTCCGGATGTTCGACTCTCCCCTGCCCGATGCCCTGGCCGCCAAGGAGTCGTCCGTGCTCGGCCGCGCCGGTTGGGGCGGTACGGAGGTCCTCGAAGTCGGTGAAATGGACGACGCCGAGACTGTCACCATCTCGGAACGGCTCCCCCGCGGCGCAGCCGAGTACAGCGAACTCCCCATGGCCCTGACCCCGGACAGTCCCATTTCCACGGACGGCCAGCGGGCGGCACTGGCAGCTTTGGCCACAAAGCTCAGTGCCTCGTTGCCGTCCTGGCCCCGGGACTGTTCATTGGACTTGGTGCGTCGGCAGCCTCCGCAGCTTCGCACCCTGGCCTCATTGCCTCCCGTGGGGGCCGGGCCGGATGGCTACATCGATGCCATCGCCGGCGCAGTGAAGGATTTGGACAACTCCTACCTTGCCGTCCAGGGGCCTCCAGGCAGCGGTAAGACGTTCGTGGGTTCGCACGTCATTGCCCGGCTTGTCGCTGAGGGATGGAAAGTGGGGGTGGTGGCCCAGTCCCATGCTGTGGTGGAGAACATGCTCTGCGCAGCAGTGCAAAAGGCCGGCGTTGATCCGCAGCGGGTGGCAAAGGAGGTCAAACATGGCGACCCCGTGCCGTGGAAACAATGCGGAAAGGGTGATGTCGAAGAGCTGTTGTCCAAGCCCGGCGGCGCACTTATTGGTGGAACCGCCTGGACAATGGTGGGCAGTTCGGTTCCCGCCGGCTCGCTGGACCTGCTGGTCATCGACGAGGCCGGGCAGTTCTCCCTGGCCAACACCATGGCCGTGAGCCGCGCTGCCAAGCGCCTCCTCCTCCTCGGTGATCCGCAGCAGCTGCCGCAGGTCACGCAGGGCAAGCACCCGGAGCCCGTGGATGAGTCAGCACTCGGCTGGCTGTCCGATGGCTACAACACCTTGCCACCTGAACTGGGCTATTTCCTGGCGTTGTCGTGGCGCATGCATCCCGATCTCTGCAGCGCAGTCTCAGGGCTCTCCTACGACAACCGGTTGGAGGCAGCACCGGCAGCCAAGGAGCGCCATCTGGAAGGGGCCGGTCCGGGAATTTCCTGTGTCTATGTCCCCCACACGGGAAACTCCACCAACTCACCCGAGGAAGCGGCAGAGGTGGTGCGGCAGGTCCAGGCCCACCTCGGCCTGCTCTGGCTCGACCCCTCCCAGTCCGCTGAATCAAAGTTCTCCGAACCACGCCCTCTGGAGGAGACCGACATCCTGGTGGTCGCCGCCTACAACGCGCAGGTCCAGCTGATCAAGCACCAGCTTCGGGCCGCCGGACTGGGCGGGGTTCGCGTAGGTACCGTGGACAAGTTCCAAGGCCAGGAAGCGCCCGTGGTGATTGTGTCCATGGCCGCCTCCGCAGCAGGGGAAGTCCCCCGCGGCATGGAGTTCCTGCTCTCACGCAACCGCATCAACGTGGCGGTCTCGCGCGGGCAGTGGCGTGCCGTCGTCGTACGTTCACCGGAGCTGACCAACTACCTGCCTACCCATCCAGAAGGCCTGGAAAACCTGGGCGGCTTCGTGGCCCTGTGCCAGCGCGCAGGGAGTTAGCGTCGGCCAGCCAGGGCGAGGGCTTCGTCGAGGACCCGGCCGAAGTTGGTCGGGTCATGCGCGAAGCGGCCCAGGAAGAGTCCCGAAACCCCGTCCAACTGCGGCAACAGGCCAGGCTTCGCGGAGCCCCCGTAAATGATGGGCAGGCCGCCCAGTCCGTGCTGACCCAACGAGTCCCGCAACGCCGCCGTGACCCGCGAAACATACGTGGCCGAGGCAGGTTCCGGAGCACCGATCGCCCACACCGGTTCATAAGCAACCACCAGATGCGAGGCAACGGACCAATCACCCGATACCGCTGCCTTAATCTGCCGGAACACAGTATCGGCCGCCGTCGCGGCCTCACTGACTTCCAGTTCCCCCACACACAGCAACGGGGTCAATCCAGCATCAACGGCGGCACCCACCTTCAGCGCGATCATCGCCTCGTCTTCGGCAAAGTAGCGACGCCGTTCCGCGTGACCGATCTCCACGAGCCCAACGCCGAGCTCAGCAAGCATCCCCGGTGAAACCTCCCCGGTCCACGGCCCATCGGCCCAGCTGCAGTTCTGCGCGCCGAGCACCAAGGGCGTGCCGCTCACCAACTGCGCGGCTTCGGGCAACACGGGAAACGACGGAATCACAAACGGGAACACCCGCCCGGCCGCCAGGGCCGGACGGGCGTCCACTTCCGCCACCAAGTGCTCCAACCACGCCAAGGACTGTGCGTAGCCCATGTACATTTTGGTGCTGACACCGATGAACATAGTGTTCAGGCCTGCGTCAGGAGCTGGCAGCATCACGGTTTACTTTCCCAGCAGTTCGTCGGCCTTGTTGCTGAACCGCTTGGTACCGAACATCAGCAGCGCCGCGACGAACGGCAACACACCCAGTGCGTAGACACCCATGGTGCCGGTGTCAGAGGCCGTGACCTGGTTGACCGTGGTGCGCAGGATCGGAGCCACGAACCCACCCAGGTTGCCCAGCGAGTTGATCAATCCGATGCCCGCAGCGGCGGCAGTTCCGGTGAGGAACGCCGTCGGGTACGACCAGCAAATGGGACCTGTGGACAGGAAGCTGCACACCGCCAGGGTGATGAAGATAATCCCGAGCGCCGGGAGCTGGTTGGCCCCGGCCCAAGCGGACCCGAAGATGCAGAGGCCGGTGGAAATGAACAGCGCCGTACCCCAGCGGCGACGACGAGCCACCGTGTTGGCGGCCTTGCCAATGAAGTAGCAGGCGAAGATGCCGAAGAACCATGGGATGGCGGCCAGAAGTCCGACGGCGATGCCCACCTTTTGACCGGTCAGTTGCGCCACCTGCTGTGGCAGGTAGAACGTCACGCCGTACACCGCTACCTGAAGGCAGAAGTAGATGACGGTGAAGTACCAGACACGGCCGTTCCGCATGGACGCCAGAACTCCGCGGGGACCGGTCTCTTCCTTGACGGTGTCCTCCAACGCCATGACGTCGGACAGCGCCGTCTTCTCTTCCTTGGTCAGGAACTTGGCATCCTGGGGGCTGTTGATGAGGAAGAAGTACGCCGCGATACCGGCCAGGACGGCGAGCATGCCCTCAACGAAGAACATGACCTGCCAGCCTGCGACGCCCGGAACCTGATCGCCGATGTTGATGAGCCAACCGGACAACGGCGCACCCATCATCTGCGAGAACGGCTGGGCCAGGTAGAAGATGGCGAACATCTTCACGCGGACCTTGTTGGGGAACCAGGCTGCGAGGAACATGATGACGCCGGGGAACAGGCCGGCTTCGGTGACACCCAGCAGGAAGCGAAGGATGATGAAGGACGTCTCACCCTGTACGAAGGCGAAGCACGCGGACACAATGCCCCACGTGATCGCAATGCGGGCAAGCCACACCTTGGCGCCGAACTTGGTGAGCAGCAGGTTGCTGGGGATCTCGAACAGTGCGTAGCCGATGAAGAAGATGCCGGCGCCCAGGGCGTAGGCGCCTGCGGTGATACCCCTGTCCACTTCCAGCGCGGCTTCGGCGAAGCCAACGTTGGTGCGGTCCAGGAAGGCCACCACGTACAGGATGACGAGCATTGGCATGAGCCGCCGCGACGCTTTGGAGATCGCCGATTTGAGGACCGGCGTGTCCAGCAACTCCCGAGTGGAATTGGTGGCAACAGACATTGAAACTCCTCTTTGAGTGACAGGAAATGACTAATGCAGCCGCGATCAGCGCGGGAAGAAAATGAGCACCATGCCCACTGCGCAGGCAAGGATGCCCACGGCAAGGTAGATCTTGCGTTCTCGTGTCCAGGTCCGCATGACGGCCTAATGCATGTACAGTCCGCCATCCACATTCAGCGTCTGGCCGGAGATGTATCCGGAGTCCTCGCTGATGAGGAAGGCGATAGCGGCGGCGATGTCACGGGTGGAGCCCACACGGTTCACCACGAGGTCCTTGGTGAGTTCGTCCTTGCGTTCCTGGCTCAGGGTGCCGCCCATGATGTCTGTGTCGATGGGGCCAGGTGAGATGGCGTTGACGGTGATGTCGTATTCGCCGAGTTCCCGGGCCGTGGCGCGGGTCAAGCCAATGACGCCGGCCTTGGCTACCGAGTACGGGGTCTTGGAGAACGTGCCGCCACCGCGCTGCGCGGACACGGAGGAGATGTTCACGATGCGGCCGATGCGGTGCTTGACCATGGACTCGGCCACACGGCGGGTGGCGTAGTGGACGCCGTTGAGGTTGATGTTGAGCACGCGGTCCCACTCGGCGGGTTCGAGTTCGAGGTACCCGACGGGTGAGCTGACTCCGGCCACGTTGGCCAGGGCGACGATCTGCGGCAGTTCGTTTTCGAGTTCGTCGATCGCGGCACGGACCTCGGCTTCGCTGGCAACGTTGGCACCAACACCGTGGGCCTGGACGCCGTATTCCGCGGCGATTTCCTTGGCTGCGATCTTGCAGGCGGCGTCGTCGAGGTCGATGATGCCGATGTTCCACCCTTGGGCGGCCAGGTAGTTGACGGTGGCGCGGCCAATGCCGCGTTCAGAGACGGCGCCGGTGACGATTGCGGTACGTTCACTAGGGAAAGTCATGTGTGTTCTCCTGGTAAGAGTCAGTTGATGGGTGCCGGGCCGAGCTCTTCAATGAGCTTCTGCATGGCGACGTAGGCCTTGTTGCGGTAGGCGATGAGTTCGGGAGTGCGCTCGGCGGGGACATTGAGGAAGCCGGCGCCTGTCTTGGTGCCGAGCTTGCCTGCTTCGACGAGGTCCGACAGGATCTTCGGCGTAGCGAATCGTTCCGGGAAGCCCGTTTGCAGCGACTTGTAGCAGAAGTTGTAGACGTCCAAACCGGCCATGTCCGCAATGGCGAACGGACCAAAGAATGGCAAGCGGAAGCCGAACGTCGTACGCACCAGGGTGTCGACGTCGTCCGCTGTTGCGATGCCCTGCTCCACCAGCTGCGCCGCTTCGTGGAACAGCGCGTACTGCAGGCGGTTGAGCACGAAACCGGTGACGTCCTTGACGACGGCTGTCTGCTTGCCGGCGGCGTGGACCAGCTCGCGGGAGGCTGCAACCGTTGCCGCGGAGGTTCCGGCGTGCGGGATGACCTCGACGCCCGGAATGAACGGCGAGGGGTTGGAGAAGTGCACGCCCAGGAACCGCTCCGGGTTGGTCACGGCTTCGGCCAGGGAAGCGATGGAAATGGTGGACGTGTTGGAGCCGATGAGGGCGTCCGGGCGGGCCGCAGCGCTGATCCGGGCGAGGGTCTGGTGCTTGATCTCCAAAACTTCGGGAACGCACTCCTCGATGAAGTCCGCATCCGAAACGGCCTCTTCGATGTCCTTGGCAGCCCACAGGTTTTGCTTGAGGATCTCGGTGGAGCCTTCCGGGAAAAGTCCGTCCGCGATGAACTGCTCCGATTCCACCAGCAGGCGGTCGTAGTTCTTCTGCGCCACTTCGGCCGACACATCGGCCAGCGCAACGCGGGCGCCGCCGAGCGCCAGTACCTGCGCGATGCCGCCACCCATATAGCCGGAACCCACGACGGCGATCTTCCGGGCTGCGTTGTTCGCGGAACCTTCGGTTGCTTCAGAAATGGTCATGATCAGACTGCCTTTGTGTAGTCGGGCTCGTAGGAGCAGATGGCGTCCACCTTGGCGGCGGAGGATGAGTTTTGGTCGAAGCGGTGGTCGAGCCACTCGCGTACGAGCTTTTTGGCCAGTTCCAAGCCAATCACCCGCTGGCCGAGCGTGAGGACCTGGGCGTTGTTGCTGAGGACGGACCGCTCCACGGAGTAGCTGTCGTGGGCGGTGACGGCGCGGATCCCGGGGACTTTGTTGGCTGCGATCGCCACACCAAGGCCGGTTCCGCAGATCAGGAGTGCCCGGTCGGCTTCGCCCTGGGCCACCTTGCGGGCGGCATCGACGGCGACGTGCGGGTAGGCGGTGGAATCGTTGGGCCCAACGCCCACGTCCGTTACGGATGCCACGCGCGGGTCGGCTTCCAACAGGGCAACGAGTGCCTGTTTGTATTCAACGCCGGCTTCGTCGTTGCCGACGATAATGCGCCAGCCTTGGGTGTTGCTCATGCTCAGGCTCCGTTTCCGGCCGGTGCCGCTGAAGAAGCGGTGGCCAGTTGTGCATCGATGAATTGAGAAATCCTGGCGGTGATCAGCCCAAAGGAGACTGCACCGGGATCGGGGTGGCCGAGGCTCTTTTCGGCGAGTGGACGGGCACGACCCTTGAGCGGACGCAGCTCCGCTGTCCTGGCGGCAGCGGACTCGGCGGCCGCAGCGGCAACTGCCAGGGCCCGGTCAACGGGAGCACCGCCGTCGAGCTCCGCCAGGAAGGCGTCCCGGAACGGGAGGAGCGCGTCCACCATGGTCTTGTCCCCGGGATCGGCCTTGCCCAGTTCCGTGATGGCGCGAACGAAGGCCTTCACGGCGGCAGCTGCGTCATCGGCGCTGTATGTTTCGCGGTTTCCCAGCGACTGCCCGGCCGCGATGACTGCCGAACCCCACAACGCTCCCGACGTCCCACCGGCTCGCTCGCTCCACGCTTCGCCAGCCGTCGCCAGGACACGTGCCACTGAAGAACCACTCGCAGCCTCACCGGCGGCCGCTGCAGCATCGACGCCGCGGCGCATGCCGATACCGTGGTCGCCATCGCCGGCGATCGCATCCAGTTTGCCGAGCTCCGCTTCATGCTCGACGACGACGTCCCGCACCTGGGCGAGAATCGCCACGGCCTGCCGCCCAAGTTCAGCGGCAGCCGGGGTGGGAAGTTCGACGTCGGCGGTTTCGGCGTCGTCGAATGCTGCCTCGGCGCGAGGTGCTCGGGGCGCCATGCTGCCCTTGCGGAACGCAGGCGTGTCAGCGGGGGCAGCCCAGTACTGCTCGAGTTCCTCGTCCAACCACAGCAAGGTCAGGGACAACCCCGACATGTCCAGGCTGGTCACCAGCTCGCCGCATTCGGGCTCAACAACAGTGAGTCCGGCGGCAGTGAGCAGCTTCTCAACTTTGCCGAACAGCAGGAACAGTTCGTCGTATTTCACAGTGCCCAAGCCGTTGACGATGGCGACCACGCGGTCCCCGGCGTCTTCGGGCTTGTCCGCGAGCAGCTTGGACACCAGGAGTTCGGCCAGCTCGGAAGCGGTGGGCATGGGGTGTTCGGAGATACCGGGTTCGCCGTGGATCCCCAGGCCCAGCGACATTTGCCCGGCCGGTACGTGGAACAGCGGGTCGGTTGCGCCGGGGAGCGTGCACCCGTCAAAGGCCACACCCAGCGAACGCGTCCTGTAATTGGTCTTGATGGCCAAACGCTCGACGCCGTCAAGGTCAAGTCCCGCTTCAGCGGCGGCGCCGGCGATCTTGAAAACGGTGAGGTCGCCCGCGATGCCGCGGCGCTTTTCGAGTTGTTCGATGGGTGCACTGGCGATGTCGTCCGTGACGGTGACCGTACGGGTTTCAATGCCCTCGGCGTTCAGCCGGAGCTGTGCCTGGCCGAAGTGCAGGACGTCGCCGGCGTAGTTACCGTAGCTGAGCAGGACACCGCCACCGGCGTTGGCTGCCTTGGCTACGCGGTAGACCTGGCCGGCGGCCGGCGAGGCGAACATGTTGCCGCACGCCGATCCCGCTGCAAGACCTGGGCCTACCAGCCCCGCGAAGGCCGGGTAGTGCCCGGAGCCGCCGCCAACCACCAGCGCTACCTGGCCGTGGGGGACCTCGGTGGACCGGACCACGCCACCATCGACGCGCGCCACGTAGCCGCGATTGGCGGCCACGAACCCGTCCAGCGCTTCATCGGCAAAGTCTGCCGGGTTATCGAAAATTTGGGTCATTTCCTAGACTCCTGCGAATTCGGCCGCGGGCTTTTGGCGTCCTTGGGCAACCTGGCTCTGTCCGAGGGCATAGCCGTCCGTCTTCGGCAGGACGTGCCTGCGGAGGTAGTCCTGGTTGCTGGCCGTAACACTCAGGCCGTCGCCGCCGTAGTGCTCGGTGCAAAGGATGCCCTGGAATCCCACGGACAGCGCGAGCTTGAAAGCCTCGCGGTAGTTGATCAGTCCGCTTTCCATCGGGGCCGGCATGGTGATGTAGCTGTCACGGGCCACGTCTTCGTCGCGGATGTAGTTCTTCATGTGCCAGTAGTTGGAGTACGGCAGCGTCTTGGCCACCATCTCGCGCCAGTCCTCGATGGGTCGGTGGAGGCGGATGAGGTTGCCGAGGTCGGGGTTGAGGCCCACATTGTCCAGGCCGATGTCCTGGACCAGTTGAACCGATGAGTCCGCCGTGCCGAGGTACGTATCCTCGTACATTTCCAGGGAGAGCAGGATGCCCGCCTCTGCTGCGTGCTTGCCGAGTTCTCGGATCCGGGAGACGGCGTTGCCCCACGCTTCCTTGTCCCCCACCGGATCTTTGTAGCCCTCGACTGTCCAGAACCACAGCTGCTTTTGCTGCTCCGGGGTGATGGCCTGATGGAGCCCGAACGACACCACTTCGCAGCCGAGCTCCGCAGCGGCGTCAATGGTGCGGTGGCTGTACGCCAAGTTGTCGGCCCAATCCGCGGTGTGGATGACGCTGCGGCGAATGGCGGAGATGACCGGAATACCGATGCCTACCTGGTCCGCCGTCTGCTTGAACTCGGCGAGGCGGTCCTTGCTGAGGTCACCGGGACGAACCCAGCTATCGGTGAGGTCCGCGTTCGCGAAACCTGCGTCCTTCACTTCCTGGAGGACAGAAGCCCAAACGGAAGCGTCGGCGTCGTTGACGTGCTGCCCCGCAGCGTCGGTGCCGGGGAACTGCAGGAGGGCCGCGGTGATGGGCCAATTCTCGGCGGTGTACGCCATGATGATCACTCCTTCGTGGAATCCTGTTTCCTATAGGATTTACGAACCAAGCAAAGCTGTCAACCCTTTTGCGAAACTTCCTAGATCCTATATGTCTTACATATGCCTGTGAAGAGGGTCACGGATCTCAGTAAAAAGGGCCCGCCAGCACTGCCAGCGAGCCCAAGGATGAGCGCAGGCCTATTCCTCCGGAGCGTCAGCCATCGCCCGGCCACGCACCTTTTGGACGTGGTCGATCATCATTTCTGCGGCCTTCTCCGGGTCACCACCGGCCATGGCGTCAAGCACGGCCTGATGCTCGGCAATAGCCTGCTCTGCGTCGGTGATGCCCACTCCCCCGAACAGCCGGAACCGTTGTATCTGGCCGCCGAGTGTGTTGTATGCGGCGAGGAGGAATTGGTTGTTCGCCTGCGCGGCGATGAGTTGATGGAACCGCTCGTCGGCCTCGAGGTAGTTGCGGTACTCGGCAAACGTGCCTCCGCGCGGCGCGGTCTTGAGGTCATCGACCGCTTGCTTCAGCGCCTCCAAGCCGTCGGGCGTCATGCGCGAACAGGCCAAACGGGCATTGACCGGCTCGATGGACAGCCGTGCCTCCATCAGTTCGGCAAAGTCCTCCCGAGTGAAGACAGGAGCCACGCGATAGCCCTTGAGCGCAACACGGCGGACCATCCCCGTATGCTCCAGTCGGGCCAACGCTTCCCTAACAGGAGTTGGAGAAACGTCCAGTTCCCGCGCCATCCCGTCAATGCTCACTGCCGCCCCGGGTTCCAGCCGTCCGTCCATGAGCCACTCCAAAAGGGCCTCGTAGACGTGGTCGGCCAGCACTTGGCGGCTGACGGGAAAGCCAGCACGGCCAGCGGTCGGGGAAGGTTCAGCCATGCCCCAAATCCTATAGGAACGCGGGCCCGTGACCAGGTAAGCGCCCTGTCACATTCCCCAACCCGCTCGCAGTTGTGGTTGTTATCGAGGCTCAGAACAACCACTACTGCCATTCACTTGGGCGGCCACGTGTTAAACCACGACGTCGGCCCCCAGGCGGGTGCCGACGTCGTGGTCTATCTTGGGGTGCTGCGCTTTAGTTCGCGTAGAACGGGTAGTCCGTGTACCCCTCGGCACCGTCGGCGTAGAACGTGGCAGCGTTCGGCTCGTTGAGCGGCAGGCTGTCGCGCCAGCGGCGGGCGAGGTCCGGGTTGGCGATGGCCGGGCGGCCAACCACCACGGCGTCTGCGAGGCCGTCTTCGATGATGGCGAACGCTTCGTCACGCGTGGTGATCTCGCTGAAGCCGGTGTTCACCAGGAACGTTCCATTGAAGCGCTCGCGGAGGTCCTGAACCAGTGAGCTCTTGGGCTCGTGATGCAGGATGCTCAGGTACGCCAGGTTGAGCGGGGCAATGGTGTCCACCAAGACCTCGTAAGTTGCCCGGACATCCGCGGCATCAACCTCGGCGATGCCCTGTACATTGTGCTCCGGGGAAATCCTGATGCCCACGCGGTTGGCGCCGAGGGCTTCCACCACGGCGTTAACGGTTTCGATCACGAAGCGCGCGCGGTTTTCCGGGGAGCCACCGTAGCTGTCGGTGCGGACGTTGCTGTTCGGGGCAAGGAACTCGTGCAGCAGGTAACCGTTGGCGGAGTGAAGTTCGACGCCGTCGAATCCAGCCTCAATGGCGTTCTTGGAGGCGGTGACGATTTCCTGGATAACGCCCGGCAGTTCGTCGGTGCGGAGTTCACGCGGCACGGGGTAGGCCTGCTTGCCGTTGGGCGTGCGGACCTCGCCTTCGATGGCGACCGCGCTGGGGCCTACGATCTCGTGGCCTCCCGTGATGTCGGCGTGCGAAACACGGCCACCGTGCATGATCTGAGCGAACATGCGGCCACCCTCAGCGTGAACGGCGTCCGTCACCTGCTTCCAGCCGGCGATCTGCTCCTCGGTAACGAGGCCCGGCTGGCCCGGGTATGACTGGCCTGCCGGGGTCGGGTAGGTTCCCTCGCTGACAATCAGCCCAAGGGAAGCCCGCTGGCGGTAATGCTCGGCGATCAACGAACCCGGAACGCCCTGGTCACCCGCACGGAGACGCGTCAGGGGTGCCATCACCAGTCGGTTGGAAAGTTCAAGCTCGCCGAGGGCCAAGGGGGAAAACAGCATGCGCAGTTCCTTTCAGAATGAAACAGGTTCATTCTGCCCAACTGCATGGCGTCTGCAACTATTCCGGAAGAGGTGCGGATCACATGGCAGCTGCAGTGGGAGGAAGCGCATGTAGCTGGCAGTAGTGGTTGTTCTGGGCCGTCAAAACAACCACTACTGCCAGTCAGTTGGGCGGATTACTCCCGTTTACGGTTCTTCAGTGCGTCGTCAAAGCACTCACAGAGCGCCAGTACTGCCACCAGATGCGCTTCCTCTGCATGCGGTGGATCAGTGTTGATGCAGATGGCCTCGTTCACCGAGTCGGCCAGCTCTTTGGACTCCTTGCCGGTCAAAGCCCACACCCGAGCACCACCCGCTTTGGCAGCGGCGGCAGCATCCCTGAGTTCGTCGGTGATGCCTTTCGCGGCCAGCAGGACCACAATGTCGCCGCGGCGAACCTGATCCGTCAGCTGGGTGCTGATGCTGGCCGTGGCGCCGTCCGATCCGCTGGCGCCTTTGGGAATGTAGATCGCTTTGAAGCCGGACCCGTCTCCGGGATCGTGGGCGGCGAGCTCCGACGTGAATCTCTGCGCTTCGTGCGAAGACCCGTCACTGCCCGCGGCGAAGACAGTTCCCCCGCGAAGCCTGACGAGCGCCAGTTCTTCGCCCCATTCGGCAAGCCTGGAAGATTCACGGCGCAGGGCCGCAACGGCCGGACCGATCTCGCCCAAGTGCCCCAGGACTACATCCACCGCATGTCGTGTGGCCTTCGACTCGTTCGACCGCACTGCCTCACCTGTTCGCCTCACCACGATGCTCACTTCCTACCTCCTCTGAACCTACAAGTTCCTGTCACCCTCGCGAGTGGATCCATCGCGTCCAGTACGGTCCCGCGTCATACGCTCGCCCTCGGCGGCATTGGAGCCGTCAGAGGCATTCGAACGACCCGTGGTGCCGGCTCGATCGGCATCACCGGCGCGATCCGGGACGCTCGAGCGGTCGCCATTCGAGCGGTCCGCAACATTCGGGTCCAGTTTGTCCGCATGACGGAGGTGCTCTTCGACACGTCCATGGGCTTCGTTGGCCTTCTCGGCGTGGCGTTCGGCTTCCTGGCGGAGTCGGTTCGCTTCGACTTCGGCCTGCAGCGCGTTTGCTTCCGCCTGGGCAGATTCGGCTTTCGCCCGGTGGGCGTCGATGGCTTCTTCGGCGGCTTTCTCCCGCAATTCGCCGGCTCGGTGGCGATTGACTTCAGCCTTCTTCCTGCGCCCTATCACTACCGCAAAAATCACAGCGGCGATGACGACTACGGCCAACACGATGATCAAAACCAGTTGTCCTGTATCCATGTGGATTACCTCCCTGGTGAGCGGCTTCTGTGGGCGCCGCTCGTTGCCCACGCTGTGGTTACTACTGGGGGTGTACCCCGATCAGGGCACCTCCAAACGACGCTGGACCCTCATGCCGGCAGCTCCATCCTGAAGCCGCAACGGCACTGGATCACCCGGGTTTTCACATAGACGTCCAGCAGGCCGTCGTCCACGTCCTCTGTGGACATGGGGGCATACACGCTTCGCACCGAGGACTGGGCGAACTGCATGGGTTCTCCGCAGTGGAAGTACTGTCCGCCGAATTGCAAGAGCCCGGACACCGTCCCGTTGCGGTTGAGGACCCCTGCCACGTCATGGAACGCGGCGGTGTGGGCGTGGGACACTTCGCATCGCGAGCAGGTGTAGGACACGAACACCAAAAGTTCGCCTGCGTGCGGCTCGATGGATTCGATCGTGTCCAAGTCCAGATGCTCGTTGGACCGGCATCGGGGGCATTGGAGGGGTTCGGCGTGGGGACGGGTAGCATCGCCTGGCACCAGAGGGTTTTTCATGGACGACAACGCGGACACTCCTCGGTCAACTCTGGCCGAAACTCTCTCCCTTGCCCATCATATTAACACCAATGGTCAGATTACTTACTGGTTTTGGTTGTCGGCTTCGTTCGGCTCTTCGCTCAGAGGCATAATCCAGGCTTGGGCGCCTGCAGTGTCGAGGCTTGGTGGCCTTGTGCCGGGGTGGCATCTCTGCTTCGCTGGGAGGGTCTCCTGCAGCGCGGGACAACCCAGCCGTAACGCAGGGAGAACCAGTATGAAAGCCGTGACATGGCAAGGCCGGCGCTCGGTAAGCGTCGAAAACGTCCCCGATCCCACCATCCAGGATCCAACCGATGTGATCGTCAGGATCACATCGTCGGCTATTTGCGGGTCGGACCTGCATCTCTATGAAGTACTCGGCCCCTACATGCATAAGGGCGATGTCATTGGCCACGAACCCATGGGAATCGTGGAGGAAGTCGGCGCGGAAGTCCACCGGCTCAAGAAGGGCGACCGCGTGGTGGTTCCGTTCAACATTTCGTGTGGGCATTGCTACATGTGCAACCAAGGCCTGCAGTCGCAGTGTTCCCGGTGGCCAGGCCCAGTACCTGCGGGTTCCGTTCGGAGACTACGGCCCCATCAAGATCGATTCCGATGCACCCGATGAGCGGTACCTGTTCCTCTCGGACATCCTTCCTACGGCCTGGCAAGCCGTGGAGTACGCGAACGTGCCGAACGGCGGCACCCTTGCTGTGCTCGGTCTGGGACCTGTTGGCCAGTTCGCCGCAAGGATTGGCGTTCACAAGGGTTTCCGGGTGATTGGCGTTGACCCTGTTCCCGAGCGCAGGGCCATGGCCGAGAAGCACGGAGTTGAGACCCTGGACTACAGCTCGGACGTGGCTGGCCAGATCCGCGAGGAAACTTTGGGCCGGGGCCCGGACTCCGTGGTGGACGCGGTGGGCATGGAAGCCCACGGCTCGCCCGTCGCTTCCTTCCTGCATAAAGCCGTGTCGCTCTTGCCCGATAAGCCGGCCCAGGTGGCCATGGAGACGATGAGCGTCGATCGGCTCGCTGCGCTTCACACAGCCATTGACCTGGTGCGACGCGGTGGGACGATCTCGCTCAGTGGCGTCTATGGCGGCCAAGCAGACCCGATGCCCCTGATGACCATGTTCGACAAGCAGATCCAGTTGCGGATGGGCCAGTGCAACGTGCGCAGCTGGACTGACCAGCTACTGCCCTTGGTAGAGGACGACGCCGATCCACTGGGAGTCATGCAGTTGGTCACCCACACCGGATCCCTTGACGAGGCTCCGGAGCTCTACGAGAAATTCCAGAAGAAGCAGGACGGCTGTATCAAGGTGGTCCTGAAGCCCTGATGCCTTCATGCCAGGCTAAGCAAGGTGCTTGCCGCCGGTGACGCCCACAACGGAACCGGAGATGTAACTGGCGTCCTCGCTGGCCAGCAGCACGAACACTGCCGCAACGTCCGCAGGCTGCCCAGTCCGGCCCAGCGGGATGTCCTGGCCGGCGCCCTGGTCGGCGCCCGGGGCTACGGCGTTAACCCGGATTCCCCTCGGCCCGAGCGACTCTGCCAAGGAGAACGTCATGCTGTTGATGGCGGCCTGGGTGGCAGCGTAGTCGATCATCGCCGGACTCGGATGGTAGCCCTGGATGGATGACGTGTTGATGATCGCCGCTCCGGGGTTCAGATGCGGAAGGGCTGCCCTGACGATCCAGAACAGGGCGTAAAGGTTCGTCTTGACCGTCTGGTCGAATTGTTCCGTGCTGAGGTCTTCGAATCCTGTACTGGTGTTCATCCGGCCTTCGGCATTCACCAGGACGTTAAGGCCGCCGAATTCCTCCGCTGTCTGGGCAACTGCCTCCTGGCAGAACTCTTCATCCTGCACGTCCCCCGGAAGTGCCAACGCCCTGCTGCCGGCGGCCTCGATCAGTTGGACCGTGTTCTCCGCATCCTGCTCCGCATCGGGCAGATAGGTGAAGGCGACATCCGCACCCTCGCGGGCGAAGGCTATGGCTACGGCCTTGCCGATTCCGCCGTTCCCGCCGGTGATAAGGGTCCGCATCCCCACCATCCGATGGTGCCCCACGTAGCTTTGCTCACCGTGGTCCGGATGGGGTGTCCCGGCCTCAGCCCAGCCTGGGTCCCCCTGCCTCTGGGGAGCTATTTCCCCTGACGGCGGGTTTGCCTGCGGATCCGAGTCTGGTTCTTCCGGCTCTTCCCTGCCGACGATCACGTTGGTGGCCAGGGCCATGGCGATGTCCTCGTCAAGATCCGTAGTCAACCCGGCTTCTTCGTTGCGATCATCCTCGGCCATGGGCCCAGTCTAAGCATCCTGATTATCACCGGGAACGAGTGCACTGCCGACGTTCAGGAAGTACCCAGAATTGCTCGATAGCCTAGCGATTGTCAGTGTTGGACTACATCGAAGGAGATCCCATGGGACTCGGAGACAAGATCAGCAACAAGGCCCAGGAAGTCACCGGCAAGGCGAAGGAAGCTTTGGGAGACGCCACCAATAACGAGAAGCTGCAGGCCGAAGGTGTCGCTGACCAAGCGGCCGCCAAGACCAAGCAGGCCGGCGAGAACGTCAAGGATGCCGCTAAGGACGCCTTCGACAAGTAAGCCCTACAGCACTAACCACACAGCACAATGCCCCGGCTCCCCCAAGGGAGGCCGGGGCGTTTGCGTCAATACGACCGAATGGCTACTTCTGGGCCGGGAGGACCAACTCGCCCGACTTGTCCGTTGACAAGGCGAGGGACGAGATGAACTGAGGTTCGCCGTCGGGCCCGTCCTGACCTGACCTGAGCATGTCCGGTCGTTCGAACTCCAGGCCGGTGACGTGGCAGAGGAGTTTAGCGTCGCTGGGATTGCCGTCGGCGTCGAACATTGGCAGGTCGATGCCGTCGTCGGTGCGCCGCAGGTAGTAACGGCCCTTGGTCGCCAGAGCCAACACGGGCGGCAGGACCAGCGCCAGGCCCACGGCGAAGATCGGCGAAAACGGCTGGACAGAGCTACCGAAAGCTCCGAAGAACACGGCGATGGAAACACCCGCGGAAACCAGCATGGACACGAAGCCCACCGGGTTCACGGCGTACAGCATGCCGCGGCGAAACTCTGGAACCTTGGGTGAGATTTTCAGCAGGTACTTGTTGATCGCGATGTCGGAAGCCACCGTGACCACCCAGGCCATGGCGCAGTTGGCATAGAAGCCCAGGATGGTGTTGAGGAACTCGAACATGTTCGACTCCATGAGGATCAGCGCGATGACCAGATTGACCACCACGAACACCATGCGGCCCGGGTAGGTCTTGGTGATGCGGGTGAAGGAGTTGGTCCAGGCCAGCGATCCGGAGTAGGCGTTGGTGACATTGATCTTGATTTGCGAAATGACCACCAGCACCACCGCGAGCGTCATGGCGAGCCAGGCGGGCATCATCTCTTCGTAGACGCCCAGGAACTGGTGGACCGGCTCATTGGCTGAAGAAGCAGCTGCGGGATCAAGCTTGGCGATGAGGTAGATCGCGATGAACAGGCCGATGATCTGCTTGATGGCGCCGAAGATCACCCAGCCCGGCCCTGCGAGGATCACTGCACGCCACCAGGCGCCCTTGTTGTCGGCGGTCTTGGGCGGCATGAAGCGCAGGTAGTCGATCTGCTCGGCGATCTGCGCCATGAGTGACAAACACACGCCGGCAGCCAGCATCACCGAGGCCAGGTTGGGGCCTCCCTCACCGGAAGCACCGGTGAACGCGAAGAAGGCGTCGATGCTCTCGGGGTGGGACAGGAGCAGGTAACCCACCGGTACCACCATGAGCAGCAACCACAGGGGTGTGGTCCACACCTGCAACGTGGCAAGCGTCTTCATCCCGTAGATCACCAGCGGAATGATGATGATGGTGGATACGGCATAGCCAATCCACTGCGGAATGCCGAGGCCCAGCTGCAGGCCCTGGGCCATGATGGAGCCCTCCAGGGCGAAGAAGATGAACGTGAAGGTGGCGAAAATAATGTTGGTGACCACCGAGCCGTAGTAGCCAAACCCCGAGCCTCGGGTGATCAGGTCGAGGTCGATGTTGTACCGGGCGGCGTAGTACGCCAGTGGGAAGCCCGTCGCGAAGATGATCACCGCTGCCACGATGATGCCGAAAATCGCATTCACAGTTCCATAGGCAATGCCGATGTTCGCGCCGATGGAGAAGTCGGCCAGGTAGGCGATGCCTCCCAAGGCGCTGGTGGCCACCACGCCGGCGCTCCACTTCCGGTACGAGCGCGGCGCGAACCGGAGGGTGTAGTCCTCCAGGCTCTCCTTCGCGGCACTCATGGCGTCGGCGTTGCCTTCCGGTGGTACACCGGAAGCACCGATTCCGACGGCGGTGCCGGCCGCCGTCGTCGGCTCCAGCGTTGCGGTACTCGTCTCTACGTCACTCATTCGTTGTCGCTTTCGTCGCGGTCTTTGCCTCGCCCACGACGCTAGTCACGCAGCGCGTCAATTCCGTCACGTCCGTGTTTCACAGCTGTAACTTCTGCACCAGCCGCCCCCACCCACGCGCCACCAAAATCCAGCGCCCCCGTTTGTGCGCACCCCACAAAATTGCCCGCCACCAGCACGGATACCGTCAAGGACATGACCACCCAAGCACCCCGGGCAACCCGGGAAAGTATTGCCTACGCCATCCTCGACACCGCCCGGGAGCAGGTCCTGGAACACGGCGAGGGCCTGGACGAGGGCCAGCTCCTCGAGATCCTGGAACTCCCGGACGACGCCATCCCAGCTGCCCTGCAACTCGCCCACGAAGTTCGCCTCAAGCACTGCGGCGAGGACGTGGAGGTGGAAGGCATCATCTCCATCAAGACCGGCGGATGCCCTGAGGACTGCCACTTCTGCAGCCAATCCGGCCTGTTCGACTCCCCCGTCCGCGGCGTGTGGCTGGACATTCCGGAACTCGTGAAGGCCGCGAAGGAAACGGCCGCTACGGGTGCCACGGAGTTCTGCATCGTCGCGGCAGTCCGTGGCCCCGACATCAAGCTCATGAACCAGATCAAGTTCGCGATCGACCGCATCAACGAAGAAGTGGACATCAATATCGCCTGTTCCCTGGGCATGCTCACGCAGCGCCAAGTGGACCAGCTGGCTGAGTGGGGCGTTCACCGCTACAACCACAACCTTGAAACGGCCCGGAGCTACTTCCCCGAGGTCGTCACTACGCACAGCTATGAGGAACGCCTCGAGACCTGCGCCATGGTCAAGGCTGCTGGGATGGAACTGTGCTGCGGCGCCCTGATCGGCATGGGTGAGTCGTTGGCGCAACGGGCAGAACTGGCCGCTCAGCTCGCCGCCCTTGAACCGCACGAAGTCCCACTGAACTTCCTCAACCCACGCCCGGGAACGCCCCTGGAAAACCAGGAAATCATGGACGGCAAGGATGCCCTCCGCGCCATCGCCGCGTTCCGCTTGGCCATGCCGCGCACCGTACTCCGCTACGCAGGCGGTCGCGAACTGACACTTGGCGATCTCGGCACCCGCGACGGCCTTCTGGGCGGAATCAACGCCGTCATCGTTGGCAATTACCTCACCACCCTCGGCCGCCCTGCCAATGCCGACCTCAACCTCCTGGTGGAGCTCAACATGCCCATCAAGGAATTCCAGAAATCGCTGTGACCATGGCAGCCGGGGCGGCCTATTGCGGACACTGCGGAGGTGACAGCCCGACGTCGGACGCCCACCACAGCTGTCGGCAGCAGTTGGCGATGGAACCGCCCCGCTACTGCGCGCTGTGCCGGAGGCGGATGAAAGTCCAGGTCACGCCGTTGGGGTGGACTGCCGAGTGTTCCCGCCACCCCCTCACGAGTTTTTGTACAGATAATGCTCCTAAAAGCGCTCCATAAGGCCATTACCTGTACAAAAACTCTCTGGGTAGGGTGGTCTTATGGGCGAGAGCCGGGATCTGCTGACGCAGGAGCAACGCAGCCGCAACATGTCCAAAATCCGCGGCAAAAACACCAAGCCTGAACTGCTGGTCCGTAAGCTCCTCCATGCCAAGGGTTACAGGTACCGCCTGCACGGACAGTCAGGCGGTACCAAGCTGCCCGGCCGGCCGGACCTGGTGTTTGCCGGCAGGCAGAAGGTCATCTTCGTCAACGGCTGTTTCTGGCACTTCCACGACTGCAGAGTCGGCAGGAATGCTCCATCAGCCAACGCGGAGTTCTGGGAGGCCAAGAGAAGCCGCACCCGCGAGCGGGACGCGCTCCAGCGGGAGCAACTGCGCGCTGCGGGCTGGGAGGTGCTGACGGTATGGGAGTGCGAACTCAAGGACCGGTCGATGCTCGAAGAAAGACTAACGGCGTTTCTTGAGGCGGGTATTGGGGCGAGCGCCGGTTACGGCGCGGACGTTGCGGCAGACTCGACGGGCTGATCGACGCCGGCGCTGTGGCTGCCCTGTTCCCACAGCGCGACGGCAGCTGTCCCACCGATTCCCAGCAGCACTGCCATGCAGACGACGATGATGACCATAAGGCCCGGTGATGGGCGAGCACCACTGTTCATACTGTTTTCCGCTCCTTGGTTCAAGCCTGACATCCCCCAGATCAGTGATCCCCAACCTGCTCTTCACTACTTTCAGGGCGGGCCATCAAGACTCCCTCTGAGTCCGCTCAAGATTGGATCAAGCTTTGGGTTTCTGGTGCTTGCGTAGTTCCACGGGTCCTAATGTTGAATCGTGAATCTATTGTTTGGAGGCGGGAGGGGTTTGGTGTCTGAGTATGACGAATGCACCGATGCCCTGGTGGATCGCACCGTCCTCACCGAACTCCAGGCCGAGCTTGGGGGCGACCAAGCCATCATCTGCGCCTTCGTCCGAAACTATGTAGCCTTGCTGCCGTGGCGAGTGTCTCGGCTGCATCGAGCCTTGGAAAACCTGGACATGGAAGACGCCATGGACGCAGTGTTGAGCCTGAAGACATCGAGCCAGATGGTAGGGGCTGTCTGCATGAACCGCCGCGCTACGGAGCTGGAGATCAGCATCCGACTCCTTCCCAACGCGGACCATCTGGATGAGCTCAGGCCCCAGGTGGTGGAGATCGACCAGTTTGTGTTCGGCACGATTTCGGAACTGGAAACACCGATCCTCTAAATTTCTTCACCTTATTGAAGAGAAACCATTGACTCGCTAAAGATCTTCACTATAGTTGTGTGAGTTAGCTCACCAACGAAGGATGCGGCAATGACCACCGAGACTCCTGCTCCACCAGCCACCAGCGAACTGCTGGCGACTGTCGGAAACAAGGTGCGCACCATGCGCAAGGCAAAGGGCATGACCCTTGCCCAGCTCTCGGACATCACCGGCCTCAGCCAGGCGATCGTCAGCCAGATCGAACGCGGCATGGCCAACCCTTCCTTCACCACGTTGGCCCAGCTGGCCCACGGCCTGGACATCCCCGTAGGGCGATTCTTCATTGGCCAGGATGAATCAAAGTCCCCCGTGGTCCGCAGATCCGATCGACGCAACCTGAAGAACGTCACCCGCGAGTCCGTGGGCGAGGCAGTACATGAACTGCTGACCCCCAACCGCGATGGCAGCATCGAAGCACAATGGATCAGCACGCCCCCAGGGCATGACACCAGCGACACCCCTTTTACGCACAGCGGTGAAGAGTTCTGCTACATCATCTCCGGCCGTAAAGACGTCTACTTGAACGGCGTCTGCTACAGCCTCGAAGAGGGCGACTCCATCACCTACTCCTCAGAGATCCCGCACTGGTACAAGAACAGCTACGAAGAGGTATGCGTAGCCATCTGGGTCAACGCACCACACGCGTGGTAACCCTGCCGCCCCCGTACGGCGCCAGCGTTTTCCCTTAACTGTCCGGACACGACACCGTGGCCGCCGACACTCCTTGCCACTTTCGCATCAAACGCCTCCTCAACCAGGCGTTGCTGCGTCATACCCTCCCACGCCCTCCGGGGCGTCAGCGTAAGGACACTTCCATGCTCGACACACAAACGACGGACAGCGTAGTCCCGTCACCCAAAACCCAAGCATCGCCCCAAAAGAACGCAAAATTCACTCCCGAAGTCCGGAAAGGCCTCCTAGGCCTGGGCCTCGGCAACGCCCTGGAATGGTACGACTGGATGGTCTTCGGCCTCCTGTCCGCCTTCATCGGGCCCAACTTCTTCCCCAACACCGATCCCCTCTCAGCCACGCTGAACGCCCTGGCGGTGTTCGCCGTCGGATTCGCATTCCGTCCCTTGGGCGGCATCCTCCTGGGAACCCTGGCCGACCGGATCGGTCGGCGGCGGGTCATGCTCCTCTCCATCATGCTGATGGCCGGCACCACCCTCATCATTGCCATCACCCCGAGTTACGCCACCATCGGCCCTGCGGCTGGCATCATCCTCCTGGTGTGCCGCGTCCTGCAGGGAATTTCAACGGGCATCGAAGCTCCGCTCTCCACCTCCCACGCCGTGGAACTGGCACCGGAAGGCCGCGAAGGCTACGTGGCAGGCATCATGTCCTTCTATGTGAACATCGGCATCCTGCTCGCCTCGCTGATCAGTTTCCTGTGCAGCCTGGTCCTTGGCGGTGCAGCGATGGCCGAGTGGGGCTGGCGTGTTCCGTTCATCATCGGCGCCCTGTTCGGCTTCGTGGTGCTCTACCTCAGGCGTTCCCTGCCCGAAACCCTCAAACAAGAGGAAATGGCCAGCAACACTCCCCGCGCAGTCTGGAAGGGGGTCGGAAAGCACTGGCTGTCCGTCCTCGCCATCATCTTCGTGGTGGGAGCAGCACAGGCCTACAACTACGCCTGGAACGTTGGCCTCCCCAGCGCAGCCCGCAGCGGTTTCAAGGAAGATCCCACCGCCGTCTTCGCGCTTACCACCATCCTGGGCGTCATCCTGGTGGTGGGCAGCTGGATCATCGGCAAGCTGGCCGACGGCAAGGCGATGTCCAAATGGTTCTTGGTCACCCGCATCCTGGCCATCCCGTCCGTGTTCCTCATGCTGATGTACGTCCAGCCAGGCATCGGTGGCTTCGCCGCAGTCCTCTTGGGTGGCTCCATTGTCCTGGTCCTGAACATGACCCTCTACAACGTGGTCAGCTCATCCCTGATGCCCAAGAACATCCGCGGCACCGGAGTGGCCCTTGGCTACGGAATCGGCGTCGCCCTCTTCGGCGGCACGGCCTCCTACCTGCTGGTCTGGTTCCAATCCTTGAACCTCACCTGGGTCTTCCCGGTCTACGTGGCCGTCCTCTCCATCCTCAGCATCGTTTTCTACCTCGCCGCACGCCGCTCCAACGGCATCTTCGTCGGAAAGTAAGGACTCCCCATGAACACGCTTGAACACAGCACGTCCATTGAACTCAGCACTTCGACGGCGGACCTCACTGCCCCGGTCATCTCCCGTTCCGATGTCCTGGTGGTTGGTGGTGGCCCCGCAGGCGTCGCCGCCGCCGTCACCGCAGCCCGCTCAGGCGCCAAGGTCACGCTCCTGGAGCGCTACTCCTCCTTGGGTGGCCTTGCCTCCGGCGGCATGGTCCTGGTGCTCGACGACATGATCAACGGCCAGGAAATCACCGTCACCGGCATCGTCTCCGAGTATGTGGAACGCCTGCAGAAGCTGGGCCTGGCCATCGTTCCGCCCGCCGATGACCGGAGGACCTCCGAGGAACTCTGGAACAAGTGGGGCCGCTACGGCACCTTCGACTTCCACTCCCACACCAACCCCAAGCCCATCTGCTACGCCGCAGCGTTCGATCCCGACGGCTGGAAGCGAGTGTCCAACGACCTCGTCCGCGAAGCCGGCGTGGACCTGCGCCTGCACTCCTGGTTCTCCCGTCCCATCGTGGACAACGGCGTGATCAAGGGCGTCATCTGCGAAACAAAACTTGGCCCGCAGGCCTTCATGGCCGACGTCGTCATCGACACCACCGGCGACATCGACGTCGCTTCCCGTGCCGGCGCCAGCTACGCCAAGGACAACTACCTCACCACGCTGGTCTTCCGCCTGGGCAACGTAGACACCAAAGCCGCAGAAGCCTTCGAGCAGGCCAACCCCAAGGAAGCCCGGGCCATCAACCGCAAGATCAAGCGTCTCCTCGGCGGTGCCTGGGAACTGTGGTGGCTCAAGACCCCCATCGACGGTGTGGTCTGGTGCAACGCCCCGCACATGTCAGGATTCGACGGCGTCGACCCCGCCGACATGACGGCTGCGGAATTCGCCGCCCGGGACCGCATCTCCGAGGCCGTGGACTACGTTCGCGCCAACCTCCCCGGTTTCGAAAACTGCTACATGCTGGACGTCGCCTCCCAGATGGGTGTCCGCCAGACCCGCCTCCTGCAGGGCGAGTACGTCATGACCAAGGACGATGTCACGCAGCGCCGCCACTTCGAGGACACCGTGGCCCGCGGCCGCGATTACTACTACCCGTACCGCTCGCTGCTGCCCAAGGAAGTGGACCAGCTCCTGGTGGCCGGCCGCCACTACTCCGCAACACCGGAGGCGCAGAAGATGTCCCGTGAAATTCCGCCTTGCATGGCCATGGGCCAAGCCGTCGGCGTGGCGGCAGCACTCGCCGTCGAGAACAACGTCCTGGTCCGCGACGTCGCGGCAGCGGACATCCAGCTAGGCATGCGCCGCCACGGTGCAGACCCGGGCGACGTCCCGTCGTCGAACGCCACCGTCGACGCGACCGCAGCGGTGCCGGCATGAGTACCGTGACTTTGGATACCGAGGCCCTGGAACAGGCAACGGAAAACACGACGGCGGCACTCGCCGCGGCTGCCCCGGCAACTACCCCGCTCCCTCTGGACGGGATCAAGATCGTGGACTTCACACAGGTGTTCATGGGCCCGTCCTGCACGCAACTGCTGGGCGATTACGGCGCGGACATCATCAAGGTGGAACGCCCGGGCGCCGGAGACATTTCGCGCAACTCGTTCCCGGACCAGGACGGCCAGGACAACCCGATCTTCCTGTCCATCAACCGGAACAAACGCAGCGTCTCCGTGGATACCCGCACCGAAGAAGGCCGCGGGGTGCTGCACCGGCTCATGGCTGACGCGGACGTGGTTGTCAGCAACTTCCGCTCCGGCGTCATGGAACGCATGGGCTTCGGCTACGAGGAACTCAAGGCCACCAACCCCGGTGTCATCTGGGCCTCCGGTACCGGCTTCGGACCCGCTGGACCGTACTCGCACAAGGGCGGCCAGGACGCGATCGCCCAGGCCTACTCAGGGGTGATGTGGCGCCGCGAGTCCGAGGACACCAAACCGGCCATCTACCCCACCACACTGTGCGACTACATCACCGGCATGCACCTCATGCAGGGCATCCTGCTGGCGCTGCGAACCCGGGAGACGTCAGGCACCGGCCAAAAGGTGGAAGTGACCATGTACGACTCCATGCTGCACCTGCAAATGCAGGAGGCCTGCATGCAGCTCAACCGGGGCTACGAGGTCAACTGGGGCGCCATGCCCCTGAGCGGCGTCTTCGAAACCACCGACGGCGCCGTGTGCATGGTGGGCGGTTTCACCCCGGACCCGCTGGCCAGGATCTCCGACGCGCTGGGACTGGACGAAGACCTGACACAGCGTCCCGAGTTCTCAAGCCTCGAGCAGCAGTTCAAGAACAAGCCCGCTTTGCAGGCGATCTTCCGCGAGCGCATCGCCACCAACTCCACCGAATACTGGACTCACCAGCTCGAGGAGCAGGGGCTGCTCAATGCTCCCGTGCACACTCTGGAGCAGGCGCTTGCTGATGCACAGACGGAGGCCAACGGCATGATCGTGGAAGCGGAACACCCCTCCGTGGGTACGGTCCGCATGCTGAACGCCCCCATCCGGCTCTCGGCGACCCCTCCGACGATCCGCCGTGCCGCGCCCCGCCTTGGCGAGCATAACGTGGAGGTCCTGTTGGAGAACGGCTTCGATGCGGACACCATCGAACGCCTGCAGCAATTGGGGGTCCTCCGATGACCGCCTCGGTTGAGGAGCGCGTTGACACCGTCACCCTCACTATCGAGAACCACGTGGCAACGGTGGTCATCGACCGCCAGCACGTGCTCAACGCCGTGGACGCCACCGCCCAGGCCAAGCTCAATGAGATCTGGGACCAGCTGGAGGGCGATTCTTCGGTCCGTGCCGTGGTTATTACCGGTGCCGGTTCACGTGCTTTCTCGGTGGGCGCGGACATGTCCGCGCCAGCCGTGGACAAGACCGGGTTGGAATACTGGGCGGGCCTGGATCCCAACGGCTTTGGCGGCCTGAGCCTTCGCACCACACTGGATGTCCCCGTGATCGCCCGTGTCAACGGCTACGCCCTGGGCGGCGGCATGGAGATGGTGCTCGGCGCAGACATCGTGGTGGCGGCCGATACCGCGAAGTTCGGCCTGACCGAGCCCCGGGTTGGGCGATTGGCCCTCGACGGCGGCATCCACCAGTTGGTGCGGCGGATCCCCTACACACAGGCCATGGGCATGTTGCTGACCGGCCGAAAAGCGGACGCTGCCGAGATGCGGTCCATGGGCTTGGTCAACGAGGTAGTTCCCGCTGAAGAGCTCGACGCCGCGGTGCAGCGCTGGGTGGACCAGATCCTCGTCTGCGCCCCCACGTCAGTCCGAACCGTGAAGCAGATGGTCACCCAGACCACCCATCTCACGGCCAAGGAAGCTCGCGGGCTGCGCCTCCCCGCCCTGATGGCGGCCCTGGACAGCGAGGACTCAGCCGAAGGCGTCCGGGCTTTCCAGGAAAAGCGTCCGCCGGTCTGGCCTGGCCGCTGATGCAAGACACGAACGATCAGAAGGAGATACCAGTGACGCAGACTGCTGCGCGCGAATCCCTGGCCCCCGGCGTGTGGGGCGTTGTTGCCACGCCGTTCCAGGGCAGCACATTGGATGTGGACTTGGACAGCTTGTCGGAGCTCGTGGAACATTACCAAGCCATCGGGGCCACCGGGCTCACGGTCTTGGGCGTCTTCGGGGAAGCAGCCGCCTTGACGGTGGAGGAACGCCGCCAGGTCTTGGAAACCGTCGTCGAGTGCACCTCCCTTCCGCTGGTGGTGGGTGTGACCGCCCTGGCCACCCGGACGGCCATCGAAGAAGTCCTCGCAGCACAGGACGTGGCCGGAACCAGGCTCGCAGCTGTGATGGTGCAGGCCAACTCGGCCAAGCAAGAGACGGTGATCGCCCATCTGGACGCCATCCACCGCGCCACCGGAGCCAAGGTCGTCTTGCAGGACTACCCGCTGGCCAGTGGCGTCAGCATCCCCACCAAGGCCCTGATCTCAGTGGTGAACGCCTGCGAGTACGTTATTGCCGTCAAGGCCGAAGCACCGCCCACCAGCGTGGCGATCGCGGAACTGAGTGCCGCCGTCGAGGTTTCGATCTTCGGCGGCCTGGGCGGGCAGGGGCTGCTGGACGAACTCATGGCCGGCGCGGCGGGAGCCATGACCGGTTTCTCCTATCCGGAGGCACTCATCGCCTGTGTTCAGGCGTGGCAGGAGGACGGCTACGAGGCCGCCCACCGCGAGTTGCTTCCGTACCTGCCGTTGATCAATTTCGAGCAGCAGGCCAAGGTGGCGTTGGCCATCCGCAAGGAATGCCTTCGCGAACGTGGCCTCATCAAGGACTCCGGGGTCCGGGCACCCGCGGCAGGCTTCCCTGAAGGCCTCCGCAACAGCATGGGCACGCACCTTCGCGAAGCCGCCGCGGCACTCGATGCCGCGAAGACCACAGTGGGGAGCTTCTGATGGATCTGGGAATCTCCGGAAAGACAGCCTTGGTAGCCGCTTCCACGGGTGGGCTGGGCTTGGCCGTGGCCCGCGCTTTGGCGGCCGAAGGCGTACGGGTGGCCATCGTCGGCCGACGTCGGGACCGTGCCAAGGAAATCGTGGCTGAATTGCAGGCTGCTTATGGAACCAGCGCTACAGGTTTCGACGCCATCGCCATCGAAGCCGACCTCACCACGGACGAGGGCATCGAATCCGCCGTCGACCAGACCGTAGCGGACCTTGGACCCATTGACATCCTCGTCCTCAACGGTCCCGGGCCCAAACCGGGTGCGGCCGCGACACTGAGCGCCGACGACATCGCTGCGGCCTTTGACCTTCTGGTCAAGCCCCACCATGCGCTGGTCTCCCACACCTTGCCCGGGATGAGGGAAAGGCGCTGGGGCCGCATCCTCGCCATCGGATCCAGCGGCGTCACAGCCCCACTGCCCAACCTGGCCGTGTCCAATACCGGTCGCGCCGCCTTGGCCGGTTACCTCAAGACACTCGCCGCCGAGGTGGCCTTGGACGAAGTGACCGTGAACCTGCTCCTCCCCGGCCGGATCGCGACGGACCGCGTTGCCCAGCTGGATCACGCCGCCGCCAAGCGGCGCGGCACCACGGCCGAAGAGATCCGGCTCGAATCGCGCAAGACCATCCCTGCCCGCCGCTATGGTGAACCCGCCGAGTTCGGTGCCGCTGCCGCCTTCCTGTGCAGTGCCCCGGCGTCGTACATCACTGGCGTCGCACTCAGGTGCGACGGCGGCCTGATCCGCAGCCTCTAGCCCCCACTATTCTTCAAAGGAAAAACGATGACGTTCACAGCCCTTGCCCCCGAAGCGAAGAGCCTCACCTCCCAGCAGGACATCACTGCCCAACACCTCATCAACGGCGAATGGCTCGGTGAACCTGACACCCAGCGGATGAACCCGGCGCGGCCAGGCGAAGCCGCGGCCCTCTCCCCCAGCGGCACAGCCGATGACGTTGACGCGGCCATTACCGCCGCGGCAGCAGCACAGCCAGCGTGGGCGACCCTCCCCGCACCGTCCCGCGGCGCCATCCTCATAGCGGCCGGCAACCTGCTCATGGAACGCCAGGCTGCCATCGCCGAGGACTTGGTCCGCGAAGAAGGCAAAACCCTGGCTGAGGCCAAGGGCGAGGTCAAGCGTGCCTCGGACGTGCTGCGCTTCTTCGGCTCCCTCGGCTGGGCTGCTACCGGTGAGGTACTGCCCAGCGGCCTGCCGGACACCACCATCACCACTCGCCGTGAGGCGTTGGGCGTGGTGGGCCTGATTACGCCGTGGAACTTCCCCATCGCCATCCCGGCGTGGAAGACCGCTCCGGCCCTGATCAGCGGGAACGCGGTAGTCATCAAACCTGCCGAGCTGACCCCGTTGTCCGCGACACACTTGGCGCGCGCCCTCCAGGATGCCGGGTTGCCCGCGGGCGTATTCAACGTCGTGCACGGCAAGGGCCGCGTGGTGGGCGACGCCCTGGCCCGCGACGCCCGCATCGCAGGGCTGTCCTTCACCGGTTCCACCAACGTGGGCCTTGGGCTGCAGGACATCCTCAATGCCCGCCGTGCCCGCGTCCAACTGGAAATGGGTGGCAAGAACGGCGTCCTGGTCCTCGATGACGCCGACGCCCGCAACGCCGCGCAGGTAGTCGCTGCGGGTGCTTTCGGACTGACCGGCCAAGCCTGCACGGCGACCTCCCGTGTGTACGTCACCCCGGGCATTCGTGCAGCGTTCCTTCAGGCGCTCACCGAAGAGGCTGCGGCCTACACCACCGGGTATGGCCTTGATCCCGCTGTCCGTATGGGCGCCGTGGTGAGCAGGCAGCAGTTCGAGCAGGACCAGGCTGCGGTGCGGACCGCCGTCGAACGCGGTGCGACGCTGCTGCACGGTAATGTCGACGGCGATCCCAGCGGCCCGCTGTTCTTCCCGGCGGCGATTCTCACCGACCTGCCGTTTGATGACGCGGCCGTGACGGAGGAGATCTTCGGGCCGGTAGTCGCCGTGCTTGAGGTGCCCGACTATGAAGCAGGCCTCGCTGCCATCAACGATTCCCGCTACGGCCTCACCGCCGGCATCTGCACGGACTCGCTGGCCCTCGCAACGGACTTTGCCGCCCGAGCACAGGCCGGCGTGGTGAAGGTCAACCGTCCCACGGCGGGTCTGGACCTTAACGTCCCGTTCGGCGGCGTGAAGGACTCCTCCACCAACACGTTCCGCGAACAAGGACGGTCCGCCTTGGACTTCTTCACGTGGGGCAAAACCGTATACACGGGTATTTAGCACGCCATGAGCTACGTGATCGCCCAGCCCTGCGTGGATGTCAAAGACAAGGCGTGCATTGACGAATGCCCGGTGGATTGCATCTACGAGGGCGAACGCTCGCTCTATATCCACCCATCGGAGTGCGTGGACTGCGGCGCGTGCGATCCCGTGTGTCCTGTCGAGGCGATCTACTACGCGGACGACGTCCCGGACGAGTGGGCAGACTACGTGCGGGCGAACGCGGAGTTCTTCGAGGATTCGGCCCGCGACCATCCTGTGGTCGCGGCCGAACCCTTGCGGGTTGGCTAGTTGTTGGAGGGGGCCAGCCGGTATCCCACGCCGCGAACTGTCTCCAGCCATCGCGGTGCCTGGATGCTGTCGCCGAGCTTCTTGCGCAGGTTCCCCATGTGTACCTCAACGGCACGCTCGTCCGCGTCACTGACGTAACTGCCGACGTCGTATGGTTCATTGCGGAGGCGGCGGGCGAGGTCGGCCTTGGTCCGGACGATCCGCCCGGTTTCCAGCAGGGCCAACAGGAGGTCGAATTCGGTCCGGGTGAGCTTCAGTTCGGTTCCGTTCAGGACAGCAGTACGTGAACCCGCAGAGACGGCAAGGCCGTTGTGGCTCACCTCAGGATCCACTTCTTCCGCGACGCTCTTGGAGTCCGACGACGTGCGGGGCCTCCGCATCATGGCCTCAACACGGGCGCGCAGCTCGCGCGGCCTGAACGGCTTGGTGAGGTAATCGTCACCACCGGCTTCAAGGCCCATGAGGGTGTCGAGCTCTTCGGCGCGTGCCGTCAACATGATGATGTAGGCGTCCGAGGATTTACGGATTTGGCGGGCTACTTCAAAACCGTCGATGTCCGGAAGGCCGAGGTCCAAAGTAATAACGTCCGGATTCAGTTCGCGCGCCGACGTTACGCCTGCGGATCCCGTGGACGCAGTATGGACGTCGAACCCCGCTTGGGAAAGAACCACCCTTACCAGCTCGCGAATATCCTGGTCATCTTCAATGACCAGCCCCACACGTACTTCACTCATCGCTGCCCCTCAGCCCCTTCGATAACCTCAGAAGTATATCCATTATGGTTAGGCTGATCTCATGAACCGACTTTCTTCTGCATCCGTGGTGGTTTTGCCATGACCCACCCCTCCACTTGGGATATTGGTGACAAGAAGAAACTGTTGGTCTTTCAGCGCTCGTTCCACGAACATACCTTGAGAATGCGTGTTGTCCTCAGCCAACTGCCGTTGTCCGTGTGTGTTTGTCTTTCGGCCATTCTGGTGTGGCTGTTTTTCCCGGCCACGCTCGAAAATCCTTTGTTCCTGATCTTCCTTCTGAGTCAGGCTTTTTTGTTGGCGGTGTGCATTGTTGTGCCGTGGCACCGGCTGCCCTTCGCCAGCTTCCTGGTCATTCCCATACTGGACATGGTCTCGATCGGTTTCGGACGGGAAGGAGGTCAGGAGGCACTCACGGGCCTCAGTGTCCTGGTGGTCCTGCCTGTCATCTGGTTGTGCGCGTCGGGGCTGTATCCGAGGCTGGCCATCGCCATGTCCTTCCTGGGCCCGCTGGGCATCGTCTGGGTTCCGCTCTTCCTCGGGGGCGCCGTCACGGAACAGGCCCTCACCAAGCCCCTGCTCTTCCCCATACTTATTCTGGGCATCGGCGTTTCCGTCAGCGTCCTGACCCTAAGCATGGTCCGCCAGCAGCGAGCCTTGGAGCAAAAGGACGAGGCCCTCAAGGAAGCACTGGACGTCAGCACCAAACAGGAGCGACTCCTGAACACTGTCATGGAGGCCCTGCCGCTGGGTGTAGTGGCCGTCGACGGCGAGGGGCATGACATCCTCATGAACCGGCGCCAGCGCCAGACCCATACTTTGGCCACTCCCCCGGACAACGACGACCCCAACGAATCCCAGCTGCTGGTTTTCGACACGGACAAGACCACCCCCTTGCCTGCGGACCGTCGGCCCGTGCGGCGTGCCGTCCTGGGAGAACGGTTCACCGACCAACTCGTGTGGCTCGGCGCAGGACCGGAGCAGCGCGCCTTCACCACCAGCGCCAGGCCCATGGTGGACGATGCCGGAAAGTTCGCCGGCTCCGTGGTGGTGTTCAGTGACGTCACGGACCTGGTGAACGCGTTGGCTGCCAAGGATGATTTCGTAGCCAACGTCTCCCACGAGTTCCGCACGCCGTTGACGTCCATCCTGGGCTACGTCGAGCTCATCCTCGACGATCCCGACGTCCTTGACGGCCGGTCACGCAAGCAGCTGGACATCGTCAGGCGCAATGCCGAACGCCTGCTCACCCTGGTCTCCGACCTCCTGGCCGTGCGTTCGGGACAGATCGCCATCCAGCCGCATGCCGTGGACGTGGCAGAGCTGGTACGCGGCAGCGTTACCTCCGCCGAACCCCGCGCAGCCAAAGCCGGCATCCGGCTCTCCATGGACCTTCCCGATGCTCTGGAAGCGCACGTGGACTCATCCCGCATTGCGCAGGTCCTGGACAACCTGGTGTCCAACGCGATCAAGTACTCCCCGGACGGCGGGGATGTGGAAGTAGCTGCCTGGGAGGACCAGGACTTTGTGTTCTGCCGGGTCACGGACACGGGCATGGGCATGAACGAGGAAGAACAGGCAGAGGCCTTCACCAAGTTCTTCCGCGCCGGCGGAGTGCGCAACAGCACCATTCCCGGTGTGGGCCTGGGGCTGCCCATCAGCAAGGCAATCGTCGAAGCCCACGGTGGCACCATCACGCTGGAGAGCGAACCCGGGCGAGGCACCACCTTTACGGTGAAGATGCCCGCTTGAAGTTCAGCGTTGTTGGCTTGCCGGTGTGGGCGTGACGGCGTCCCGACGGCGGCCGAACAGGAAATAGCTGACGGGGCCGAAGAAGTTGATGAACGAGACCGCGCGCCACACTGCTTTCTTGCCCCTGATGTTCGAGTCCGGGGTCTTGGCGATGCTGCGCTGGGCAGCCACCAGCAACGCCAGGTTCATCACGCCGCTGACCATGACTGAGATGCGCTGGCCTTTCCCCATATCGCGCCACGTCTTCTTGCGGGCCATGATGCCTCCAATCAGCGAACGGTGTATGTCTCAGGCTAGTCCGACGCCGCGCGACCCGCCACAGCTTGGCGAACTACTTCACCCCACGATTGCTCTGCAAGGTCCGCCACTGCTGCGAGGATTTCCGACGGCGGCAGGGACAGGTCCAGCGGATACTCCACGATGTCTATGTCTGTGTTGAGGATGCGCCGCAACTTCACGTCCCCCGAACCGGCGTACACCAACCAAGCGGTGGGGACCCGGAGCGCCGTGCAGTACGCCAGCAATTGGTAGTGGTCGGCACTCAGCGAGGCGCCGGCGTCGGAAGCTGCTTTGTACTTGGAGTCATAGACCACCACGGGCCGACCGCCCAGGAAGTGGACGGCGTCGGGACGGACGGTGAGGCGGTCCGAGTCATGGACGGCCTCATTGAGCAGCGCGCCATACTGGAGCCGCATCTCCCCGGGGTGGGCAGCCATGGCGCTGCGCAGCGCGGTGCCCACGAATTCTTCGAAAACCTGCCCCATGTCCACCACGAAGGAAGCGGTCTGCTGTTTCCCCATTCCGGCTTCCGCGGAAGCGTTGCGGAGGATGACTTCGGCCAGCCGCAACACGGCGTGGTACCTGAGGTTCATCCGGCTGGCCCGCCACGGCGGCAGCGGCGCTCCGGACTGAAGGCGGGTGACGGCGTCGAGCTTTCCCTTCAGCTGCCGCAAGCGGCTCAGCACGTCCGGCCGAACACCTGGCACCTGCCCCATCCGTTCCAGGGCAGCCCGAAGGATTCGGTTCTCGGCAATGTCCTCCGTGAATTCGTCGTAGGACACCTCCAACGGCACCATCATGCCGGGACGGCGTGAGATCTGGTCCGAGATGCGGATGCGGCCTTTGACGGTGCGCAACGACTCCTCCACCGTGAGGTAGCCCTGCAGGACGCCTCGGCTGAGGGCCCTGTCCGCCAACTGGGCCAGCGACTCCGCCAGTGCGCTCCACAGATCCGGATGCTCCACGGCCTCCACGGAATGGTCCCGGAAGCCCTGGTCCCCGGCGTAGCTCAGCAGGAAGAGAAGGCGGCTGAGCCCAAGCCTGTCCTTGGGCCGGACCTCCAGTTGCACTGAGGCAGTGCGCACCGAGCCCACTTTGCCTACGGGTTCAATCCGGTAAAGGCCCATGCCCATGGGCGACGCCTTGGCCAGGCCGCTGGAGTTGATGAACGCCGCCGACTCGGGATCGAGCTTGTCCACCACACCGCCGGAGAGCTCGTCCATGACGATGTGCCGGGGACCCGCGGTGGCCCGGCCGGCGCTGGCAGGCGCCCTGCCAGGCTTCGGCGGGATGGCGTTAGCGGGCCGCAAGACGTCCCAGCAGCTGGTCCAGGCCGAAGCGTTCCTCCAATTGGGCGCGGTTCAGCTGCCCGTGGTAGTGCTCCTCCAGCAACGGCATGAGCTCGTACTTCCAAATCCGGCGCAACCCGGTGGGGTTCTGGGCTGCGCTCTTCATGAAGTAGGACGGCCCGATCATGAGGTCCCGGTCCCAATCGTCGATTGCGGCGTTGAGCGCATCCAGGAGGTCGGCATTGAGCGTGTCCAGCCCGCGTGCTTCGAGGAAGCGGCGCAGTGAACCACGGACCGGCTCCACGTTGGGGTGCAGTTCGATGAACGCGAAACGGCGCCGGATGGCGGCGTCCATCATGGCGATGGAACGGTCTGCCGTGTTCATGGTCCCGATGATGTAGAGGTTGTCCGGCAGGCTGAACGGCTCGTTGGGGCTGTACTGCAGGTAGATGCGGTCGTCGCGGTATTCCAGCAGGAAGTACAGCTCACCGAAGACCTTGGCCAGGTTGGCGCGGTTCATTTCGTCGATGATCAGGAAGTACGGCTTGTGCGAGTTTTCGGGCTTTGCAGCTTCCTCGGCGAGCCGGCGCAACGGTCCGGCGACGAGCTTGAAGGAGACCTGTCCGTCGTCGGTCTTGTCCGGCCGGTAGCCTTCAAAGAAGTCCTCATAGGCGTAGGACGGGTGGAACTGCACCAGCTTCACGCGTTCGTCGGTGTGGTCACCGGCGAGCTCTGCGGCGAGGTGCTTGGCAAGGTACGTCTTACCGGTTCCTGGCGGGCCGTAGAGGACCAGCTGCCGGTTCTCTTCGAGCAGTTCCGCGATCTCCTTGAGTGGCTCAAGGTCCATGTGGAGGGATGCTGCGAACTCCTCCGTTAGCGGGCGGAAGCCCTGCTGGACAACCTCGACGAGGGCGGTGGGCGGCGCCTCGTCGTCGCCGTCGGTTTCGGCTTCCACCGGGAGCAGTTCCTGCAAGGCCTGGATGACCCTGGTGACATCCACGAGGATGCCGGGCGTGGACAACTGGCGCTGGGCGTGGCGGGGAAGCTCGGGGATGGCGTAGCTGTCATCGAACCAACGGACCTTGCGGCGGATGCGGCGGTTGTCCTCGTGGTGTTCGGGCTCGCCGAGGACCACGCCCACCCGGACGCGCCCGGCGTGCTGGTACAGAGTGAGGTCCCCGGGCTTCATCACGGTGAGGAAGGCAAAGACGGCCGTCTTGGTGTCTTCGCGTTCCACATAGCCAAGGTGCTTGTAATCCTCGTCCACCGCATGCTGGACGACGCCCGCAGTGACGCCGGCGGTGAGCGTGCGCAGATGCTCCACATCAAGCGTGGCTTTCTCTTCGGCGACCCAGGCCGCCAGGAGGTCCGCATTGTCATGATGAGTGCGCAGCAGCCATGAGCGGCGACCAGGATCACCCACCTTGCGCCATTGGCTCACCAACTGCCGGGCGTACCAGTCGATGCGCTGCCCGGCTTGCTCATCCAAATGGAGGCGGATGCGGTGGATGTCCGCGGTGATGTCCTCGTCCGAGTCGCCCTTGGCTCCGCCCACGAGCGAAGCAAAAGCATCCCGGATCTCTTGGCGTTCAACGTCTGCCACTACGGGCTCGAAGTAACTGGGCCACACCAAGTATTCGATGCTGCGGCGCAGGGCGGGCTGGTCCTCGGGAGTACCTGCGGCGAGTTCGTGGAACATCAGGGGGTCCGCGAGCGCGTGGCTGATGGTGGCGGTGCTTTGGCTGTCCACGTGGACCACAAAGCGGCACAGCCACTTCAAGTGGTCCCAGATGGTCCAGTTGAATTCGGCGGTGCGGTCGCGGATCACTCCGTGGTCCGTCATGCCCTCGTAGAGTTCTTCCGGGAGCTCAATGGATGGCTCAACCCAGGACGCCGCCTCGGCCACACGGGCGCGCTTCACCCTGAGGGACTTGACCTCATGTGCGAGCGGCAGCGACTGCAGGAACAGCAACTCCACAGCAAGCAGCTTGGCTTCCCGGGACGCTCCGTCCAGGTTCTGCCGCAGGTTGGTCATCATGGGAGCCTTGGAGTCTTCCACCCCGCGGTCGAGCCTCTCGAGCAGCTCACCGGCGGCATCCGCGGTCCACGTCAGTGTCCTGCCGTCCAGCGCCGAAGGTCTCCCCTGCAACGCCGGACCGAGCACATACCAGGCCGCGTCCTCGATCTCCTTGGAGATTCCGGGGGCGCGGTCAATGGCAGGCTTCACGGAGGGGGTCACCATGCCAACTTACCTTGTTTGGCTTACCTAAGCATCTGAATATCCACAGCTCCGCTGCTCTGCGGAGACCGTCCCGGCCTAGCTGCCATCGCGCAAGTCGGCCGGAGGTTCGTCCTTCAATTCGATGGTGTCGAACCGGGCTTCGCAGCTCTGCCCCATGGGCGCCTGCGACATGAAACCTACGTGCACCGGCTTCTCCGTAGCCAACCTGAACAAGCGGACGAAGGACCATTCCCGGCCGTCGGCGGACGAGTGGAACGCCCACGCGGAACCCACCCTGCTCACGCGCAGGTAGACCCAGGGCGCAGTCCACACGGGTCCGTTCGCATCGTCGGAATACTGGTTGGTCACCACGCTGACCACCATGGCCTCCCCCTGCGGCGAGTACTCAAAGCACAGTTTGGCCCAGTGCTCGCTGTCCGCCCACAAAGTCAACACACCGGCGTCGAACGTTGTCCGTGGTGAGGCCACCAGAACCCGGGCCGAGAGCGAGAAAGCCGCTGGAGCGCGGAAGCCCAGCGCCGTGGCCCCGTGCTGCGGTTCTCCACCGAGGGAGTCATTGGTCCAATCGACGCCGGGCGCTGCCGTGAGCGTCAGGGTTCCCTCGGCGTCGTCATAGCTCGCGTGACCGGGGGACGCCGTCCACTCCAAAGGCGGGAGTCCTGCTATGTCGGGAATCAATCCGTGCTCCGTTCGTCGTCGCTTACTCGTCCAGAACACGCTTTCAGAGGTTGCCCCGGATGTGCGGGAGGCCACACCGGGGCACCCGTCAATGCATTCCGAACTGGTACGCGGCCGGCACCGGCTCGTCAGGACACACCTCTTGCCACAGCGCCGCTATGGCGTCCTCGCCCTCTCGAAGGTCCGGAACCTCCACACCGGCCTTCAGGATCGTGGCTGCTTCACCGGGGTTTCCGGTTCGTGCCAGCGCCAGCGCCTTCAGGAAACGCAAACGTCCGACGGCGGCACCATCCGTGGGTGCCGACTCCGCCAGTTCCAGAGCCATGGCGGGGTCACCGTGGCGGATGCTGAGCGTCACGGCCTCCGTGAGCAGTGCTGTGTTGGAGGAGTCGGCCTCGACGCCCCTGCGGAGTTCAGCCAGTCCTTCTGCGTCCTTCGCGGCGGCGAGCAAGGCCAGCGCCAGCCCGCGGTGCGCAAGAGCCTTGACGCCGGGAACTGTCTCGGCGGCAGCAAGGACCTGGCGGTACAACTCCTTGGCACCATCCAGGTCCTGCCGGGCATGCTTCATGGTGGCCAGCTGGAACTTGGCCCCCGGGCTGTCCTGCCCCGCCAGCAACTCCTCCCAATCCGCCCCCATGACGAAGCTGGGCGCGCCGTCGAACGCTTTTCCCTGCAGCAGGCCAAGCCACGGCTCCTGCTCCCCCGTGAGGCTTTCGTCCACGAAGGGAGTTCCACTTTCGTCCACCCAGCCATGGCCGCTTTTCTGCCGCCGCGCGCGCTCAACAACGCCCCAGCCGCTTCCGCGCAGCAGCATTTTCGACGGCGGTACGTCGGCGTTGGTGATGGCTTCCGGCAGCATCGCCTCAAGATCCTCGTGGGGCAGGAGCGCTTCCAAACGCTCACTGGCATGGGCCACTGCGGCCTCCCAGTCGGTGCTGTGCGAGGTTGCGGGATCCAGGTGTCCGTTGCCGTACGCCTCCACCCACGCCCATTCCGCTCCGGCGGGCATGGCGAGGTGTTCGAACTGGGTTTGGGCGAGGCCTGCCTGGATTTCAGCGTAAGGACCGGCGCCGGGGCTCAGCCATTCCTGCCATCGTTTGCCGCCCTGACCTTGGCCCCACACGAAGAGCTTCTTTCCCCGCAGGAGTCCCGTGGACAGCATCGCCAACCCGTCGCCGTCGTCGTCTGCTGCCACGACCCAGCGGCGCTCGGAAGGGTCGATGTCGAAGAAGAAGTCCGCCGCGTGCGGGCTGTTGACCGGCCAGGTGCCGTCATAGCCTTCGTGGGCGGTGGGCCTGACGCGGGTGATATCGGTGGTGTAATCGCTGCCGTAGGCCTCGTCCGCCGGGGCGATGACGCGGGTGCGGTCGGTCTCCGGGATGGCCGCGTTGCTCCACCAGTACATCGGAACGTCGTGGTCATTGGGGTTCCGGATCCGCACCGCAGCGAACACCACGGGCGAGTCCGCTGGGAGCCAGATGTCCACTTGGAACACCACTTCGCGGAGCCGTTCGAACTCCCACACCCGCAGGATGTGCTTGCCATCGGGGGTATGGACGATCGCGCTGTGCAGGGGATCGCAACTGGTGGGCGAATGGCCGCGGGTACCGATGTTCCATTCCAAGCCGCCCGCGAACCAGGCCTTTCGCAGCGCGATGTTCGCCAATTGCGGGGCATCGTGGGTGTGGAGGAGCTGCTTACCTGTCGCTTTGTCGAGCAGCTCCCAGATGCGGCCGCCCAGCGATGGAATGACCGTCACCTTGATTTTGCTGTTTTCAAGCACGACGGCGGGCAGTTCCCTGGGTGCCGCCTCACGGCTGTAACCGTCCTGCATCAGGTACGGGTACACGTTGGGCACCACACCGTACCGTGCTGAGGCCTGGAGGTCTTCAGGCACGCCCTCGCCCACGGTGTAGGGCTGGTCGAGTTCCGCCGCGACCACCGGCAAGGGGTTCAACGGACCGAGGTCAGCCATGGTCAGGGAGATAGTGGTGACGGTGAGGGTGGAGGTTGCTGTGTCTGCCACGTCAGTATCCGATCGTGAGAAGGAGGCCGCGCTGCGGCTCAATGGTGATGGCTTCGCCCGGCGCGTAGCTGCGGGCTGACTGGAAGCCGTGGATCGCCGGAGCTTTGGTTACGGCACCCGTGGCGGCAGCACCGGCGTCGAAATCCAGGGTCACATGCTCAGTTTGCTCGGCCCACGAAGCCAGCGCTACAACCATTCCCCGGTCCGTCAGCCACGTGGTGGCCCGGACGTCCGGGTGGCTTACCGTAACTGGCCCGTGGGGGTCCCAGAACCCACGCATGTGGGCCTGTTCCAGGCCATGCCGGGCCCAGAACTCCCAGAGCGGACGGTTATCCACTGCAGGCGCCCTGCCGGTCATACCGAACACCATTCCGCGCCACGGGTTGCCACCGCCCTCCAGCATCTCGCCCATGAGGCCGAAGGGAATGCCGGACAACTCCACCAGCCAATAGTCGGGATCGGTGGTGTCGTAGTCGAAGTATTCCCCCAGCCATAGCCTGTCCACATACGGCAACTGCTCCATGTACAGATTGGCCGATGACGCGTATCCGTCGTGGGCCGTGAACTGGTTCGCGGAGTGGAGGTCAATCTCCGGGCCCTCCACTCCCCTCTCCCTGCAGGCCCTTTCCAGGACCTTGCGGACGCGCGCCATGGCGTGCCGGTCATAGGCGATGTCGTCCAGGTAGATGCCGTCAATGCCATCCTCGCCCTTGGCCAGTTCCGCCAGGCTCCGCACATAGAAGTTCTCCCACCGTGACTCGCCCGTGGTCACCACGGCGATGTCCTCCACGTTCGGGGCGAACCATGCGGAGACGTAACCACGTCCGGCGTGCTCCTGCAGCCAGATGTGGCCTGCTCCGGGACCATCGCTGAAGATCTCGTGGTCCAAGTGCAACAGCGGCAGCAACTCCGGGCTGTGGAACGTGAGCTCGCGGACCGTGTTGTAAATCTTGGCTTTGAGTCCGTTTCGATGGCACCCCGCAACGTACTCCCTCAGCGATTCGTGGGTCAGCAGGGGGTCATTGATGTAGGGCGCGGGAGCCGTGGCGTGGTGGACGTTGACCACAGTGGCTCCCGCGGCTTTGATATGTGCCGGGTTGGCGGGCTCGTGGAAGTAACGTTTGGACAGATGCTTTCCGGGTTCGATCGGTTTGAACGGCGTCAGCAGCAGACGGAAATTGAAGTCGTGCGGCTTACCTTCCTTGAGGGTACGGGCACCGCTGAACGCGCGGACAGATACGCTCCCCTCGGCAGTCCGAAGGGTGACACCGCCTCGGACCGTGCTTTCGCTGCCGTCCTCCTGCCGGTTGGCCCACGACACCGGCTCCACCAGCGGTTTCTCCCTGTAGAAGTTGGTGTTGAGGGGGCGTTCGTAGCTGCCGTCCCTCAGGGCTAACTGAACCCCGGCATTGACGCCTCCCAGCCACAGCGCGTCCTGGTTCTTCGACGACACCTCCCAGGTCCAGTCCAGGCTTTCCGGCCGCCGACCGCCCGGGACACCCAACCCCATGGCGAGCGGAACCGCAGCCTCGTGGAAACCAAGCTGCAGGCCGACGTCGTTCACGTCCAAAGTGTCCTCCGGCGTCAGGCGCAGGGCGTACGTGACTGCGCCGTCGGCGTCGAGAACGCCGTTCAGTTCCAGCGCTACCGGAGTCTTGCCATCCGTCCGACCTGCCCAATGGCAGCGCCAAGTAACCCGGCCCGGACCGTCCACGGTGAACTCGATCGGCGAAAACTCCCAGCCGACCCCGTCTATTTCCAGGCTCACTGGAGCGTCAAGCAGCTCGACGGCGGGACCATCCGTTGACGTCATAGCGGCAGTGAACGTGGACGTCACCTGAGCCGGAAGCCCCGATTCCGAGAGCCGGAGGGACCTGCCGAGAATCGCCAAAGACCGGTTTGGTACATCCACCGTGACGGCCGTGAAGGGTGCTACGAGCTCCGTGTCCTGGGCCATCGGCGAATCCAGCCATGCGAGGCGCCGCAGCAGACGTGGGTCGCCGAAATCTCCCGACAGGATCGTCGAATCTGATTCCGGGGCCACGTCCAGCGTGACCGCGACGTTTTGGGCGTGGCACCCGGCCGCTTCGATGGTCAGGACCGCGGAAAGAGTGGTTCCCGCTGCATCCTTGGGAACGGGAAGGATCACGTACAGGGCTTGTACCTCCCCCGCCGGTACAGCCAGCGTCCTGTGCCAAGGCGCGCCATGACGGTCCACGCCGTGGGTATTGATGCAGTGCCCGCCGGCCGGGGATCTCACCTCCACGGTGACGCCCTCCAGGTCCTCCTGTGCGTAGAGCCCCAGTTGGACCACGTAGTCTTCCCCGGCGTGAGCCTGCGCTTGGAAGGTACCGGCCGGTCCGTTGATCACCCAGTGCGCCGGCAGGTCCCCACGCATGGAGATGGGATTGAGCCGGTCCTCCGGGAACACCAGGAAGGCTTCGCCCGCATGACCGCTGCGGAGCCGCTCCAACTCGTCCGTGCGGGCCGTGAAGTTCATCGGCGCGAAGGAGTCACGCTCACTGGCGGCCTCGTAGCGGAGGACGCTGGCGTGGGGCAACTCGGGTTGCTCTTCGGGCGCCCAGGCAGAGCGCACGACGGCGGCCGCCCAGGCCGGCTCCGCGGCCAGACGACGCGGGAGGTACTGGGCTTGGGGATAGTGGGGTTTACCCAGCATCGCGTAGGGCAGGTAGTAGGCGAAATAGATGCCCGCACCGTCGATGGCTTCGAACACCAAGGTTCCAGACTCCCGGGTTGCCTGTTCCACCACGACGTTCCGGACCCTCAATGCCGTTTTTTCCGAAACAACGATGACCTCCACCGCTGACGGGTCTTTGTCCTGCCGACGCCATGGCAGGACCACCCTGTGGGCCGGGGCAGCACCGGTGCTTCCAGCATGGACTTCCATGACGAACCGGTGATTTCCCAACAGCAGTTTGTCCCACGTCCCGGTTCCGCATTCCACCTCCGGGTGGCCAATGCCGGGTTTGCCATGGGAGGTGGTTACTGGCGGGGAAATGGTGGCCGATGAAACCGGCGAGGGCAGCGGCATCGCTGGGACTCCTGAAGGTAGCTTCCGGGGCTTTTCACCGAGTTGGTGAATCCTTACATCATCCCGGTGTTACTTGGAATCGTAAAGGGTCATTACGATGCGTACTCACTGGCATTTTCGGTCCATTCACTGGACAGCGGGGCTAGTGAGAGGTGGCCAGATTCAGCGCGTTGACTTTTGCCTTGGCCGCGCGCACAACGTCGCGGTCGGTGACGGTGTACGCCGTGGGGTCGGCACCATCGTGGGCGCCAAGGGAAATAGCCCCGTCGCCGAGGGTGGAGATGGTCTTCTTGGCAGAAAGGTGCACGGCGGACAGGCCTGCTGCATGCATTGCCGGGATGTCGTCCAATGACAGTCCCCCGCCTGCCATGATTTCCAGGGCACCGCCGGCCCTTTCCACCATCTCGGACAGGGTTTCCAGTCCAGCGCCCGCGGTGGCTTGGTGACCCGAAGTGAGGACCCTTGTAAAGCCGAGGTCCAGTAGTTCATCCAATGCCGCGAACGGATCACGGGACTGGTCGATCGCTCGATGAAACGTCAACTGGGCGTCCGCGTTGGTCTCCCGGGCTGAATCCACAAGGCGCTTCACGGCCCGCACATCCACGTCGCCGGACGCAGTGAGGGCTCCGATCACCACGCCGTGCGCCCCTTGGGCCAGCAGGTGGCGGATTTCGTGGACCATGGTGTCCACGTCGGAGGCCGAGTACCGGAAATCACCGGGCCTGGAACGAATCAGCGGATGGATTTCCAGTCGGCCGTCAACGTGCTCCTTGCTGGCTTCCATCAACCCTTGGCTGGGCGTGATTCCGCCCAGCTCAAGGCTGCTGCACAGTTCAATACGGTTGGCTCCCTCAGCGGCGGCCGTACCGGCACCGGCAGCGCTGACCACGGCGATTTCAAGTTTCATGCTGAAACTCTACGCGGAGTTTTTGTACAGGTAATGCCCCTAAGATGGCTCCTTGAGGGCATCACCTGTACAAAAACTCGTCAGGCTTGGTGGCGCCCGAGCTTTTCCTTTTGTTCCGGGGTGAGCCTGAGCACCCGCCCGCTGGCCTCGGCGACGAAAGCCAAGTGAGTGGTGGCTTTGACGCAGTCCTCCCGCGTGACGGGGTCCTTGATGACGTAGTGGAGATCGAAGCTTGCGCCTTTGACAGCGCCCACCCAGATCTCTACGACCGCCGGAACGTTCCGGTATTCCAGTGTCCGGACATACCGGACCTTATGCTCCACCACCAGGGTCATGGTGCCCTCTTCAACGTCGTTGAAAAGGGCCGCCGGTGGCTCCACGCCGGGAAGGCCAGCACCGCGGGGTGGCCCGAAGGCTGCGATGCGGGCTTCCTCGAGCATGCGCACAATCTGAACATTGTTGATGTGTCCGTAGGCGTCCATGTCACCCCAGCGCATGGGTACGAGGACCTCTATGCGCTGGGGTGTCATGGAATCCTGGGCATTCACACCGGCACCCAGTGAATCCGTGCTCAGCTGTGCACCGCCGTCGAATCGTCCACAGCAGTCTCTTCCTCACCAGCGAACTGGGACATGTACAACCGGTAATACGCGCCCTGGAGCGTGAGCAGGTGGGCGTGGTTGCCCTGTTCCACGATCTTGCCGTTTTCCATTACCAGGATGGTGTCGGCGTCCCGGATGGTGGAGAGGCGGTGGGCGATCACAAAGCTCGTCCGGTCCGTGCGGAGGGCAGCCATGGCCTTCTGCAGCAACAGTTCGGTACGGGTGTCCACGGAGCTCGTGGCCTCGTCCAGGATCAACAGCGACGGATCGGAAACGAAGGCACGGGCGATGGTGATGAGCTGCTTCTCACCTGCGCTGACGTTGTTGCCTTCTTCGTCAATGATCGTCTGGTAACCGTCAGGAAGGGCACGTACGAAGCGGTCCACGTAGGTGGCCTTGGCCGCCTCCATGATCTGCTCTTCGGTGGCGTCCAGCTTGCCGTACTTGATGTTGTCGTAGATGGTCCCGCCGAAGAGCCAGGCATCCTGCAACACCATGCCCACCTTGGATCGCAGCTCTGAACGGCTGAGGTCCTTGATGTCCACGCCGTCAAGCGTGATCCGTCCGGCATTGAGTTCGTAGAAGCGCATCACCAGGTTCACCAGGGTGGTCTTGCCGGCACCCGTGGGCCCGACGATGGCCACCGTATGGCCCGGTTCCGCGCTGAAGGACAGGTCCTCGATAAGCGGTTTGTCCTCTACGTAGCTGAACGAGACGTGCTCGAACTCAACGTGGCCATCGGTCTTTGAGGGCAGGTGGCGCGTACCGGTCTCTTCCACCTCTTCATCAGCATCAAGGAACTCGAAGACGCGCTCAGCGGAGGCCACACCGGACTGAAGCATGTTTGCCATGCCCGCGATCTGGCCCAGCGGCTGGGTGAACTCACGAGAGTACTGGATGAACGCCGTGGCATCGCCCAGGCTCATGGAACCCGAAGCAACGCGCAGACCACCCACAACGGCGATGCCCACGTAGGACAGGTACGACACAAAGTTCATGGCCGGGAAGATCACGCCGGAAACGAACTGTGCGCCGAACGATGCTTTGTACAGTTCGTCGTTCTTCTCGTCGAACCGTTCCAGCATGTCGGCGTCGCGGCCGAACACCTTCACAAGATCGTGGCCGGAGAACGATTCCTCGATCTGGCCGTTGAGTGCGCCGGTGTTCTTCCACTGCGCCGCGAAGAGCTTCTGGCTGCGGGCACCGATGACGCCTGCCACAATCCCGGACAACGGCAGGGCGATCAAAGCGATCAGTGCCAATTCCCAGGACACGATGAACATCATGACCGTAATACCCAGGACAGTGAGCACGGAGCTGACCAACTGGGAGAAAGCCTGCTGGAGGCCTTGCTGGACGTTATCGACATCGTTGGTTACTCGGGACAGAATGTCGCCGCGCTGGCGGGTGTCGAAGTAGTTCAACGGAAGCCGGTTGAGCTTCGCCTGGACATCATCACGAAGCTTTTTGATGACGCGCATGACGATCCTGTTGAGCAACCAACCTTGGGCCCACAGGAAGATGTTCGCCACGAAGTACATCAGGAGCACGATCGAAATCAGGAACGTCAGCTTGGGGAAGTCGATTCCGTTGGTGAGTTCCATCTTGGACACCATGTCCGCGAAGTTGCCCTGGCCCTGCTGGCGCATGAGCTCCACGAACTGTTCCTGGGAAACACCGGGCGGGATCTGCCTGCCCACGACACCACCGAAGATGACGTCCATGGCACTGCCCAGGACCTTGGGCGCGATGACGTTGAGGACCACCGAGACCACGACGAGGCCGATCACGATGTACACGCCAACGCTCTCGGGCTTCAGCAGGCCCATCAGGCGCTTGGCCGAAGGCCAGAAAGCCTTGGCTTTCTTGGCAGGGACGTCTCCGAACATGCCGCCGTCGGCTTCAGAGGGGACGTACTCCTCCTCGACGAATTCGTCGTCATCGAGCGCTTCGGTTGCCACCTCGGCCTCGGCCGTTGCCTTGGCATCCTTGGCGGCTTCTGCCTTGGCAGCCCAGCCGCGTTTCTTTTGCTGGTTCTGCTCGCTCATGCCACTTCCTCCACGCTCAGCTGGGATTCAACGATTTCCTGGTACGTGGGTGACGTCTCCAGCAGTTCGTCATGCGTTCCCCGGTCAACGATGCGGCCGTTGTCCAGGACAAGGATTTCGTCAGCATCGGCAATGGTGGAGACACGCTGGGCCACGATGATGACCGTGGCATCCTTGGTCTTCCCCTTCAGGGCCTTCCGGAGCCGGGCGTCGGTAGCCACGTCCAGTGCCGAGAAGGAATCGTCAAACAAGTACACGTTCGGCTTGGTCACCAAAGCCCGGGCGATGGAAAGCCGCTGGCGCTGTCCACCGGAGACATTGGTGCCGCCCTGGGCGATCCGCCGGTTCAGGCCGGACGACTTCTCTTCCACGAACCCCTTGGCCTGCGCGGTCTCCAGCGCATCCCACAGTTCTTCGTCCGTGGCGTCGGGCTTGCCGAAGCGCAGGTTGTGCTCGATGGTCCCGGAGAACAGGTACGGCTTCTGCGGAACAGCGGAGACCCGGCTGGTGATTTCCGATGCGTCCATCTCGGTGACAGGCACGCCGTCGAGCAGGACGTCACCGGAGGCGACATCGTAAAGTCGCGGCAGCAGGGACACCAGGGTGGTCTTGCCGGCACCGGTGGAACCGATGATGGCAAGGGTCTTGCCGGGCTCGGCAGTGAAGGAGATGTTGCTCAGCACCGGCGCCTCAGCACCCGGGTACTTGAAGGTGACGTCGCGGAATTCGACGCGTCCCTTCTTCTCCGCCGGCACCACCGGTGAGGTGGGGTTGTGAATGGAAGGCTCGACGTCGAGTACCTCGCCGATGCGGTCGGCACAGACGGAGGCGCGGGGAATCATCATGGCCATGAAGGTGCCCATCATGACGGCCATCAGGATCTGGAGCAGGTACTGCAGGAAGGCCGTGAGGGCGCCCACCTGCATGTCGCCGGAGTCCACGCGCTGCCCGCCGAACCACAGCACGGCAGCCGTGGACAGGTGCAGGATCATTCCGATTGCCGGGAACATCAGGACAAACAGGTTGCCGATCTTCACGGAGACGGCGGTGAGGTCTTCGTTGGCGTCGCCGAAGCGCTTGGCTTCGTGGGGCTCACGCACAAAGGCGCGGACCACGCGGATACCAATGATCTGCTCGCGCAGCACGCCGTTGATGGCGTCGATCTTGGTCTGCATGGAGCGGAAGAGCGGCATGAGACGGACTACGAGGTAGCCAACCACGGCCACGAGGACAGGCACGGAGACCCAGACAAGCCAGGAAAGATTCAGGTCTTCACGGAGGGCCATGATGATGCCGCCCACGCACATGATGGGCGTTGAAACCATGAAGTTAAGGCCCATGAGTACCAGCATCTGCACCTGCTGGACATCGTTGGTGCCGCGGGTGATCAGGGTGGGGGCGCCAAAGCGGTTGACGTCCTGCGCTGAGAAGCTGCTGACCTGCCGGTAGACGCTGCGGCGCAGGTCCCGTCCGATGGCCATGGCAACGCGGGAGCCGAAGTACACGGCGATGATGGCGGTGAGCACCTGTCCAAGGGCGACAGCGAGCATGAGTGCACCGGTCTGCCAAATGAAGTCGGTGTCTCCGCGGGACACTCCTTCATCAATGATTTTGGCGTTCAGGCTGGGGAGGTAGAGCGTGGCGATGGTGGACGCCAACTGAAAAATCAGCACGGCCACAATCTGCGGCAAATACGGCTTGGAATAGCGCCGTATAAGGGTGACAAGCATGCCCACGGGTCCTTAGAAAGAGTGCGTGAATGAGTTAAGAGAAGTTTCGCAGCAGGGGCTGACAGTATTAGCCTCCCTACTCTACGAAATCCGTTGCCCTGGCGAAACAACTTAAGGAAAAGATCATCCCAGCGGAGTATTTCCCGTGTCGCGGCTGCTTTCCCTGGTGCAGGAACACGCCGACACACAGCAAAGCGCCGGTTGGAATCCCAACCGGCGCTTCACCGTCCACGGACTTAGCCGGCGTGCTTGCCGTGGTCCGGGCGGGCTTCAACTCCTTGGAGAAGCAGCAACGCCATCCGTTCCTGCTGCCGACGTTCGCGCTTGAGTTCCTTGCGGATCGCCGCAAGTTCCTCAGCCGTGCTGGCCTGCTGCTCCGCGATGGTCTGCTGCTCCCGCAACCGCGCTTGCAGTTCCACGTTGGCCCGGCTGAGCTGCAACTGCTGTTCGGCCAGGACGTATTGGGTACGGGACAACTGCTCCTGCACTTCCTTCACGTCAGCGGTGGCGTGCGGGCGCTCCTGGGTAAGGATCCGGGCAAACTCAAGATCCAGGTCGGATCCGGAGTCCTGGTTCGGAACCTGACGTTCTGCCCCGGCGACGCTGCGTTCGGCACCCAGGCGGCTGCCGCCGTCGTCCACTTTCACTGCGTCCAGGGACGCGGTGTCCAGAGGCATTCCGGCATCTCCCGAGGCCGTGGCCATCAGTTCCTTCTCAGGAGCGGCATCCACGGTACGGCGCAGGGGACGTTCCTTGATGAAAAGCACGGCCAGTAGTGCAACCACGCTGATGATCGCCGAGATCAGGAAGATCTGCGCGGTGGCGTCACCGTAGGCGGCGCGCATGATGTCGGCAATGGGTGCGGGCATGTCAGCGAGATCCATGCTGGCTCCGGAGGCGCCGCCTTGAACCGGGATACCAGCTGCAGCCATTCCTTCAACCGCGAGGTCCTTCACGTGGTTGGACATGATGGCACCGAGCACGGAGACACCGATCGCTCCACCCACCGAGCGGAAGAACGCCACGGAAGCACTCGCGGTTCCGATGTCCTTTGCCTGGACCGTGTTCTGCACGGCCAGCACCAGGTTCTGCATCAGCATGCCGAGGCCGAGGCCGAACACGCCGGTGTAGATGGCAACGATCCACAGTTCAGTGGTGTGGTCCATGGTTCCGGCGAACGCGAGCCCACCAATGAGGAGGACTGAGCCTGCGATCAGGAACCTCTTCCACTTACCGAAGCGGCTGATCAGGATGCCCGACGCCACGGAACCGATGAGGTTGCCCGCGATCATCGGCAGCGTCAGCAGGCCGGCCTCGGTGGGGGTGGCCCCCCGGGCCACCTGGAAGTACTGGCCCAGGAAGGTGGACGAACCGAACATGGCGATACCAACAGCTACCGACGCAACGATGGCCAGTGCTGTGGTGCGCTCGGAGATGATCTTCAGCGGGATGATGGGCTGGGCCACCTTGGTTTCCACGAAGACCAGGAGGGCCAGCAGCGCGACGCCGCCACCCACCATGAGGGCCGACTGCCATGAGAACCAGTCGTAGTAATCCGGGTTGCCGGCGAAGGAAACCCAGATCAGGAGCAGGCTCACACCGGAGGTCAGCAGGATGGAACCGAGCCAGTCGATCTTGGCCGGGCGCTTGATGTGCTGGATCTTCAGGGTCACTTGGAGAAGGATGAGCGCAACGACGGCCAGCGGCACGCAGACGAAGAAGGTCCAGCGCCAGCCGAGCGGGCTGTCAACGATGAAGCCGCCGAGCAGCGGGCCACCGGCTGTACCAACGGCCATCACGGCACCCATGTAACCGGAATACTTGCCGCGGTCGCGCGGCGGAATCATGGACCCGATAATCGCCTGTGCCAAGGCTGTGAGGCCACCCATGGCAATACCTTGGATGACGCGTGCGGTCAGCAGCAGCGGAATGGTTTCGGACAAGCCTGCCATAACGGAGCCGGCCACGAAGATGATGATGCTCAGCTGGACCAGGAGCTTCTTGTCGAAGAGGTCCGCGAGCTTGCCCCAGATGGGCGTGGTGGCAGCGTTCGCCAACAAGGCTGCCGTGATGACCCAGGCGAAGTCGGTTTGCGTGCCCTTGAGTTCGGACATGATGGTGGGCAGCGCATTGGCCACGATCGTGCTGCTGAGGATCGCCGTGAAGAACGCCGCAAGGAGGCCTGTGAGGGCTTCCATGATCTGCCGGTGGGTCATGGGCGCGGCGGCCCTGTTAACTGAGGCGTCCACCGCCTTCGGGTGTTGTACTGCTGGTGTAGCCATGCGTGGGCTCCTAAGCTGTCTGGTTTGTTGTGATGGAGCCGGCCGCCGTTGCCCGGATTGAGTCCTTGAGGGACACAGTGAGTTTGTTGATGACCTGGGAGGCCTCGAGGGCGTCGGCCTCGCTCCAATCCGCCAGGTAATCCCGCAGTCTCACGCTGCGTTGTTCTTCGAATTCGCGCAGTTTCGCTGCCCCTTCATCCGTCAAGGCCAGGAGTTGAGCCCTCCCGTCCGCGGGGTCCGGCCGCCTGACCACAAAGCCAAGCTCTTCGAGTTCAGTGATGTGCCTGCTGAGGACCGGAGCGCTGACACCCAGCCGTGTGGCCAAATGTGTGGCGCGGGTCTCCCCCTCGCCGATGAATCGCATCACTCCCTGCACAGCCATTCCGACGTCGGGAACGCGGGCCATGTGGGCGGTCACCACGCAGCGCAGGGTGCGCTGGAGGTCGAAGATTTGATGCACAAGATCAGTTGCCGTGGCAGAACCGACGGACATGGAAAACACCCCTCTTTTTGTTTGCCTAAAGCAACTATAACGCAGATTGATTGCTTTGGGAAACTAAAGAAGGGTCAGGGTGTCTCCCGAGTCAGTTCCCGGGCAGCCGCAATGACCTCCTCAACGCGTCGAGGCCTCCTCACTCCGGGCGGAACCACTGCCACCAGCTTGTTCTCCGGCAATTTGTCCTCGATGGGAACCAGCGCCACGTTTGCCCCCGTGTACAGCGATTCGATCCCGGGCCACACGTTTGTCACCGAGTAAGCCCGACCACTGGCCACAATGCCGCGAATCGTCTGGGCCACCACGCTCCGCCACCGCACTTTCGGCTCTATCCCCGCGGAGTGGAACATCGCAATGACCCGCTCCGCACTGGGAGGAACGTCAAACAAAACAACGTCCTCTTCGGCGAGGTCGGCAAATCTCAGCGACGCCCTGCCTGCCAGTGGATGGTCCGCGGAGAGCATGAACTGCGGCCGGGATGCGGCCACCGTGACAACTTCGACGCCGGGCAGTGCCTGGAGGGAATAGATGAACGCGATGTCCAGCTCCCCCTCCCCCACGGCCCGCTGCAGTTGCTCCGCATTTCCTTCCACGAAGTCGAGCTCCACCTCGGGCCACATCGCGGCGAAGAGCCGTATCAGTTCGGGGATCAGCCGGGGCGAGATCGCGATCATGCACCCGATCGATACTCGGCCGCGCATCTCATCATGGGACCCATGGAGTGCGCCCTGCAGCTCGGCCGTTTCCCTCAGGATCCGGCGGGCTCGAACACCCAATTCCACGCCTGCCGGGGTGGGCTCCACGCGCTTGGCCCGCGTTCGGATCAGCAAATCGAGGCCGAGGCTTTTTTCCAATTGGGCGACGGCCATGGAGGCAGCAGCCTGGGAGATATTGCTCTCGCTGGCCGCTTTGGTCAGTGATCCGTGATCCAGGACGGCCACAAAGTACTCCAGTTGCCTCAGCGTGAACTCACCCATCAGTTCTCCTTATGAACTTCTTTGAATTGATTGATTATACAAGTGAAGTGCTGCGGACCACACTGGAAGAAAGCCAATCCCGACCAAGGAGCACCATGACGCCGACGTCATCCCTCACACCCCACATCGTCACCCTGGGCACAGCCGGTGGACCTCGATGGTGGGCGGCGGCAGACAGCGGCGAGCGTACCGGCATCGCAACCGCCGTAGTGGTCGGGGATGCCTTCTACCTGGTTGATTTCGGCCAAGGTGCCGGACGCCGCCTGAGCCAGTCCGGGCTGCAACTCAAGGACCTGCGAGCGCTCTTCATCACCCATCTGCATTCGGACCACGTGTACGACCTCGCTGGACTGGGGATCTTCGGGCTTTACGCCCTCAGTGACCGCACAGAGAATCCCGTCCGCATCCTTGGCCCGGGTAACCGTGGCGACCTGCCCGCGGTCTCGCCCCGCGCCGTCGTCGAGCCCCAACCGCTGGCGCCGGAGAATCCGACGCCGGGCACGCGCCAAATGTTCGAACAGCTCATGAAGGCGCACGCGACCGACCTCAACGACCGCATCCTTGACAGCCTCCGGCCCAACCCGCTGGACATCTTCAAGGCTGAGGACATCCGGATTCCCGACGAAACCGGCTACCACCCCAACAACAACCCGACGCCGGACATGGAGCCGTTCGAGGTTTACCGTGACGAACTGGTGACCGTAACGGCCATCCTGGTGGAGCACCCTCCCGTGGCCCCGGCTTTCGCCTTCCGTTTTGACACCGCCGAGGGTTCAGTGACGATCTCCGGCGACACCGCCTACACGCAGAACATGATCACGTTGGCGCAGGACACCGACCTCCTCCTGCATGAAGCGATCGATTTCGGCTGGGTGGAGTCGCTGTACGCAGACAAGACGGATGAATCCAGCCGGGCCTCCCGGGACCACCATTACAAGTCCCACACGAGTGTCCGGGATGCTGCCAAATTGGCGGAAGCGGCAGGCGTCGGCCACCTCGCCCTGCACCACCTTGTCCCCGGTTCCGCCTCCGCAGCCGTGTGGGAGGAAGCCGGAGAACACTTCACAGGAAAGTTCACCGTCCCGAACGATCTGGACACCATCAACTTCGCCCGTCAGCGCTGACGAGGCCCGAAACAACCGAGGAAGCATATGAGCTCAGCACCAACAGCCGCGGACAAAGGCGCCGTGGCCACTGCGGAACCGTCCCTGAACACCAAGGACATGCGGCGCATTCTTGCCTCCAGCTTCGTGGGCAGCGCCATCGAGTATTACGATTTTGTCCTGTACGCCACAGCGGCGAGCCTGGTCTTCAACAAGGTCTTTTTCGCCAATCTTGGCCCCGGATTCGATCTGTTCGCCTCGTTTGTCACCCTCGCCGTGGGTTACCTTGCCAGGCCCTTGGGCGGGCTCATCTTCGGGCACTTCGGCGATCGCCTGGGCCGCAAGAAGATGTTGGTCCTGTCCATGTTGATCATGGGACTCGGTACCACCGCGATCGGGCTGCTTCCTCCCACGGCCCAGATTGGCATGGCCGCACCGATTGCGCTGGTGGTACTCCGGCTGGTCCAAGGCGTTGCGGTCGGCGGAGAGTGGGGCGGCGCCGCACTCATGGCCATCGAGCATGCTCCCAAGAAGCACCGCGGCTTCGCAGCCGCCTTCGCCAACGCCGGCGGACCGGCGGGCGCCATCCTTGGCACGCTCGCCTTGTCCTTGTTCGCCGCCGTTTCCGGCGATGACTTCCTGGTGTGGGGCTGGCGGGTACCCTTCCTGCTGAGCGCCTTGCTCATTGTGGTTGGCATGGTGATCCGTTTGAAGGTGGCCGAGACTCCTTCGTTCCAGCGCCTTGAGGCTGCGGGCGAAAAGCGCCGGGTGCCCTTGCTGGATGTCCTGAAGAACAACCCCAAGGCTGTGGTCCTGGGCTTGCTGGCCACTACTTCTTTCTACGTCTGCCAGTCGATGACCACGGTGTGGGGTGTTTCCGTAGCTGTTGAAAGCGGCGCGGACAAGAACGGTGTCCTGAACATCAAGGCCCTCGCTGCACTGTTGACCTTGGTGATCTGCTTCTACTCCGCCCGCCTCAGCGACCGGATCGGTCGCGGTCGTGTCCTTATGGGCGCATCACTCATGGGGGCCGTGCTGGTTTACCCGATTTTGGTGCTGATGACCAACGGGGAACTGTGGGGCTTTGCCATGGCCATCATCCTGGGCAATGGCCTGGTCCAGGGATTCCTGTATGGACCCATTGCCGCGTATGTTGCCGAGCAGTTCCCTACCCGCAACCGCTACACCGGCGCATCCTTGGCGTACCAGGGAGCTTCCATGATCGGTGCCGGCTTCACGCCCATGATCGTCGCCGGACTGAGCCTCGCCGCCGGCGGAGGATTGTGGTTGATCGCCATCTTCTGGATTGTTGCGCTCTTGGCCTCGACCGTCGCCGTGAGGCTCACACCGGAAGGTACCCAACGAGAGCTCGACTAAGGCCCTGAAAGCAGTCAGCCCTCGCACGGTCTTCCGTGCGGGGGCTGACTGCTTTTGATCTAGTCCAGGTGCGTTGGGCCGAACATCTTGAGCAGCGTTTCAACCACGACGACGTTGGGTCCGTCCGCTTCGAAGGACGCCTTGAGTGCGTCCCCCACTTCCTCGGGGGCGACCCGGCGGGCCGGGACACCAAAGGATTCAGCGAGCTTCACGAAGTCCGGGCGGGCGAGTTCGGTGGCCGTGGCCTTGCCGAAAGCACCCACCATGTATTCGCGCAGGATGCCGTAGCCGCCGTCGTCCACGATCAGCCAGGTGACCGGGACGTTGTGCTGCTTTGCGGTGGCGAGTTCGGAGATGGAGTACATGGAGGAACCGTCACCGGAAACTGCGAGCACTCTGCCGGGCTTTCCGGTGGTTTCCAATCCCACGGCGCCGCCGATCGCCGCCGGGAAGCCGTAGCCGAGGCCGCCGGCTCCCTGGGCTGAGTGGAACTGGCCCTGCCGGGCGTCCCAGCAGCTCCAGCCCCAGTACGCGGAGATGGTCATGTCCCAGAACGTCTGCATGTCAGCCGGGACAGCCTCGCGGATGTCGGCCATGAACTTCAGTTCCTTGGCGAGGTCCTGTGACTCCAGGCGGTCCTTGACCTTGGCCAGGGAGTCCTTGACCAGGTCCTCCGGAGTGGTGCCGTGCCAGGACCGTGTCACTGTGTCCGCGGCACCTGCTGCTGCGAGGGCTTCGTCCAAGGCTGCGAGTGCCTGTCCGGCGTCGGCACGGATGCCCAGGCCCGGCCGGTTGGACTCAAGGACACGGGGTTCGGCATCGATCTGGATGATCCGACCCCGCGGTTCGAAGGTGAAGTAGTTGGAGGTCACCTCACCCAGGGACGATCCGATCACGATCAGGACGTCGGCGTCTTCGAGGACATCGGTCATATACCGGTCCTCGATCCACGACTGCAGGGAAAGCTCGTGCGTCCACGGGAACGCGCCGTTTCCACCGGGAGTGCAAATAACCGGCGCGCGCAGCTGCTCTGCAATCGAGAGCAGCGACTTCTCGGCCCGGCCACGGCGGGTACCGCCGCCTGCGATGATCGCCGGACGTTCCGCCGTCGAAAGCCACTTCACGGCCTCGCGGATCAGCTCGACACGCGGGGGGTTGTCGAATGCTTCGGCGAGGGCGTCTTCAACCGGCGGGACCATGATGGGATCCAGCAGGACGTTCTGCGGGATTTCGATCCACACCGGGCCTTGCGGCGAGGAGATAGCTTCGGTCCAGGCGTCCTGGATGGCCGACGGGATGCCCGAGGCGTGCTGGATCAGCCGCTGGCTCTTGGTGACGTTCGCGGCCGAAGCCTTCTGGTCATCAAGCTGGTGCAACATGCCCTTGCGGCGGGCACCCAGGCCATCGAGCGGGATCTGGCTGGCGACAACCACCATGGGAACACCCGTAGCGTAAGCCTCCTGCAAACCCGCCAGGGACGTCAGCGCACCGGGACCGGTGGACAGGAACAGAACCCCCACCTCGCCGGTGGCGCGCGAGTAGCCGTCGGCTGCGAAGGCCGAGTTGTTCTCCACACGGGAGGAAACGAAGTGCAGGTTGCCGCGACCCATGGCATCGAAGAGACCCAGGGCGTGCTGGCCCGGGATACCGAAGACGGTCTTCGCGCCCAGCGCTTCAAGGGTCTCGACGACGAGGTCCCCGCCGTTGCGCTGGTTGGTCCCTTTGGTGGGGGCTGCTGTGCCGGGATCGAAATCGATCATCGCCGGTCTCCGATTGCCTGTGCGACTTCCTGGATGCGGGCACCGAGGGCCTGCTGAGCGTAGCCGTTCGGGGCGCCGAGACGGTCGCCTTCCACGGCGTTGTCTGCCATGAGGGTCACCAGTTCGTAGGCCACGTGGCTGCCTGCGACGCCGGTGATTTCGGCGTGGTCGTAGGCCGGGGCGACTTCCACCACGTCCGCGCCCACGAGGTTCATGCCGCGGAAGCCACGGATGATCTCCAGGAGTTCACGGCTGGTGATGCCGCCGGCTTCGGGGGTGCCGGTGCCGGGCGCGTGGGCCGGATCCAGGACGTCGATGTCCACCGAGATGTACAGCGGGCGGTTGCCGATGCGGTCACGAATCTTCGCCACCGTCTCCAGGACGCCCTGGTAGTAGACGTCAGCGGAGGTGACGATTCCGAAGCCGAAGCGGTGGTCGTCGTCGAGGTCTTTCTTGCCGTACAGCGGACCGCGGGTACCTACGTGGCTGATGGCTTCCGTATCCAGGATGCCCTCTTCGACTGCCCGGCGGAACGGGGTGCCGTGCGTGTACTCGGCGCCGAAGTAGGTGTCCCAGGTGTCCAGGTGGGCGTCAAAGTGGAGCATGGCGATGGGTTCACCGGCGCGCTCAGCTGCAGCGCGGAGCAGCGGAAGGGCAATGGTGTGGTCGCCACCGAGGGTGACCAGCTTGCTGCCGTTGGCCGTAAGATCCAGCGCGTTCTGCTGAATGGTCTCAATGGCCTCATTGATGTTGAACGGGTTCACGGCCATGTCGCCGGCGTCGGCCACCTGGATGTTCTCGAACGGGCTGACATCCCAGGCCGGGTTGTACGGGCGCAGCAGACGGCTGGCCTCACGCACGTGGTTTGCGCCGAAGCGGGCGCCGGGACGGTACGAAACGCCGGAGTCGAAGGGGACGCCCACTACCGTGACGTCGGCCCTGGAGACCTGGTCCAGACGGGGCAGCCGGGCGTACGTGGCGGCACCGGCGTAGCGCGGGATGCGGGACGAGTCGATGGGGCCGAGGTTCCCGTTGGCTTCAATACGGAGCTCTTCCAAAATGTGCCACTCCTTAACATCATTGGGGGATTGGATCACTAGCTGTGACACCCATCATACACTCGAAGTTGTCTAATATGCATCACCTGTTTACAAGTATGGTTTGAGGTTCCGCGCATGAGATGCCGGTCACAGCAGGCGTAAAGATTCCATAAAAACCGGGGTCCCGGCGTCGAAAGCCGCCATACGCTCCTTGCGGAAGCAGTACCGTGCTGCGCGAAAGGACACCGTGACCACCCTGTCGAGGCCTCCGGCCGACCCGGCCAACCGGCCAAAGAATTCTTTCAAGCTCAAACCTTGGTTGCTGGAAGGAATGCCGGACACTTCAGGCAAGAGGCAAGGTCCCCACGGACGCCCCTCGGACTCCCACAAACCGCAGGCGTGGTGGAAAGTCATGTGCTTGACCGGGCTGGACTACTTCTCCACACTCGGATACCAACCCGCCATCGCAGCGCTAGCGGCAGGCCTGTTGTCTCCCCTGGCCACGCTGCTGCTGGTGATCGTCACGCTCGCCGGCGCCTTGCCGGTCTACCGCCGGGTGGCCAAGGAGAGCCCTCGCGGCGAAGGCTCCATCGCCATGCTGGAACGACTGCTTCCGCGCTGGGGCGGCAAACTCTTTGTTCTTGCCCTCCTGGGTTTCGCTGCTACCGACTTCATGATCACCATGACGCTCTCCGCAGCCGACGCCACCGCCCACGTCATTGAAAACCCCTTCGCTCCCCACTTCCTGGAAGGCCAACAGGTAGTCATCACCCTGGCCCTGATCGCAGGCCTGGGCATCGTGTTCCTTCGCGGCTTCAAGGAGGCCATCAATGTGGCCGTTGTGCTGGTTGGTGCCTTCCTTGCATTGAACCTCGTGGTGGTGGTGGTATCCGTCAGCCACCTGTTCACTGAAGCCCGCGTCATCTCCGACTGGTGGACCGCACTCACCACCTCCTACGGCGACCCTTTCCTCATGGTCGCTGTGGCACTCATCGTCTTCCCGCGACTGGCCCTTGGCCTTTCTGGCTTCGAGACGGGCGTGGCGGTCATGCCCCAAATCAAAGGCCACCCCTCAGATACGGACGCCAACCCTGCGGGACGCATCAAGGGCGCCCACAAGCTCCTGACCACCGCAGCCATCATCATGAGTTCCTTCCTCATCACTTCAAGCTTCGCCACGGTGATGCTGATCCCCGCCGCAGAATTCCAATCAGGCGGTAAAGCAGAGGGCCGCGCGCTCGCCTACCTGGCGCACCAGTTCCTGGGCGATGGATTCGGCACGGTCTATGACATCAGCACCATTGCCATCCTGTGGTTCGCCGGCGCTTCTGCCATGGCTGGCCTCCTGAACCTCGTCCCGAGGTATCTGCCCCGTTACGGTATGGCACCCGCGTGGGCCCGCGCCTTGCGACCCTTGGTCCTCGTCTTCACAGTCATAGCCTTTGCCATCACCATCATCTTCCAGGCCGATGTCACCGCCCAGAGCGGCGCCTATGCCACAGGCGTGCTTGTCCTGATCACTTCGGCATCGATCGCCGTAACCCTTTCAGCACGCCGGAAGAAGCAAAGGAAGCAGGTCCTTGCCTTCGGCCTTGTCTCGGTCGTGTTCATCTTCACCACTGTGGTCAATTCCATCGAGCGACCGGACGGCCTCAAGATCGCTGGGCTCTTCATCCTCGGGATCATGGTGGTCAGCTTCATCTCGCGCATGGGAAGAGCCTTCGAACTGAGGGCCACGCACATCAAGATGGACCAGAAAGCTTTGGAATTCACGGCGGACAACACGGACGGTCCGGTCCGGATCATCGCCCATGAGCCTAAACACCTCAGTGCCAGCCGCTACCGGGAGAAGCTGCAGCACGCCCAGCAGGCCAACCACTTGCCCGTGGACTGCGATGCCGTGTTCATCGAGATCATCGTGGACGACAGCTCAGACTTTGAGCAGGAACTCCACGTAGTGGGCAAGCTCAGGCATGGTTTCAAGATCCTGGAAGTGCACAGCAATAACGTGCCGAACACCTTGGCCGCAGTTCTCCTCCACATCCGCGACGTCACTGGCTTCATGCCGCACATCTACTTCCGTTGGACCGAAGGCAACCCGATTTCGAACCTGAGCCGCTTCCTGTTCTTCGGCGAAGGGGAGATCGCACCCGTCACCCGCGAAGTGCTCCGGGAAGCCGAACCCGACATCACCCGGCGCCCTTGGGTCCACGTGGGCTGATACCCTGCGCGAAGTGACAGATAATGCCGATGTTTCCTCGAAACATCGGCATTATCTGTCACTTCGGCGGGGCAAATTACCGGCTCGCTGCGGGCACCAGCACCCAGAGCACCTCTACGGTTTCATCCGTGGGGTTGATCCAGGTATGGGGTTCACGCCCCGGGAAGGAAAGGGTGTCCCCCTCCTCAAGGTCATACTCCTCGTTGGTCAAGATGAGCTTGATGCGGCCCTTCACGACGTGCAGGACGTCTACATCGCAATCCACGGCGTAGAGCTCGTTCTCACCACGGCCCCGGGGCTCGATGGTGGCCTGGAGGATCTGCAGGCGACGCTCCGAGCGCGCGGTCAACAATCGCTCCACAATGCCTTGGCCACCCAAGGAAATGCGGGGGCCGTCGTCACGCTTGGTCAGGTGAGTCTCAGGTGCAGCAAACAAGTCGCCCACCGAAACGGACAGGACCTGGCACAGAGTGACCAACGAGGCGACCGACGGCGATGTCAGGTCCCTCTCGACACGGCTGAGGAAGCCTTTGGTCAGCCCGGTAGCGTCCGCCACTTGCTCGATGGTGAGGCGCTGCGCCTGCCGGGCCGCGCGGATTCTGGAACCGATGGCAACGGGAACATTGCTCGGTTCAACGGGGAGAGCCTTCATTCACGAACCTTTCAGGCCTGTCATGTGGCCCTGTCATTGGAGCAATAGTAGCCGGGAGACAGGCCAACAGGGCCAGAATCCGCCGAACCATGACCAAAGCGCCTTGACTGTTACTCCGATCACAACATATCCTCATAGGCAACAAGTGTTGTCTGTGAGGCACACAACACATCCCCAATCTCCAATCATCAGCACAGAGACTTCGACGCTTCGCAGGAGTATCGTCGAAACCCCCAACCTCCGTGCATCAGCTCCAAGGACCGTTCATGGAATCTTCGGCTATTAACATCGCAATCGTGGTGGTGTACCTGCTCGCCATGCTGGCATTCGGCTGGTGGGGCAAGTCCCGCACCAAGAACAACAGCGACTTCCTGGTGGCCGGCCGCCGCCTGGGACCGTTCCTCTACACCGGAACCATGGCTGCAGTGGTCCTCGGTGGAGCATCCACCGTGGGCGGCGTAGGCCTCGGTTATAAGTTCGGCATTTCAGGCATGTGGCTGGTTGTGGCCATCGGATCCGGTGTGCTGCTCCTTAGCCTCCTGTTTGCCGGGACCATTCAGAAACTTAAGATCTACACCGTCTCGCAGATGCTGACCCTTCGCTATGGCAGCACGGCAACGCAGACCTCGGGCATCGTCATGCTGGCCTACACGCTGATGCTGTGCGCCACCTCCACGGGCGCCTACGCCACCATCTTCGTGGTCCTCTTCGGCTGGGAGCGCTGGCTCGCCATCGCGATCGGCGGCGCGATCGTCCTGGTCTACTCCACCATTGGCGGCATGTGGTCCATCACCCTGGCCGACCAGGTCCAGTTCGTCATCAAGACCGTTGGTATCTTCTTCCTGATGCTCCCGTTCGCCCTGAACGCTGCCGGTGGCCTGGACGGTATCCGCGCCCGCGTCGACGAAAGCTTCTTTGACATTGGCGGCATCGGCCTCCAGACGATCATCACCTACTTCGTGGTGTACACGCTTGGCCTCCTGATCGGCCAGGACATTTGGCAGCGTGTCTTCACCGCCAAGACCCCCACCGTTGCCCGTTGGGGTGGCGCTACTGCAGGCGTCTACTGCATCCTCTACGGTTTCGCCGGTGCGCTGATCGGCATGGCCGCCAGCGTTGCCCTCTCCGGTGTCGAGATCGCTGCGAAGGACGACGTGTACGCAGAGGTTGCTACCCGCCTCCTGCCCATCGGCATCGGCGGCCTGGTGCTCGCAGCTGCGGTCGCCGCCATGATGTCCACGGCTTCCGGCGCGCTCATTGCTGCCGCCACGGTGGCCCGTGCAGACGTCATGCCCTTCGTTGCCAGCTGGTTCGGCAAGAAGGTGGACACGTCCGATTCCGACAACCCGGAGCACGACGTCAAGGCCAACCGCTACTGGGTCCTGGGACTGGGGATCGTGGCCATCATCATCGCCATCTCCACCAAGGACGTTGTGGCCGCGTTGACCATCGCCTACGACATCCTGGTGGGTGGCCTGCTGGTAGCCATCATCGGCGGCCTGGTGTGGAAGCGCGGAACAGGCATCGCCGCAGCATGGTCCATGGCGGCCGGTTCAGTGATAACCCTCGGCACCATGATCATCCTCGAGATCAATGCCGAGGTTCCCCTCGACGGCATCTACGCCAACGAGCCCATCTACTTCGGTTTGATCGCTTCGGCGTTGGTGTACATTGTGGTCTCGCTGGCGAGCAAGCCCACCGATCCGGCAGTCATGAAGGCTTGGACCGACCGCGTGGCCGGCACCCGCGTGGCTGAGGAAGAGCTCACCACACCCGCCTCCTAGTCGGGTATCAAGAACCGAGCAATGGTCGACGGCGGCGCTCCCCCTTTCCGGGGCAGCGCCGCCGTTGCGCTGTTTCCGGCAACGAAACGATGTATCCGACAAGGATGTGTCGGGTAAGGCAATGTCGGGTAGGGTGGTGCCAGCTTCAAGAGATGTGGTGCCAAGCTCCGACTGGCCACACACCAACCCCATGTTCACGGGTGGTTCGGATGAGGAAGCGGCCCGCCCCGGACCAGAGACAACCGAGCGGGCAAGAGCACTCTCCCAAGGAGCAGTCCCTTGCCGTACCAAGGCGATCCCGCCCAAACCCACAGCGCCCAAACCCACAACGCCCAAGCCCAAGCCCAAGGCACCCAACCCCAAACTGCCGCCCGCTCCGTTACGGTGATTCCCGCCGTCGACCTTTACCTCGGCACGGTGACGATCCTGTCCAAGCTGGGCACGGCACGGTTCCGGCATCCGGAGGCACGACTCATCGCCCGGGCGCTTGCCCAGGCAGTACGACCAACACAATGGTGTGAGGCGTCAGGGACGCTGACGGTGACCGTGGCCGCGGTCGGTAAACGCGAAGGCCAGCAACGGCACTTCATCTTCCGCCAGGACGGTCAGGCCTAGATTTCCTCGTCCTCCTCACGGAATTCCTCGGTTTCATCGAGCGGGACCACACGTTCGTCGTCTTCGGGGGCGTCCACTTCCTCCACCCAGGCTTCATCTACTTCCTGGTCTTCGGCGTAGTCGTAGGCCGGGTCTGACTCGATGGTTGTCCGTTCCGGGTGCTTGGCGTGTGATTCGGTGGTGTCCATGGTGCAACCTCCGTCTCGTGGGCCGGTGAAAGCCCGATAACCGATTGCGGGGAGGGTCCCCGCCCCTGTCCTTCCATCTGAGCACCGGCCCACGCGAGGGTCAAGGAGGGGTTGAAATTACGGTGCACCGAACATTCCAGCTAAGGAATACCAGCCGAAAATCCCCGTCAATAAGCGGTAGTGTGGGGCGTGCAATGGGGCCGTAACTACCCCACCCAGCACAGGAGACAAAGTGCAGATGCACCAGGAATCCCATAACTCGTCGAGCCCCGCTCCGGACCCCACCCCTGAATCGGCAGCCCCCGAAAACACCGCAGCTTCACCAACGGCATCGGACATCAGGCGCTGGCGGCAGTACCTTGCCGATGAGCGCGCCGAGGCCGCCGTGTACCGCGAACTCGCCCAGCGACGTGACGGCGAAGAACGCCAGATCCTGCTTGCCTTGGCCGAGGCCGAAGGCAGGCACGAGGCCCACTGGCTCAAGCTCCTGGGGGAACACGCCGGGATGCCCAAGGCAGCTTCTGCGCGCAGCCAATTCCTGGGGTTCCTGGCCCGGAACTTCGGCTCCGTCTTTGTCCTCGCGTTGGCCCAGCGCGCCGAAGGCCGCTCCCCTTACGGCACCGAGCCTGCCGCAACCCCGGCCATGGTGGCCGATGAGCAAATCCATGAGGAAGTAGTCCGGGGCCTGGCCACGCGTGGACGCAACAGATTGTCCGGCACCTTCCGGGCAGCTGTCTTCGGTGCCAACGACGGCCTGGTGAGCAACCTGTCGCTGGTCATGGGCATGGCCGCAACCGGCGTACCCAGCCCCGTAGTCCTCATGAGTGGCGTGGCAGGACTCCTGGCGGGTGCATTGTCCATGGGCGCCGGCGAGTACGTTTCCGTCCGCTCGCAGAGGGAATTGCTGAACGCCACGTTGCCCACGCAGGCCACTCTTACGGCTGCGCCGTCCCTGGACATCGAACACAACGAACTGGTCCTGGTGTACCTGGCCCGCGGCATGACCCGGGAAGCCGCCGAACACCGAGCCGCGGAGCGCATGGGCTTGTTCAGCTGCGACTGCGACCCGAGCCTCTCCCTGCAGCCCGAGAAGCCGCCTGCCGATGAGCACGAATCCGTGGGCTCGGCGTGGGGCGCTGCGCTGTCCAGCTTCTGCTTCTTTGCCTCGGGCGCCATTGTGCCCATCCTTCCCTTCATTTTCGGCATGACGGGTGTGGCCGCCTTGCTGGTGGCAGGCGTTCTGGTGGGAATCGCGCTGCTGGCGACCGGCGCCGTCGTTGGCTTGTTGTCCGGAACTTCACCGCTGAGCCGCGGGTTGCGGCAGCTGGCCATTGGGCTGGGAGCCGCCGCTGCCACGTATGGGCTTGGGCTGGCGTTCGGCGCAGCAATCGTCTGAGTTTGGTCGGCTCAGTCCGCAGACCGTAATGTTGGTTCGTCCTCCGCGCTGCCCCGCGTGACCGGGGCATGAGGAATGGAGAACCGTGGACTCGGAGCGGGAAGCAACGCGTGCGCCAAAGCACCGGCGCACAGGATTCGCTTGGCGCGTCCTCCGCGGCGTCCTCATGGCCGGCATCGCTGCGGTGATCGCCGTCCTGGTGAGCGGTTTCCTGCACGGCGACCCTCGCATCACCGCACTCTTCCCGGGCGTCAGCGCGCCGGGCCTCCCGCAGGGCGGGCAGCCCCAACCGGTACCTGCGCGCGCCACTGACGCCCCACCCCCGGGCCTGGAGGAAGCCGATGCCCCGTTGGCCTCACCGCCCGCTCCCACGGTAACCAACGATTCGTACAAGTTCCTGGCCACGAACGACGACGGCACTCCCGTGGGGTACTCCCCTTGCCGGCCGCTTCACTACGTGGTGAACAAAGCGTCCGCGCCCGAAGGTTCAGATGCCCTGCTGGCCACGGCGATCGCCAACGTCTCCGCCGCTTCGGGAATCCAGTTTGTTGACGACGGCACCACGGACGAGCTGCCCGTGGACAGGCGCGAGCCGTACCAACCGTCCAAGTACGGCGACCGCTGGGCTCCGTTGCTGATTTCCTGGACCACGCCGGAAGCAGTCCCGGCGCTGGCCGACTCGGTGATCGGTACCGGCGGCAGCACCATGTACTCCCTCAACAACGGGCCCAAAAGCTACATCAGCGGCAGCCTGGAACTCGACACCCCGCAGGTGGCCGAGTTGCTCGCCAACGAGGAAGGCGCCGACTACGTCCTGGCAGTCATCCAGCACGAGCTAGGACACGTCATGGGATTGGACCATGTGGATGACCCCGTCCAACTCATGTATCCGGAAATTGGCGCGCCGGACGGACTCGCTGCGGGAGACCTGAACGGCCTGCACCTCCTCTCCGCGGCGCCCTGCCGCAAAGACATCTAGGCGCGTCCCTTTCCGGTAGTCCCACCTTCCAGCAGTTGCGCCATGGACTCGCAGCGGCGACGGACCTATGCTGGCGAATACGGCCGACGGCGGCGCCCCACCTCCCGTCGCAGCCGCCACGTCAGGGGGTTCCATGGAACCTTATGGGTCGTCCAAGTGGCCAGACCCTGATCCCCCTCGGCCTCATTACCTGCCTGCCGTCCCCCGTCCACCGGATCCCCCGCCCACCCGGGAGCCCATCAAGCACAGCAGCATCGCAGCCATCGTGTTCCTGCTGGGAATCCTTGGCCTGGTCTGCGCCGGAGCCTACTTCAGCGGTGAACTGCAACAATTTATGTCCGGATCATCGGCCGCACAGAGCCAGCCGGCCCGGCCTGGGCTGGTGCCGTTCGGCCAGCGCCAGGACCCCTTGCCCGGACTTGAAGAAGCTGACGCGCCACTGGGAACCCCGGCACCTTTGAACCGGACCAGTGGCTCGTACAAGTTCCTTGCCGTCAAGGAAGATGGAACCCCGCTGGCGTACTCGCCTTGCAGGCCCATCCACTACGTCGTGAATTCGGATCTGGCTCCCCCGTCATGGCAGCCCCTGGTGGACGAAGCCATCAGGCGGGCCAGCGTGGCCACGGGGTTGAGGTTCATCTATGACGGACCCACGTCCGAGGTGCCCTCCACCAACAGGTCCGGCTATCAACCCGACAGATACGGGGATCGATGGGCTCCAGTCCTCATAGCCTGGAGCACCCCCGAACAAGTGCCCCGCTTGACCGGCCAGACCGTGGGCCTGGGTGGAAGCTCCTCGATTGGCCTGAGCAATGGCTACAAGGCCTACGTGACCGGCACCGTGTCCTTGGATGCTCCCCAGTTCGCCGGGATTGTGGATACCTCCAGCGGCGAAGAGGTAGGCGTGGCTGTCATCATGCATGAGTTGGGGCATCTCTTGGGCCTGGACCATGTGGATGATCCGCGGCAGCTGATGTTCGGCGAAGCCTCATGGGTCCGCGAATACGCAGCCGGCGACAGAACCGGCCTGGCCCAGCTGGGCATGGGTCCCTGCAGCAAGGACTTCTGACGGCCGCCGGACTACCCTGACACTACAGCGAGCGCTTCCTCCACACTGTCCACCAGGAAAATCCTGTCCGCCATGGGCTTTCCTGCGGCGAGGCTTTGCAGCATGGGCCAGGCCGGGAACGTCCGCTCCCAATGTTCCCGCCCCACCAACACCATGGGAGTGATCGTCTCAGGCGCCCCGTAGTAGTTCTCGCAGGCGTCCTGGAAGATCTCCTGCACCGTACCGGCGGCACCCGGCAGGAAGACGATCCCGCCCTTGCAGAGCTCCAGCAGGATGGCTTCCCTGGTGGCGTTGGCGAAGTACTTGGCGATGTGGGTGGCGAACAGGTTGGGCGGTTCGTGTCCGTAGAACCACGTGGGAATGCCGAGCGTCGGGGTACCCTCCGGATGGCTTTCGACGACGGCCGCCGCCTGGCGCGCCCAGGCCGTCACCGAAGGCCTGAACCCCGGCACTGCGGCGAGCGCTTCCAGCGCGGCTGCGGAGCCGGCGTCGGGCAGTCCGCTTAAGTAGGCGCCCATGTTGGCCGCTTCCATGGCTCCTGGTCCGCCGCCCGTGGCTACGGCGAAGCCGGACCGCGCCAACAACCGGCCCAGGCGCGCGGCGTCCGCGAACTCTCGTGTACCGCGCTGGGCGGCATGTCCGCCCATGACGCCCACTATCTTTGTCCCGGCGAGCGCGCCGTGGTCCAGCAGTTCGTCCAGGGCATCGCCGATTGCGTGATCGTGCAGCGCAGCTGCGAGGGTGGCATCCAGGTTGCCCCGTTGGCCGGGCAGGATGCTCCACTGGTAGACCTGTGCGTCGAGGGTGGATTCGTACTCCGTAGAAGTGATGTCCGGGTAGAGTTCGGCGGCGGTGTACAGGCTGCCCCGGTACGGGTTGAAGGGAATTCCGTGCAGCGTGGGAAAGAGGAGCGCACCACGGCGGCGCAGGCTCTCTTCCACGCCGTCGTCGAACGTGCACCCCAGGAAGATGGCACCCTGGGCGTCCAAGGCCTTCAGTTCCCTTGAGTGGCCGCGAAGGTCCAGGGACTGGGCACGCCACCCGTTCATGGAATCGGCGCCGGCGGTGACCAGCTGGTCAAAGTGGACCACGGTTTCGACGTCGAGCGTCCGCGGACTCGGGTTCAAGGCTCCGGTGCGATTCATGGTTTCAGCGTAGTAGCGCGGCCGTTTGTGTGCGGGGCATCGGAGCGGTGCATCATGAAGCATGAAGAGTTCAGATGATGTACGCCCGCGCATCGGTGTCCCGGTCCGCCTGAGCAGTTCGGATACCCCGGACGCCCGGGTGGGTGAAGCCAACGAGCTCTTCACCTTCATCGTGGACCTGCTCCGCGAAGCGGGTGCGCGGCCAGTGCTGCTGACCCCGGTTTCTGCGGACAGTGCCGGGCGGCTGGCCACTGAGATGAAAGCGCTCGACGGCGTGCTGCTTCCGGGAGGAGGCGACCTCGATCCCCGCCTCTACGGGCAGGACCCGGACGAATCACTGTACGACGTGAACCCGGAGCAGGATCACCTGGACATGGACGTTGCCCGCGCAACCATCGATGCCGGGTTGCCGCTATTGGGCGTCTGCCGTGGCCACCAACTGTTGAATGTGCTGTACGGCGGAACGCTGATCCAGGATATGCAACCGTCCGTGGTGAACCACAATGGCTTGGATCCGCACCGCCCCAACGCCAGCGAATGGGCCTGGCATGACGTGCTCCTCTCTGCCGGTTCCAAGACCGCCGCGCTGTACGACTCGCCGGCCGGGACCACCATCAAGATCGCTTCGGGACACCATCAGGCAGTGGCCAGGGTGGGCGAAGGACTCAGGGTCACTGCACTTGCCGATGATGGGACCGTGGAGGCGCTGGAAGACCCCTCGCGGTGGGTGGTGTCCGTGCAGTGGCATCCGGAGGCGGCCCAGCTTCCTGATTCCGAGCGGTTGATGCCGTTCAAGAATTTCGTGAATGCGTGCCAGCCCCCTACCCAGGATGTGGGCCGAGGAGTACAGTAGCGCTCACTGCATCGCTTTCAGCCGTCTGGGAGTACTGCAGGGCATCACTCTTTCCAAAATGACGTCCGGGGGGCGTCGTAAGTTTGCCGGCTGGGGGGCCCAACATCTGCTCAAGGAGCATGGTTGTGGACCGTCCAAAATACGTTCGTCGTCATCCTCGTCATAAGACCCGATCCCCGCTCTTCAGCATCCGATCCTTCTCCAAACGCGTCCTTGGCATTCTCCTTGGGACAGCTTTGGTTTCCGGCGGACTCATCACTTCTACGGCAATCCCTGCAGCGGCCGCAGTTCCGCCCTGCGCCGGAACCGGCGGGGCCATGCAGATCGTGGCCCACACGGATGATGACCTGCTCTTCCTCAGTCCGGACTTCATGAGGGACATCCAAGCCAAGCGCTGCGTCCAAACGGTGTTCGCTACGGCGGGCGAGGCCGGTGAGGGAGCCACCTACTGGCGGAGCCTTGAATCCGGAATCCAGGCCAGCTACGCCAAAATGGCCGGTGTCGCCAATACGTGGACGACGTCCGATGCCGGGGTCCCGGGCCGTCCCTTGACCATGCGCACACTGACGGGCGCCCCCAACGTTTCGGTGGTGTACATGCGACTGCCGGACGGCTTCCCCAACGGCTTGGGCAGCGCCGCCTACAACAGCCAGAGCATCCTCAAGCTGTGGGACGGACGCCTGTCCTCCATCCGCCCGGTGGATAACGCAGCAACGTTCACCAAATCCCAGTTCCAGTCCGCGCTCAACCGCCTGGTGGCCAACTTCCAGCCAACGACGTTCCGCACCCAGGATTGGACCGGCAACTTCAACACCCCCTACGACCACAGCGACCACTGGGCCACCGCCAAGTTCGCCCAGCTTGCGACGCGCAGCTACACCGGTCCCCACACGTCCCTGGCCTACGACGCCTACGTCATTGACGAGTATGCCCAGAACGTGACCGGGGCCGAACTCACGGCCAAAGTGGACACGTTTGTCCGGTTCGCCGATTTCGACATGTACGTTTGCAGCAGCCCGGGCGAAGGGTGCCCTGATTCGCCCTACGACGAATGGCTGAAACGGCAATACATCACAGCCATCGAATGGGTGGGAAATGCCGCCAAATCGGCAGGCACCACCGTCACGGCATCATCGCAGAAGGCAACAGCCCAGAGTCCGGAGAAGGTCCGGGACGGTTACCACTGGGGCGCTCCCATGGACGCCACCCGTGAGTGGGTTTCAGCCGGCGAGAAAGCAGGAAGCTGGATCCAGTACACCTTCTCCCCCACACGAACCATCAACGCCGTCACGCTGTCCGATCGCCCGCTCCTCACCGATCAGATCACCGGTGGCAACCTGCAGTTCTCCGATGGCAGCACGGTGCCCGTGCCCGCCCTGCCCAACAACGGCTCCGGCCTCACTATCAACTTCCCTGCCAAGACAGTCAGCTCCGTCAGGCTCAACATCACGTCGGTGAGTTCCAGCACCACCAATGCGGGCTTGGCCGAGTTCGAGGCCTACCTCGGAACGGATAACGTGGCACCGGTGGTCACGCCCGCTCCTCCAGGCGGAACCTACGCCGTGGGTCAGACCGTCACCCTCACAGCCAACGAGACCGCGACGATCTACTACACCACCAACGGCAGCACTCCAACCACGGCCAGCAGCAAGTACACCGCTCCACTGACCCTGAGCGGTCCGCTGACCCTGAAGTACTTCGCCGTGGACGCCGCGAACAACTCGTCCTCCGTGGTCACCCAGACCTATTCCACGGGTCCGGACGTCACCAAGCCCGTGGTCACAGCCAATCCAGTCAGCGGCGCCTATACACCCGGCACCACTATCACGTTGACTGCCAACGAACCGGCGGAAATCCGCTACACCACGGATGGCACCGACCCGTTGACCGCCGGCCTTCTTTACAGCACGGCCATACCGTTCAACGGTCCCGGACCCATGACGTTGAAGTACTTTGCCCGGGACACTGCAGGAAACGTTTCCGAGGTTGCGACGCAGACCTATACCGTCCCGCCGGATACGGCTGCTCCCACGGTCACGGCCAACCCCACTGGCCGTGCCTTGGCCAGCGGCGCCACCATTGCATTGTCCGCCAACGAACCTGCCGCCATTTACTACACCACTAACGGCAGTGCACCGACGGCCACGGAGTCGGCCACCAACTTCAAGTACAACGCTGCCGCACCCATCACCATGGGCAGCTCCACCTTGGTGCTCAAGTACATCGGCGTGGATACTGCCGGCAACACATCGGCCGTAGGCACCCAGACCTATACCGTGCCCGCAGCCGGACCGCCGTCGGCCCATGACTTCAACGGGGACGGCCGCGCTGATGTCTTGGCGGCCGATACGGCAGGCAACCTGTACTTGTACCCCGGCAACGGCACGGGCGGGCTCCTTCCACGCCAAGTAGCCCTGGCCGCTCCGGCCTGGTCAACCATCACGGACACAGTTACTCCCGGGGACTTCAACAGGGACGGCAAGCCTGATCTGTTGGCCCGGGCGGGCGACATCCTGTGGTTCTACCCTGGTGACGGTGCCGGCAGCTTCGGTGCGCGGACACAGGTCAGCACCGGCTGGAGCACCATGACACAGCTCTTCTCCCCGGGCGACTTCAGCGGTGACGGCATCCCTGACTTCATCGGCCGCCGAAGCAATGGCGAGCTCCGATTGTATGAAGGCAACGGCACCGGAGGGCAGCGTACGCCGTACACGGTGGGGTGGGGTTGGGACGTCATGAACGCCATCTTCAGCACCGGCGATTTCAACGGTGACGGCAAGGGAGATGTACTGGCGCGGCGTACGGACACAGGCGCATTATGGCTATATCCGGGCAATGGAACCGGGGGCTGGCTGCAGTGGACGCAGATTGGGGCGGGCTGGGGAACCCGGACTGCGCTCGCCGGACCACGGGACCTTGACGGCGACGGTAAGAACGACGTCGTGGGCCGCATCGGAGACACTTTGTGGCTGTATCCCGGATCGGGAGGCGGAACGCTCACCAACGTGCCGCCGATCAGCCTCGGCACCGGCTGGCAGGCCATGAAAGTCATCGGCTAGCCAGCCCCAAGGACCTGGCGCGGGTCGGAGTTTTCCCCCAGACTCTTCGGCCCGCGTCAGCTATGTCCACCCTCTTCTACTTGGCAACCCTTACGGGTACGCCCGTCTCCAGAGATTCCTGAGCCGCATCCGCCACCTTGGATGCCGCCACGGCGTCTTCGGGAGTGCAAGGGTTCTTGCGCTGGCCCAGCACGAGTTCCACGAAGGCGGCCATCTCGGAGCGGTATGCCTGATCGAAGCGCTCGGCAAAGGTCGCGTGCGCGGTTCCGGTGGGGAAGGCGACTCCGGGCTCCGCCGAACGCAAGGCCATCTGCTGGTCCATTCCCACCAGCACAGAACGCTCCGAGCCTTGGAGTTCCAGCCGGACATCGTGCCCTGCCCCGTTGTATCGGCTGGCCGACACTGTTCCCACCGTGCCGTCGTCGAACGTGACCAAAGCCAAAGCGGTATCGACGTCGCCCACCTCGCCGATGGCGGGGTCGCCGTTATTGGAGCCCTTTGCGTAGACTTCCACGATCTCCTTGCCGGTGAGCCAGCGGAGGATATCGAAGTCGTGGACGGAGCAGTCACGGAACAACCCACCGGATGTCGCGAGGAACTGTACCGGTGGCGGGGCCATGTCGCAGGTGACTGCCCGCAAGGAGTGAATCCACCCAAGTTCCCCGGCCTCATAGGCGCGCTTGGCCTCCAGGTAGCCGGCATCAAAACGGCGCTGATGGCCGATCTGCACCACACCGGCTTTCTCGCGGATGTACTCAAGGACAGGGAGTGACTCCGCCACGTTCACGGCCACTGGCTTTTCGCAGAAGACAGGGATGCCCGCATCCACGCCGGCCCGGATGAGGTCCGGGTGGGTTGCCGTGCCCGTAGCGATCACCAATCCGTCCACTCCGGAGGCGATCAGCTCGTCCACGGAGCCCAGGAACTCAGCTCCGAGATCGCTGGCTACCGAACGTGCGTGTTCCTCCGCCACGTCCGTGAGCCTTAGCCGGACCTGCACACCGTCCTGGTCCAAGGCTTTGTTGAGCGCGCTGATGTTGTTCGCGTGCATCACGCCGATCCGGCCAACACCCACCAGGCCGAGGGTCACGTGCTTCGTCATGTTCTGTCTCCGTCAGTGCAGCAGAAGGTTGTCTCATAGGAGGGATTCCTCAGGCGAGACTAGACCTTGTTAGTTTGTCCTGTCAAACACCGTCAACTTTGCCATATACCGGCAGCCCGGGGGTTCCACGGTCCCCTTCGCAAATGGTCTTCCTACACAGCAAGGCGGCGGCCCAATGCCGCCGCCTTGCCTCACGCCGCCTTTATCGAGCAGTGACGTTCAGGGACGCTTCCAATGCTGCGTCGGCATCCCGCAGGACCTGGGCGGCAACCTCAAGCCCTTCGATGCGCCCCAGGGACACGTCCTCATGCTCGATGTTGACCAACATGTTCGGATCCACCTCGTGGAGAGCCCGGAGGAACTCGGTCCAAAAGGCGGTATCGTGCCCTCGGCCGAGCGCAACGAAGTCCCAGGCTGAGTTCCTGGGCCACTCGTTGGCCCATTCGTCGCCGCCCAGATTGGTGCGGTTTTCGTCGGCCGAGAGCCTGCGGAAACTGTTGTCCAGCACGCCGTAGAGCGCGGCATTCTCCGTGTTGACGCGCACGTCCTTGGCGGCCGCCTGGAAGACCAGGGGTCCCAGTTCGCGGACCACGGCTACCGGGTCCATCTGCTGCCAGAACAGGTGGGAGGCGTCCAGCTCCACTCCCACATGCGTGGCGCCGGTGAGCTCGATGAGTTTGTAGACGTCCGCCGTGTTGAAGACGATGTTCTGCGGGTGCAGCTCCAGCGCCACCTTGACGCCGTGATCAGCAGCGAGGCGGTCGGTTTCCTTCCAGAATTCCGCGGCCACTCCCCACTGGTAATCCAGGACGTCCAATGCTGCCGAGTTCCAGGCGTTGACCACCCAGTTGACGGTGGTGGCGCCCGGTTCACCACCGGGCAGGCCGGACATGGTGACCACACGGTTCTGGCCCAGGCGGCTGGCCAGGCGAATGGAGCGGCGAATGTCCTCCGCATGCTTTTCACCGATTTCACGCTTGGGGTGCAGCGGGTTGCCGTTGCAGTTCAGCCCGGCGATGGAAACGCCGGTGCCCTCGAAGATTCCCAGGTAGTCATCGCGGGCCGCGTCGCTTTCCAGGATCTGGTCAAAGGTGGGCACGTGCACGGCCGGGAGGAAGCCGCCCGTGTTGATCTCAATGCCCGTCAGCCCCAGGTCGGCAATGACCTTCAGCGCTTCGGGCAACGGGCGGTCGTGCAGGATCGCGTTGTAGACGCCGAGCTTCATAGCGTGATCTTCTTTCCGTTGTTGAGGGCGGACTCGGTGACGGCACCGAGGAGCTCCATGTTGCGGACGCCTTCGTCGAACGTGGCACATCGAGGCAGGGAAGACTCCGCGCCGAGGCCTGCGACCTCTTCGAGGAATGCCCGCGCCTGGTAGCCGAACGCGTCATTCTGGCCGAACCCAACTTCGGGGGCATCCATGGCGAGTCCGCCGGCGATGTAGGGGTGGCCCGGGCCAAGGATGACCTGGCGGTAGCCGTTGTCGTTCCCGGATCCGTCGTTCAGGAACAACTGGATCTCGGACGGGCGGCGCTGGTCGAACTTGGCCGCACCGTTCTCGCAGAAGACCTCGAACTGGAGGCTGTTGGCGTGACCAGCGGCAACACGGGAGACTTCGAAGCTGCCCGCGCCGCTGGCGAATTCTGCGTTGAAGGCCGCGTAGTCGTCGTTCTCCACAGCCTCGTAGGTGTCGCTGACAGCCACGTGGTCGTGGCCCATGACAGCGCTGAGCGGCAGGGGCCGCTTGTCGATCGCGGTGGTCAGGCGGCCGCCGCTGATGGACTTGATGTCGCCGCAGAGGAATTCGGAGACGTACGTCAGATGGCTTCCGACGTCGGCCAGCGCACCGGAGCCGGGCCCGCCCTTGTAGCGCCAGCTCATGGGTGCGGCGGGGCTGAAGCCATAGTCGGTCCAGTAACGGCCACTGAAGTGCAGTACGTTGCCCAGCGTGCCGTTGCCGATCAGGTCGCGGATGTAGGCGATGCCCGGGGTGCGGCGGAACGTGAAGCCGATGCGGGCGAGCGTTCCCCGGGCCTCCGCCGCACGGGCGGCGTCGGCCATGGCGCGGGCATCGTCCAGGGTATCGCTGAGCGGCTTTTCGCACAGGACATGCTTGCCGGCCGCCAGCAATCCTTCAACCACTTCGCGGTGCAGCGAGTTGGCGATGACCACGCTGACCACGTCAATGTCGTCAGCTTCGGCAATGGCCTGCCAGGACGTGTCGTTGCGCTCATACCCGAAACGGCGCGCGGCCAGCGAACCGAATTCGGCATTGACGTCGCCAATGGAGACCAGGCGGACTGGGGGCAGGACGGGGCTGTAGAGGGCAGATGCCGTGCGGTATGCGGCAGCGTGGGCCTTGCCGGCCATACCTGCACCGATGACGGCGACGCCGAGGCTTTCAGCCATTGATTTCTCCTTCGAAATTTCGCCGCCGCGTGGGGCGCTGTGCGGCATTTTGTAGCGCTACAATTTTTACGCTGGGTTTGATCGTAACTATGTCTATATGTCCTGTCAATGGCAGACCGACTATCCTCAAGAAGAGATACGAAAGGCACCGAAGATCCCCTTGAACAGCCCCGAAACGCAGAACAGTCCCCTCGGCCGACGTCCCACCCTGTACGACGTCGCCACCCATGCCGGAGTTTCGCCGTCGCTGGTTTCCCTGTTTCTCAAGGACCCGGAAAGGATCAGCGAAAAGCGGCGGGGAGCCGTGCAAAAAGCCATCTCCGAGTTGGGCTACCGGCCCAGCCGCGCCGCCACCACACTGGCCAGCACCCGAACCAAAAGCATCGGCCTGGTCATCGACGACTACCGGAACCTCTGGTTCGTCGATCTCCTCCGCGGCATGGAATCTGTCCTTTCAAACCTCGGCTACCAAGTGATGCTCGCGGACTCGCGGCCCGGCAAGAACCGCATCAAGGAAGCCACGGACGGCCTGCTCGCCATGCACGTGGACGCCCTGGTGCTCGCAGCCGAGCCCAGCGAAGCCATGCTGTCCACAACATGGGTTCCTACCGTGGTTGCCGGCTGGCGCAAGGGTGTCCCGGCAGGTGCCGACCTGATCACCAACGACGACGACGGCGGGGGCGCCATGGCCGCCAGCCACTTGCTGGAGTTGGGGCACGTCCGCGTAGGCCACCTCTCCGGTGCCGACGGCGCCTCCGCACACCGGCGGGCGGGTTTCCGCCGCGCTGTGGAGACGGCCGGCGTCGAGTCCATCATCAGCGAGTCCGACGGAACCTCGGAAGAAGACGGCTATACGGCAGCCTGCTGGCTGCTGGAGCACCACCCGGACACTACTGCGATCTTTGCGGCCAACGACACCATGGCGCTGGGGGCCTTTGCTGCGCTCAAGGCCCGCGGGCTCTCAGTGCCTCATGATGTTTCGGTGATCGGCTATGACAACTCCCCCTTGGCAAAGTCTCGCTACCTGGACCTCACGTCCGTGGACAACCGAAGCGACGTCGTGGGGATCGACGCAGCACACAGGCTGTTGGCACGGATCGAGGACCCGTCGCTGCAACCGGAGCGGAAGCTGATCGAGCCGACGCTGGTCCTGCGTGGCACGACGTCCGCCCTCCGGTAAAAACGACTCTGCCCGAAGCCACCAGGGCTCCGGGCAGAGTACTTTCAGCGAAAGCCTAGTGTTTCTTGCTGGGGCTCTCGGGGGCAGCGTCAGCCACACCCGCCACTTCGGCCTTCACTTCCTCAAGGGCGTCGGAGTGGCCACCGAGCTGCTCCAGCTCGTGGGCCAGTTCAGCCAGTTCGGCACCGCCGGCCATCTGGGCCGTCAGCTCATCCAGGGTGATGTCCTTCTTGTCGTAGTAGCCGATTGACTTGCCGCGTTTGAGCAGCAGGAACCGGTCGCCCACGGGGAAGGCATGGTGCGGGTTGTGGGTGATGAAAATGACTCCGAGTCCACGGTCTCGGGCCTGCAGGATGTAGCGGAGCACGACGCCGGACTGCTTGACACCCAGCGCAGCCGTGGGCTCGTCCAGGATCAGCACCTTCGCGCCGAAGTACACCGCGCGGGCAATCGCCACACACTGGCGTTCACCACCGGAGAGCTGGCCGATGGGCTGCTCTACGTCCCGGAGGTCGATGCCCATGTCCGCGAGTTCCTTCTTGGTGATGTCCTTCATCTTCTGGACATCCATGCTCTTGAACGGGCCAAACCCGCTGGTCAGCTCAGAGCCAAGGAAGAAGTTGCGCCAAATGGGCATCAAGGGGACGACGGCCAGGTCCTGGTAGACCGTGGCGATGCCGGCGTCCAGGGCTTCCCTGGGCGACGAGAACTTCCTGGCATCGCCCATCACATGCAAAGTGCCTTCGTCATGCTGGTGGAGCCCGGCGATGATCTTGATCAGGGTGGACTTGCCGGCGCCGTTGTCGCCCAGGACGCAGGTGACGCGGCCGTTGTCCACGGCCATGGTGACATCGCGCAGGGCGATGATATTGCCGTAGTGCTTACCCACGTTCTCCAGGGAGAGCAGGTGCACTGGTGTGTGCGTCAACGGGTCCTTCTCATCCTTTAGCAGGGTCTGTTGGTCAATCTGTTGTGCATTCATGGTTCGGGTCCTTTACTTGAGCTCTGCCCGGCGCTTGACGATCAGGTTCACGATGGTGGCCAGCAGGAGCATCAAGCCCAGGAAGAACTTGAACCAGTCCGGATTCCATTGTGCGTACACGATGCCCTTGTTGGCCATGCCGAAGATGAAGGCACCGATCGCGCCACCCACTGCCGAGCCGTAGCCGCCGGTCAGGAGGCAGCCACCGATGACCGCAGCGATGATGTACAGGAACTCGTTGCCGACGCCTTCACCGGACTGCACCGAATCGAAGGCGAAGAGATTGTGCATGCCCAGGATCCAGCCGCAGAAACCAACGGCCATGAAGAGGCCGATTTTGGTCTTCGTGACCGGGACGCCTACTGCGCGGGCCGCGTTGGCATCGCCGCCTACTGCGAAGATCCAGTTGCCTACCCGAGTGCGGAGCAGGATCCAAGAGGCTACCGCCACCAGGGCGATCCAAATGAAGACCGTGATCTTGACGTCCACGCCGCCAATGGACACCGATGAGGCGAACACGGCCTGCGCCGAGTCGAAGCCGTCCATGTTCGAGATCGACGGCGACGATACGGATCCGCCGATGAGTCGCGTGAGGCCGAGGTTGAGGCCGGTGAGCATGAGGAAGGACGCCAGGGTGACGATGAAACTGGGCAGTTTTGTCTTGACCAGGATCCAGCCGTTGATCAGGCCGATCCCCAGCGAAACGGCCAAGGCCAGGATGACCCCCACCCAGACATTGGTGGTGAAGTACCAGCTGAAGAGCGAGGCCGTGAGCGCCGAGGAGATGACGGCAACGCCCGTGGAAAGGTCGAACTCACCGCCGATCATCAGCAGGGACACGCCAACAGCCATGATGCCGATGGTGGAGCTTCCGTAGAGGACCGTGGCGAAAGCGTTCGGCTGGATGAACGTCTGCGAGACGGATGCGAAGAAGATGAAGAGGACGACGGCACCAACGAGGGCGCCGACTTCCGGACGGCCAAGGAGCTTCTGGAGCGGGTTGCGTTGTCCGACGCGCTCGTCAGCTGCGATTGGTTTTGCGGCGGTGGGGGTCATAGTCATGATGGTGTTCCTTGCTGCCGGGCCCGGTTTCCACCGGGCCCGGCGAGTCAGTGCTAGCGGATACCCTGCTCAGCGAACTTCAGGACGTCGGTGGCATTGGCCTTGTCGATGATGGCCGGGCCCGTCAGGACGGACTGGCCGCCGCCGATGGTGAAACCACCGCGCTTGTTCTGCCAAATGGCATCGATGGCGCCGTAGCCCTGCAGCCACGGCTGCTGGTCCACGGTGAACAGCACTCCGCCGTCCGCGATCTTTTGCGCCAGTTCCTTGTTCAGGTCGAAGCTGGCCACCTTGGCGGAGCTTCCGGCGGTGGACACGGACTTGATGAGCGTGAGGGTGATCGGGGCACCCAGGCCAATGATCACGTCGGCATCCTTGGAAGCCTGCAACTTCGCGGTTGCTGTCGATTCCACGGAGGTCATGTCCGCGCCGTTGACGTAGAGGATTTCCGTTCCAGGAACCTTCGCCTTAACACCGGCGCACCGGGCTTCCAGGCCTACGTGCCCTTGAGCCTGGATGACGCAGATGGGGTGCTTGAAGTTTTCCGCGGCCAGCCGCTCACCCACAGCTTCGCCGGCAAGCTTCTCGTTGGAACCGAAGTGCGTGAAAGCGCCAAGCTGCTTGGAGACGGACTCGCCTGCATTCAGGCTGACAATGGGGATTCCGGCTTCGGTGGCCTTCTTGAGCGAATCCTTGAGTGCGTCGGGAGTCGCCAGCGTGACCGCGATGCCATCAACCTTTTGGTCCACCGCTTGCTGGATCAACTGGGCCTGGCGTCCCGCTTCGGCATCGCTGGTGTACAGCAGCTCCACGTTGTCCTTGGCCGCGGCTTCTTCCGCACCCTTGCGTACGGTGTCCCAGAAGGTGTCACCGGGAGGGGCGTGGGTGATCAGCGCGATCTTGATGCGGTCGGTGCTCGCCACTTGGCCGGCAGCGGCTCCCCCGCCGGAATCTGCCGGCTTGCCACCTTGGCTGGAACAGGCGCTCAGTGCCACGAGGGGAACCACTGCTGCGACGACCGCCGCTGTGCGCCATGAGAATTTTGCCACCGTTATCTCCTTTGATTTCAGCTTCGGGCCTCCGGAGACTCGTATCCGGATGACCTACTACTCAGATCATGGTGACTCGCCTCACACTTTGTCAATAGTTTGTCCTGACATTAGGATGTTTTTACGTAATCTCCTCGAGTGGAAGGCTTGGCGACTCGGCCCGAGGAGGTTTCCTTGACCGTCGCAACCCGGCTGCTATTATCGGAAATAGGCAGTATGTCCTATCAAGAGAACATGAACGGACATACCCATCCCATCCGGCAGAGGAGCCGCAACCCGCTCCCCCGGCCGGCCTTCAGCAGGCGTCTAGGAGAATCCAGTGGCGAACCAACTCAGTCTCAGCATCGATCGTTCGTCCCCTGTGCCCCTTTACCACCAGGTGGTTCAAGGCATCGAGGCCGCGATTCACAGCGGCATCCTTGAACCCGGCAGCCGCTTGGACAACGAGATCGACCTCGCAGCACAGCTGAATCTGTCCCGTCCCACCATGCGCAAGGCGATGGACGAGCTTGTCCGTGCCGGACTCCTGGTCCGCAAACGCGGCGTGGGCACCCAAGTGGTCTCCAGCCAGGTCCGCCGCCCCCTGGAACTGTCCAGCCTCTACGACGACCTCAGCAACAACGGCAAAAAGCCCACCACCGAGGTCCTGAGCTTCTCCCACGTCGAGGCAGACGCCCTCACCCTCGCAGCCCTCCAGCTGCCCACCGGCTCCAAGGTCTACCACTTCACGCGCCTGCGCAAAGTGGGCGGCAAGCCGCTGGCGCTCATGGAGAACTGGGTCCGCGATGACATCACCAGCATGGATGAAGCCCAGCTTGCCAACGAAGGCCTCTACGCCATCCTTAGGCGGGGTGGCGTGAACTTCAGGCTGGCATCCCAACGTATCGGCGCCATGATCGCCAACGACTACCAGGCTCCCCTCTTGGAAACCGAGGCGGGGTCGGCACTGGTCACCATGGAACGCACGGCGGTGGACGACACCGGACGCATGGTGGAAACCGGCCACCACGTCTACCGCGCCGATTCCTACAGCTTTGAAATGACACTCGTACAGCGCTAACGCAAGGACAAACACTTATGGCCAACTGGGTATACCCACTGGGAACAGCCAATGACGGTAAATGGGACATCTCGCTGGGGACCTCCGATTCCACCCTGGCCATCGACGGCTGGGCCCATACGGGCCTGAAGGTCGCGACGCTCGCCGCAGGTGCCGCCGTCGAGCTTCCCGCCGCTGCGGAAGAGCGGATCGTGGTGCCGCTGAGCGGCTCGTTCACCGTAACGGTCGACGACGGCGAGTACAGCCTCGCGGGGCGGCAGTCGGTTTTCCACGGGCCAAGCGACGTCCTGTATACGGGAATCGATAAGGCCGTCACCATCAGTTCAAACGACGGCGGAAGGGTTGCGGTTGCTACCGCACCGGCAAAGGCCGGGTACCCCACCAGGCTGGTCACGGCCGCGGAAACTCCCGTTGAACTGCGCGGGGCAGGCAACTGCTCACGCCAAGTGCACAACTTCGGCACCCCTGCAGCGCTGGAAGCGGACCGCTTTATCGTGTGCGAAGTCATCACGCCGGGCGGCAACTGGTCCTCCTACCCTCCCCATAAGCACGATGAGGAGAAAGACGGCGAGACCAGTCTCGAGGAGATCTACTACTTCGAAACCCGCGTCACGCCTGAATCCCCGGCCCCCGAAGACTCCGACGCCATCGGCTACGCCCGCGTCTACGCCTCCGACGAGCGGCCCATCGACGTCTCCGCCGAAGTCCGTACGGGCGACGTCGTCCTGGTCCCCTACGGTTGGCACGGTCCGGCCATGGCAGCCCCCGGCTACGACCTCTACTACCTCAACGTGATGGCCGGCCCCGGCCGGGTCCGCGAGTGGCTGATCAGCGACGACCCCCACCACGGCTGGATCCGCCGGACGTGGGAGGACCAGGACATCGATCCGCGGCTCCCGTTCGGTGCATAAGCCCAACAGCCCCAACAGCGAAGGCCCCCTGGATTTCGGCGGTTTCCAGGGGGCCTTCGCTGTCTGCTCTTGAACTGGGGGCGACTACGCCTTGGCGCGGGCTTTGAAGAACGTTTCCAGTTCCTCCAGGCTCTTGCCCTTGGTTTCCGGCATGGAGCGCTTCACCCAGGCGATGGCCACCAACTGCAGCGCGACAAACACCAGGAACGTGGCGGAAACACCCATCCAGGCCACCATCTGCGGGAAGAAGAAGCCCACCATGAAGTTGAAGATCCACAGCACGAACACGCAGATACCCATGCCCACGCCGCGGACATGCATGGGGAAGATCTCGGACAACGTCAACCAGGTGACAGTGCCGATGCACGACTGCATGGACGCCAGGAACGTCACCATGAACAGCAGCACAAGGTAGGCCCTGAGCGTCCCTTCCGGCACGGCGAACGAGATCACCGATATGGCGGTAAGGGACACGGCCGTGCCACACAGGCCACCGATCAGCATGGCTTTACGGGGAAGCCTGGTCATCATCCACATACCCACGATCACGGCGACCACGGACGTCACGCCATTGACTACATTGGCCAGCAATGCACCTTGGTCGCCGAAGCCGGACGAAGACAGGATGGATGTGCCGTAGTACATGATGGCGTTCACGCCGCTGATCTGGTTGATCACGGCAAGCCCCAGTCCCACCACGAAGATCCTGCGAATCCACGGAACGGTCAGGTCCTTGAACGTCCCCATCTTGGATTGGTAATCTTCGCGGGCGGCGCGCCGGACGTCGTCGAACTCCTCGGAAACTTCGCCCGCAGCGCGGGTGCGCCGCAGGACCTCCATGACTTCGCCGAATCGCCCTGAAGACGCGAGCCACCGCGGACTCTCCGGGAGGATCAGCATGCCAAACCATAGGATTACGGCTGGAAGCGTGGCAATCACCAGCATCCAGCGCCACACGTGCAGCTCCTCCGGGAAGAGGTTGCCCAACACGGCGTTGAACGTGAAGGCAAGGAACTGCCCGGTGACGATCATGAGTTCGTTCTGCGTGACGATCCTGCCGCGCTGCGCCGCCGGAGACATTTCCGCCAGGTACACGGGAACAATCACCGAGGCACCGCCGACGGCGAGACCCAGGACTGTGCGGGCAAGGACCAGAAGCTCAGTGGTCGGCGCCAAGGAGCAGCCGATGGTTGCAAAAGCGAAGACCAGGGCGAGGCCCATGATGGTCTTGCGGCGACCGAAACGGTCGGACAGCCGCCCTGCGCTGATCGCGCCGAATGCCGCGCCGAAGAGCAGGGTGGAGGTCACCAGGCCTTCGGTCAATGGCGTCAGGCCAAGGTCCTTCTGCATGAACGGCAGGGCACCGTTGATCACGCCGGTGTCATAGCCGAACAGCAGCCCACCGAACGTGGAGAACAACGCGACTTTGCGGAGGAATTTCTTGGGATTGACCGGCTTGCTGGGTTTCCCGGAAGGTGCAGGTGGAGCTGGGAGCCGGCCGGTTTCGGTCTCGAATGAAGGAGACTTTGTCATAGGTACCTTTTCTCGCTACCTGTCCTTACTTTGTCCGGGCGACGTAGTCGGTCATCGTCTTGAGCTGGTACCGGGAGACTTCTTCCGCGTTGTCGTCTTCGGCGAACACGGACGACACCATCACGGTGTTCGCCTTGTCCAGGAAGCCGATCTCCTTCAGTCCGCCGAAGAACTCGTCCCAGTTGACGTCGCCGTCGCCAATCTTCAGGTGTTGGTGGACGCGGACGGCGTTGCCGGGCGGATTGGTGATGTAGCGCAGGCCGTGCGAAGCATGGTGGTTCATGGTGTCCGAGACGTGCACCAGCCGGAGCTTGTCTCCCGCTGCCCGCATGATCTCCAAGGGTTTGTTGCCCATGTGGAACGTGTGCGAAGCGACATAGACCATGCCGATGTTGGGCGAGTTGATGCCCCTGATGACGCGCAGTGCAGCCAGGCCATCCTCCACGAAATCGTCCGGGTGCGGGTCGATCAGCACGTCCATGTCTTCACGTTCGATGATGGGCAGGAGTTCTTCCATGGAGCGGTAGAACGCCCGCTCCGACTCTTCTGCCTTCTCGGGGCGGCCGCTGAACTCCGTGTTCATGGTCTGGACACCCAGGTCCACCGCGATCTGGATGGCACGCTTCCAGTAGCGGACAGCGGCCTCGCGGGCATCCTCGTCCGGACCTGACCAGCGAAGGACCGGCAGGACCGACGCGATTTCAACGCCGGCGTCCTTGCACGCGGCCTTCAACTTCCCCACCAGCTCGTCGTCGGCCTTGGGGTGGTTGAAGAACGGAATGAGGTCCGCGTGCGGGGTCATCTGCAGGTACTTGTAGCCGAGATCTGCCGCAACACGCGGGAACTCCAGCAGGCTGTGGCTGTGGTGGAACGGTGTGGGATCAAGTGCGATCTTCATGGTCAACCCCCTACTTGTAGAGATCCGGCTTGGTGTTCAGCTGGACTTTGACCTTCTCGCCGAACTTCTGGGCCTCGACGCCTGCCTCGCAACAAGCTGCGGTGGCGTAACCGTCCCACGCGGTGGGACCGCCAATTTCGCCGCGAAGGGCGGCGTCCACCCAAGCCTGCACCTCGACGTCGTACGCCGCTCCGAAACGCTCCTCAAAGCCGGGGGTGACGTTGCCGCCCCACTTGCCCGCGGACTGGACGTACGGGCCGTTGTCCCCGCCGATGCTCACGATGCCGTCCTCGAAGGACGCCTGCGTGGCCACCTGATAGCCAAACTTGGCATTGACGTAGATTTCGACGTCGGCCAGCACACCTGATTCGGTCTCCAGCAGTACATGCTGGGGATCGTGCTGGCCGTTGGGCGCACTGCGTGTGGGCTTGCCCAGGCGGACCTGCACTGAGGTGATTTCCTCACCCGCGAAGTAGCGGATCGCGTCGAACTCATGGACCACGGAGTCGTTGATCAGCATCTCGTTGGTGAAGCCCTCGGGCGTGGTCGGGTTGCGGTGCTGGTGGTGCAACATCAACAGCTCCCCCAATTCGCTGTTGCGGATGATTGCCCCCAACGCCGAGTACTCGGCGTCGAAGCGACGCATAAAGCCCACCTGGATGCGCTTATGGCCCAGCGATTGTTCAGCCTGGACAACCTTCCAGGCGCTGTCGGCGTCCGGCGTCAGCGGCTTCTCGCAGAGGATCGGGAAGTCCTTCTCCAGCGCCTTGTAAAGGATTTCCTCGTGGAGGAAACCCGGAGTGGCGATCAGGACGGCGTTCACGTCACCGTTGTTGAGTGCCTCATCGGCACTGGCCAGCGCCACGGCGCCATCGATGCCCTCGATGGCGGCTTGCGCGCGGGCCAGGTCAACGTCTACGACGGCGGCCACCTCAGCGCCGTGAATGCGGGTACTGAGGCGTTTGATGTGGTCCGCACCCATGCGGCCTGCGCCGATGACGGCAACGCGGAGAGTCTGTGTCACTGTATCTGTCCTTCGTGAGGTTCTTCTGGGGTGCTGTGTCGGGGAGCTGCTACTGGATTCGCGTACGGGAGCCGCAGGAAAGCAAGTAGTTGCGGGTTCGCTTGGCGATAGGCATCGGCACATCGAACGCTACCGGGTACATGTCCTGTTCCACGATGCCGAAGATGGGTCGGTTGAGGGCTTCCACCGCTTCGATCACAGCGCGCAGATCCGGGAGGCCGTTCGGCGGCTCGGTCATGACGCCGGCCAGGTTGGCGGCAGCCCAGGTCATGTTCTTCTCGTTGACCTCAGCCAGCACCTCGGGATTGATCTGCTTCAGGTGCAGGTAGCCGATGCGGTCCGGATAGTTCTTGATGAGCTCCAAGCTGGAAGCGCCGCAGTATTCTGCGTGCCCTGTGTCCAAACAAAGGTTCAAGTACTGCGGATCCGTGGCGGCCAGGAGGGTTTCAATGTCCTGCTGCGCCCCGACATGCGAGTCGGCGTGCGAGTGGAACTGCTGGTGCAGACCGAAGTCCTCCAGCAGGACCTTGCCCATGCGATTGTGGCCGGCGAAGAGGTCGGCCCACTGCTCGTCGCTGAGTTCACCGTTTTCGACGGCTTCTCCAGTGACGTCGTCACGCCACATCGCCGGGATGACCACGATGTGTTCGCCGCCCATGGCTGCGGTCAGCTCGGCTACCTTGCGGGCCGGTTCCCACGCCTCGTCGTACTGCTTGGCGCCGCGGTGGAAAGCCGTGAACACCGTTCCCGCGGTGACCTTGAGGTCGCGCTGCTTTAGTTCCTCGGCCAAGCGCGTGGGGTCGTTCGGCAGGTAACCGTACGGACCCAGTTCGATCCACTTGTAGCCGGATTCAGCAACTTCGTCCAGGAACCGTTCCCACGGGGTCTGCTGGGGGTCGTCGGCAAACCACACGCCCCAGGAGTCGGGGGCGGTGCCGATGATCAGCTTGTTCTCGACATCAGTCATGACAGCGTTGTCTTCCTTTGCGACGGTGTAGCGGGCGGTTAGTTGGAGGGGAAGTTGTAGGAGGCGCCGGAGGCGTGGGTGGGCTCGGGCCAGCGGGAGGTGATGACCTTGCCCCGGGTGTAGAAAGAGACGCCTTCGGGGCCGTAGATGTGCTTGTCGCCGAAGAGGGAGTTCTTCCAGCCGCCGAAGGAGTGGTAGGCCACCGGGACGGGCAGGGGCACGTTGATGCCTACCATGCCCACGGTCACCGAGCGCTGGAACTTCCTGGCGTTCGCGCCGGAGGAGGTGAAGATCGCGGTTCCGTTGCCGTACGGGTTGGAGTTGATCAGGGCGATGCCTTCTTCTAGGTCGGCCACGCGGACCACCACCAGGACGGGTCCGAAGATTTCCTCGGTGTAGGCGGTCATTTCGGCTGTGACGTGGTCGATCACGGTGGGGCCCACCCAGAAACCGTCTTCGTGGCCGGGGACCACCAGATCGCGGCCGTCCACCACCATGGCAGCTCCCGCGGTTTCGGCTTCGGTGACGATCTTGACAATGCGTTCCTTGGACGCCGGGGTGATGACCGGGCCCATCTCGGCGTCGGGTTCGGTGCCGTTCTTGACCTTCACGGCCAGGGCGCGTTCTTGGACCTTTTTGACGATCAGGTCCGCAGCGTCACCGACGGCAACGGCGACGGAGATGGCCATGCAGCGCTCACCGGCGGAACCGAACGCGGCGGCGGCGAGGTGATCGGCGGCGTTGTCCAGGTCGGCGTCGGGCATCACGATGGCGTGGTTCTTCGCCCCGCCCAGGGCCTGGACCCTTTTGCCATGCTTGGTGGCGGTCTCGTGGACGTACTGGGCGATCGGGGTGGAGCCGACGAAGGAGATCCCGTCCACGTCCGGGTGGGTCAGCAGCCCGTCCACGGTTTCCTTGCCGCCGTGCAGGACCTGGAACACGCCATCGGGCAGGCCGGCCTGCTTCCAGAGCTTGGCCAGCAGCATCGGCGCGGACGGGTCACGCTCGGAGGGCTTGAGGATGAACGCGTTGCCGGTGGCGATGGCCATCGGGGCCATCCACAGCGGCACCATGACCGGGAAGTTGAACGGGGTGATCCCGGCAACGACGCCCAGGGGTTCGCGGAAGGAGAACACATCGATGCCGGTGGAGACCTGGTCCGAGTAGTCGCCCTTGAGCAGCTGCGGGATGCCACAGGCGAACTCGATGACCTCCAGGCCACGGCCGATCTCGCCCTTCGCATCGGAGAGGACCTTGCCGTGCTCGGCGGTGATCAGCTCGGCGAGGTCATCGACATGGGCGGCGACGAGCTCACGGAACTTGAACAACACCGCAGTGCGTTTGGCCAGGGAAATATCGCCCCAGGACTCGGCGGCCTTCTTCGCGGCAGCAACCGTGGTGTTCAAATCGGCTTCGCTGGCCAGGCGCAGCTCCGCCGAAACCTGCCCGGTGGCCGGGTTGTACACCGACTGGGTGCGGTCGCCCTCACCAGTGGTTTCAGCGCCGTCAATGAAGTGGTGAATGGTGGTCAGTGTGGTCGTCGTCGACATGTGCGGACTTCCTTTTTGGTCTGTGGCTTTTAGGGCGGGGCTGTGACTAGCCGAGCAGCTTGCGCTGGCGGTTCTTGTGGTCTGTATAGGTCTTGTAGGCCTGCTGGGTTGATTCGAGGTCGGAGACCTGTGAGACGGGAACGTCCCACCAGGACTCGGAACTCGGTGCGTCCAGCAGAGGATCGGACTCGACATGAATCACGATCGGTCCGGTCTCCGGGGCTGCCTTGGCTTCCTTGATGGCCGCGCCGAGGGCTTCGATGACGTTCTCCCCCGGTTCGATCCGGATGACCTTGGCGCCCAGGGATTCTGCGTTGGTGGCGAGGTCGATGGGAAGGTTTTCACCGGCGTCGAAGCTGTGCTGTTCCTTGTCCAGGACGCGGTACTGCGTACCGAAGCGCTGCGAGCCGAGGGATTCGGACAGGGAACCGATGGAGGCGTAGCCGTGGTTCTGGATCAGGACCACGATCAGCTTGATGCGTTCGGCGACGGCGGTGACCAGTTCGGTGTGCATCATCAGGTAGGAGCCGTCCCCCACCATGACCACCACATCCCGTTCCGGGCCGCCTGCTGCGGCTTCGGCCAGTGCTGCGCGCTTCACGCCCAGCCCTCCGGGGATTTCGTAGCCCATGCAGGAGTACGCGTATTCCACGTGGTAACCGAAGGGGTCACGGACACGCCACATCTTGTGCAGGTCACCGGGCAGGGAACCGGCGGCACAGATGACGACGTCCTGGTCATCCATGGCCTTGTTGGTGGCGCCGATGATCTCGTTCTGGGCCGGGAGCGGTGTGTAACGGGTCTCGAAAGCCTCGTCCACGATCGCGTTCCAGCGCTTCTTCTCCGCCGCGACCTTCTCCTCGAGGTCAGCACCGACGCGGTAGCCACCCAGGGCCTGGTTGAGTTTCACCAGCGCCTTGCGCGCATCGGCGACGATCGGCAGTGTGGTGCCGTGCTTGTAGGCATCGATCGCAGCCACGTTGATGTTCACGAACTTCACGTCAGGGTTCTGGAACGCCGTGCGGGACGCCGTGGTGAAGTCCTCGTAGCGGGTCCCGATGCCGATGATGAGGTCAGCTTCGGCAGCGATGGCGTTGGCCGCCGTCGTGCCGGTTGAACCGATGGCACCCAGGGAGAACTTGTGGTCCCACGGCAGGACGCCGACGCCAGCCTGAGTGTTGCCTACCGGGATGCCGGTTAGTTCGGCGAACGTGGCGAGTTCCTCGTTGGCGTAGGCGTAGAGGACTCCACCGCCGGCGATGATCAGCGGGCGCTTGGCCGCGCGGATGGCCTCCACGGCGCGGCGGATGTCGTCATCCTCGGCCTCGGGACGGCGGATCCGCCATTCACGTTCGGCCAGGAACTCTTCCGGGACGTCGAAGGCCTCTGCCTGGACATCCTGCGGCAGTGAAATGGTGACTGCGCCGGTTTCGGCCGGATCCGTCAGGACACGCAACCCGTGGTGGAACGCGGAGAACAACTGTTCCGGACGCGAGACCCGGTCGAAGAACTTGGACAACGGACGGAAAGCATCGTTGACCGTGATGTCGTAGGCGTACGGGAGTTCCAACTGCTGGAGCACAGGGTCAGCAGCCCGGGTGGCGAAGGTGTCACTCGGCAGCAGCAGCACGGGAAGGCGGTTGGTGGTGGCCAACGCAGCACCGGTCAGCAGGTTCGAGGAACCCGGGCCGATGGAAGTGCTGATCGCGAACGTCTGGCGGCGACGCGTGTGCCGTGCGTAGCCCACAGCCTGGTGCACCTGGGCCTGCTCATTGCGACCCTGGTAGTACGGCATGATGGCGGGGTCCGCGGCTTGATACTGCTTCAAGGCCTGTCCCACACCAGCAACATTGCCGTGTCCGAAGATGCCGAAGGTGCCCGGAATCAGGCGCTCACGGTACTCCGCACCATTAATGGAATCCACGGTGTACTGCTTGGAAAGGAACTCGACCACGGCCTGCGCCACGGTCATCCGACGGGTTGCTGTTCCCATGGTTTTCTTTACTCCGATACTTTCACGGGGATGCGGTTGGACGATGAGCGCTCTGCAGCGGCCGGTTCGACGACTGCCGGGACGGGCCCGCTGTTGTTCAGCAGCGAGGCGGCCGTCGCAACGGCGCCTGCAACGTCGCCGTCGTGCGGGTACAAAAGGGTCCGGCCGACAGTCAGGCCGCGAACACCGGGAAGCGCCAGCGCCGCTTGCCAGCTGGCGAACACCTCGTCCTGGGTTCCATCGGGGTCTCCGCCCAACAAAACCGTGGGCAGCGTGGTGGAGGCCATGACACGTTCCATCTCCGCTACAACCGGCAGTTTCATCCACGTGTAGGCGCTGGTGGAGCCGAGGCCCTCGGCGATGCCAACGGACTTGATCACAGCGTCTGCGCGGAGGTCGTTGCGGACCTTGCCGTGCGCATCACGAACGGACAGGAAGGGTTCAACCATGGCGATCAGCTTGCGTGCGGCCAGCGAATCGATGGCCTTGGCTGTGGCTTCAAGCGTGGCCACCGTGTCCGGATCGCCAAGGCAGATACGGGTCAGCATCTTGCCGCCATCAGCGCCGAGTGCTTCCAGGGCTTCGGCGGTGTGCCCGGTGAAGCGGTCGTCGAACTCGTTGACCAAACCGGCCAGGCCGCCGCGGTTCATGGAGCCGAAGATGAGTTTGCCGTCCAACGCCCCCAAGAGCAGAAGGTCATCCATGATATCCGGCGAGGCAAGGATGCCGTCCACGGCGGGGTTGGCCAACGCAATCTGGAGGCGGTCCAGGAGGTCCCGGCGATCAGCCATGGCCATCGGCTCCGTGCCAACTGCAAGGGCGCCGCGGGCGGGGTGGTCGGCAGCGACGATGAAGTTCTGGGTGTCGTGCTTCAAGCCCGGGTGCTTGCGGCGGGTGGCCGCAGCGCGGGCAACAGCCTCGGGGTCTTCGAGCCTGATCCGGCTCAGGTGCTCATAACGGCGTGGGTCATCGTTGAGGCTCAACGCACTGCTCCTTCTGCGAGGGTGGAGGAGGCTGCGAGGGTGGAGGAGGCTGCGAGGGTGGAGGAGGCTGCGAGAGTCGAGGAGGCTGCGAGAGTGGCACCAGGGATGGGCCGGCCGCGTTCCGCGAGCAGCGAGGTGACCTCGTCCGGCGTCGGCATCGCATCCGCGCACGACACACGGGAGGCGACAATCGCGCCCGAAGCGTTGGCGTAGTCGAGGACTTCCGACAGCGGCCAGCCGGACAGCAGTCCGTGACAGAAAGCGCCGCCGAAGGAGTCGCCGGCGCCCAGGCCGTTGACGGTTTCCACCGGGACAGGCGCCGAGACCACGCGTTCCGTGCGGGTCTTGGCCATCACGCCTTCAGCGCCAAGCTTCACAACGGCGATTTCAACGCCGGCCGCCAGTAGGCGGTCTGCCTGCTCGTCGGGTGTTCCCTCACCGACGGCCACAGCGCATTCCTTGTCGTTGCCGATCGCGACGGTGACGTGCGGGAGGATCTTGGCAACCTCGGCGCGGGCTTCGGCTTCCGAGGCCCAGAACATGGGGCGGTAATCCAGGTCCAAAATGGTGAATTGGCCCGGCTTCAAGCCGGTCCGGGGACGGGCCTGGTGTGCGGCGATGTGTGCGCTGCGGCTGGGCTCCTGGCACAGGCCGGTGACGGTGGACCAGAAGATTCCTGCTTCGCGGACGGCTTCCAGATCAAGCTCTTCGGCTTTGATCTGCAGGTCAGGCGCCGTGGGGAAGCGGCCGTAGAAGTACAGCGGGAACTCGTCCGTTGCGGGCTTGATCGCACAGAACGTCACTGCCGTGGGGTATTCCGTAACCGGAGAAACGAACGAATCGTCAACGTTGAACTTGTGAAGTTCGCGGTGCAGGTACTTCCCAAAGGCGTCATCGCCGGTGCGGGTGATGACACCGGTGCGGCGGCCGTGGCGGGCTGCCGCAACAGCCACGTTGGAGGGCGAGCCTCCCAGGTATTTGCCGAAGGACGTAACGTCCTCCAGGTCCACTCCGATGTCATTCGGGTAGATATCAACGCTGATGCGCCCGATCGTGAGTAGTTCGTGGGTCACGGTGATCGTTGACCTTTCTCTTGTGAACTCTGAACCTTTGAGCGCTGGGCCCCAATGCCTTGCCACCCCTCAGTGAGCGGGGCCACATGACTACTTTGCACCAGATTTCATGTCCTGTCAAAGGTTTGTACTGACATATTTACAACATGACACGGACAGCAATTACTTGCGTGGCACAGCCAGTTCTCCGGTGACATACTGGCTGCGCCCGAAGCCGAACGACCAGTCCCCTGGAGTGTTCTCCACGTATCCCACGAAGACGTCCTCCCCGGCGATCCCCAGTTCTGCCAGGCTGCTCGCAATGGCCTCGAACAGCGAGCTTTTGGCCATCTGGCTGCGACCGCCCTGAGTGAAGATCTGGATCATCACAACGCCGGACGTGCGCTCAAAGCCGAGCCCTGCATCCTGCGCCACAATCTGGCCCTGAGGATGTTCGGTGAGGATGTGGAAGTAGTCCCGCTCGGGAATCTGGTACTCGGCAAGAATCGCGTCGTGGATGGCGCGACTCAGGGCTGCCAGCTCCTCAGACGAGCGGCCTTGGTTGATGTCGATTCGAACAAGTGGCATTGTCACCCTCCTGAAATAGTTTGTCCTGACATACTAACAAATATACTTGCTCGGCGAAACAACAAAGTCCCATCGGAAACACCCAACGGGACTTTGCTCGAGCGTTGCGAGGCCCACTCTGCGCCCCAAAAAACGCGAGTAGCACGTAAAACGGGCCCCACAACGAACACTCAAAGCACGACGGCGGCCCGGCACCTTCCGCGGGAAGGCACCGTGCCGCCGTCGAGAATGACACACAAACTCCTACCCGACACCCAACCCGACACAGGACACCCACATCCGGGCGTCACCAGCGAACATCCGCGTCCCCAGCGAACCTGCGCGTCACTCGTCCCCGCGCTGCGCCCCCAAACACGCGAATACCCCGCACAGTGGGCCCCACAACGGGGAACCTCACGTTGCTAGGCCCGCTCTGCGCCCCAAAACACGCGAATACCCCGCACAGCCGGCCCCACAACGAACGCTTAAAGTACGACGGCGGCCCGGCACCTTCCGCGGGAAGGCACCGTGCCGCCGTCGTAAATGACACACAAACACGTACGCGACACCCAACCCGACACAGGACACCCACATCCGGGCGTCACCAGCGAACATGCGCGTCACTGAGGACTGGCTTAAAGAACGACGACGGCCCGGCGCCTTCCGTGGGGAAGGCACCGGGCCGCCGTCGTACTGTTTGTAAACCCTAGAGCGTTGCGAAAACTTCGCGCAGCAGCGTGGCGGTCTCGGACGGCGTCTTGCCGACCTTCACGCCTGCGGCTTCGAGGGCTTCCTTCTTGGCCTGGGCCGTACCTGCGGAGCCGGAAACAATGGCGCCTGCGTGGCCCATGGTCTTGCCCTCAGGAGCCGTGAAGCCAGCAACGTAGCCGACAACCGGCTTGGTGACGTTGGCCTTGATGAAGTCGGCTGCGCGCTCTTCAGCGTCGCCACCGATTTCACCGATCATGACGATTGCCTTGGTCTCGGGGTCAGCTTCGAACGCAGCCAGGGCGTCGATGTGCGTGGTGCCGATGATGGGGTCGCCACCGATGCCGATCGCGGTGGAGAAGCCGAGGTCACGGAGTTCGTACATCATCTGGTAGGTCAAGGTACCGGACTTGGACACGAGGCCGATGGGGCCCTTGCCCGTGATGTTTGCCGGGGTGATGCCAACCAGGGCCTCGCCCGGGGTGATGATGCCGGGGCAGTTCGGGCCGATGATGCGGGTGATCTGCTTGCCGTCTGCGTCCACCTTGGACTGGGCGAGGGCCCAGAATTCGGCGGAGTCCTGAACCGGCACGCCTTCCGTGATGACCACAACGAGGCCGATGCCGGCTTCGATGGCTTCAACCACGGCGTCCTTGGTGAATGCAGGCGGAACGAAGACGATGGAAACGTCTGCGCCGGTTTCAGCGATGGCTTCCTTGACGGTGCCGAAGACGTTGATCTCCTTGTCGCCGTGAAGGACCGTGGTGCCGGCCTTGCGGGCGTTGACGCCACCAACAATGTTGGTGCCGGCCTTGAGCATCAGGGCGGTGTGCTTGGTGCCCTCGCCGCCGGTAATGCCCTGAACGATGACCTTGGAGTCCTTGTTGAGGTAGATAGACATTGTCGCGTCCCTTTACTTAGCTGCGTTGGCGAGCTCGGCGGCCTTGTCGGCGCCCTCGTCCATGGTGGCGGCCAGGGTAACCAGCGGGTGGTTGGCCTCGGTCAGGATGCGGCGGCCTTCCTCAACGTTGTTACCGTCGAGGCGAACCACCAGCGGCTTGTTCGCGGAGGAACCCAGCTCAGCCAGTGCACCGACGATGCCCTTGGCAACGGCGTCACATGCGGTGATGCCGCCGAAGACGTTCACGAACACGCTCTTGACCTGGGAGTCGCCCAGGATGACGTCAAGGCCATTGGCCATGACCTCAGCGGAAGCTCCACCGCCGATGTCCAGGAAGTTGGCGGGCTTGACGTTGCCGTGGTTCTCGCCAGCGTAAGCAACGACGTCGAGCGTCGACATCACAAGACCGGCGCCGTTGCCGATGATGCCCACTTCGCCGTCCAGCTTGACGTAGTTGAGGTCCTGCGCCTTGGCCTTGGCCTCGAGCGGGTCAGCTGCGTCCTTGTCTTCCAACGTTGCGTGGTGCACGTGGCGGAAGTCAGCGTTCTCGTCCAGGGAAACCTTGCCGTCGAGGGCAACGATCTCGCCTGCGCCGGTGCGGACCAGCGGGTTGACCTCAACCAGGGTTGCGTCTTCCTTCTTGAAGACGTCCCAGAGCTTCAGAATGACGTCGGCCACCTTGCCGCGCAGTTCTTCAGCGAAACCTGCAGCTGCGACGATCTCGTCAGCCTTGGCCTGGTCGATGCCCACAGCGGGATCGATGGCGATCTTGGCCAAGGCCTCGGGACGCTCAACGGCAAGCTGCTCGATCTCCATGCCGCCTTCAACCGAGCACATGGCCAGGTAGTTGCGGTTTGCACGGTCCAGGAGGACCGAGAAGTAGAATTCCTCGGCGATGTCTGCACCCTGGGCGATCATCACCTTGTTGACGGTGTGGCCCTTGATGTCCATGCCCAGGATGTTGGTGGAGTGCTCAAGCGCCTCTTCGGCAGTCTTGGCAACCTTGACGCCGCCAGCCTTGCCGCGGCCACCAACCTTAACCTGTGCCTTTACGACAGTTACGCCACCGATCTTCTCGGCAGCTGCCTTCGCTTCTTCAGGAGTGTGCGCCACGATGCCGGCGAGCACGGGTACACCGTGCGCTTCGAACATATCGCGCGCCTGATATTCAAACAGGTCCACGGTTTAGTGTCCTTCTACGTCGAAGTAGTTTTCTGTTCAGCCGGGAACCGCGATGACCGCGATAGCCAGCTGCGGAAAGTACGCGGTAAACAACCGGGATTGAAGCCGGTCACATTGCGTAAGGTCCTCTCGGAACTTTAGCCCTTTGAGGAGTCCCGCCAGCTACACACTACCTGTTAAGTGAGTAACCTTACACTTCTATCGGATGTAGAAAAACCGCATAATGACGCGGTTTTTGGGCTCTTCGACGGCTGTCCGGAGGCGATCAGGACGCTTGTTTCAGGCTCCCGCGGACCGTTTTGCCGCCGTCGGAAATCAGCTGGTACCCCTCGGGAGTCACGAAGAAGGCCACCCCACCGGAGACGTTTCCGCAGGCAACACCGCCGTTATACGCAGAGCAGCGCAAACCGTTCCGCTCAATATTCTGCCCCTCGGCCAACTCCCGCAGCTTGGAGATGGGCCCGTTGCGGCTGCCTTTGGGCCCAAACTCCGACTCCATTTGTGTTACGCCGGAACGACATGAGCCGTAGACGGCCTTGTCCGGTGAGAGGAGAACTGTGCCGCCGAGATAGCCCAGGCCCGTTCCGGCACAATCATCGGCAATGTCGGCCAACTCCGGCTTGGCATACTTGGCCAGTTCGCAATGAGCCACCGGGACCACGGCGAACTTGTTGTTGGCGGCGTCCGAGTAGGAGTTGGCCTCGTAGGGCAGGTTCAGGTGTCCACCCTTGGAGGATGTCAGGGCGCACACGATGGTCCGGTCCGTGGTGACGAAGGCGGTGACATCCTCGCCGGCGGACAAGGTAGTCTGCTCGGTGACGGGAACCTGTTGCAACTGCTCCAGGGGCGCCAGGGGGGCCGGCGGAACGTAGTCCGGGTCCTCGGTGGCGAAGGAGCACCCTGTGGTCAAGACCAAGAGCGCGGCAGCAAAAATCCCCAGAACAGTCCGTCGCATGCCACTAATTATGCCGGTACCCTCATGCCGGACTGCCTCGGCGGCGCCGGAGGCCGTTCAAGACCACCAGTGTGGCGCCCGCGGTCAGCAGACCCGCGGCAGCCCACAGCATGGTGTGCAGCCTTCCGGACTCCGAACCGGTCGCCGCAAGTTCAGCGCTGGTAAGTTCAGCGCCCGACGCCGGGACCACTGCTCCTGCCGGAGTCACCGTCGTTGGAGGTGCTGGGGCGTCCGGAACTTCCAGGGCCGCGGTTGTGTTCGCCGCCGGAGGCTGTGCAACGACGGGTGGCCGGCTTTCGAGGACGGTCACGACTGTAGAGAAGACCCACTGTTTGTACAGACCGGAGTCACTGAAGTACACAAAGATCTGGAAAGACCCAGCTCTGGTAGGGATGCCCTGCAACACACCGTTGTCATCAATGGTGAGCCCGTCCGGCCCCGGATCGTGCCACGACAAACTACCAGCCATATGGCGTGGCGTCGCCCACCAAAAATCATATGGTGCCACGCCCCCGGTAACGGAAGCGATCTTCGCCGAATACGGTTCACCCAAGACTGCCGGCGGAACGGCGAAGCCCATCGGCTGTGGCCTCGAGGCCCGAACAGTCAACGTAAACTCCGCATCGACGGATTCATGGAGATCGGAGAACCGCACGGTGAACTTGTATGTTCCCGCGGCAGTCGGAGTGCCGGAAGCGGCGTTCTGCCCCCACGACATCCCCGGCGGAAGAGCACCTGCAACCACAGCCGTGCTGTATGGCTGGGCACCCACTGTCCAGACCAGGATGCTCTCGCTGTACCAGGCTCCAACGACGCCGTCAGTGAACTTCTCCGTGCCTGTCGCGGTTCTGAATTGGGGAGGTGCATAGTCGTAGAAGTCCACGGTGACCTCTTGGACCAGTGCTTGCGCGGGGTCTGACGAATCCGACACCGTGACGCTCATCCGGAAGTAGCCCTCTTGAGTGGGCATGCCGGTGAACCTGAGGCTCGCGGGGTCAAACGTCAGACCGGGCGGGACGTCACTGACAGTAGCAGTGTACGGAGCAGTTCCGCCGGAGATCACCAGCGGTGCATCGTACGCCTTGGTGAGGTATCCCCTGTCCACGTAAGACCGCACAGCCAAGGGATCAGAGAGGTCCGCATCGGCTTGTGCACGGGCCTCGTGCCGCGTCTCGGCGGCCGGATTCGTCGGGGGTTTCGTGGCGGGCGGTTCGGTCACCACTGGTTCGACGACGGCCGGCTGGGGCGCCCCGGAGATGGCGCCGGCCGTCGGCGTCGGGCTCGCGGTTGCTGCAGGCTCGTTGGACGACGCTGACGGCTCCGCATCGGCGATCCCAGGCGGAGCGAACTGGAGCGCAAGGGCGCTCGCCACGACCCCAACCAACAGCAGCCTCGCGGCCTTACCAAATAATCGACGTTCCCCCACAAAAGCGCCCACGCGCGTCCTCCCCCACAGGAATACAACCTTTGGGCGTTGCAGGGTGGGACAGCAAACAATCGTCGTCCCCTGTGCAACGCCCGGTCAGTCTAAGCCGGGAGGGAAAGCAGGACAATGGCTACGGATGCCGGCGAAGATCAAGCATCCAGTTTGGTCAGGGGCGCATACCGCAACAGCAGACGCTTCTCGCCGACGTCGAACTTCACCTTGGCAACTGTCTTGTCGCCAGCGCCCTCGACGCCCAGCACTACGCCATTGCCAAAGCTCGTGTGGTTGACTTTGTCCCCCACCACCACGGAAATGACTTCCTTCTGCGGCTGGACCCTGTTGCGTGCGACGGCGGCAGGAACGTCGGCGTCGAACCCTGCTGTGGGGCTGGCGGCAACTCCGCGGGAGGTGCCCGCACCCCAGAAGGAACCGCCATAGCGGTTGGAACCTATGGGTGCGCTGCCCCAGCCTCCCGCCTGGCGACTCATGCCTTCGCGCTTCCACTCCACCAGTTCGGAGGGTATTTCTTCGAGGAACTGGCTGGCAGGGTTGTACTGGCTTTGGCCCCACATGCTGCGGACCTCCGAGCGGGTGACGTACAGACGCTTGCGTGCACGCGTCAGGCCAACGTAAGCCAGCCGACGTTCCTCTGCGAGTTCCTTGGGATCCGTGGCCGAGCGTTGGTGCGGGAAGATTCCGTGCTCCATACCGGTCAAGAAGACCACAGGGAACTCCAGGCCCTTTGCGGTGTGAAGCGTCATGAGCGTGACGACTCCCATGCGCTTGGCTTCTGCCACCGCGGCATCAATGTCCGCGCCGGGAGCGTCGGGGATCTGGTCGGCGTCTGCCACCAACGAAACCTGTTCCAGGAACTCGCCCAACGATCCGTCCGGGTTGTCGCGCTCATACTCACGGACTACGGCCACCAATTCGGCAAGGTTCTCCACACGGGATTCATCCTGCGGATCATTGCTCGCTCGCAATCCTGCAAGGTACCCGGTTTGCTCCAGCACGGCTTCGAGCGCCGCTGCGGCTCCCGAGCCGGACGCTACCTCAGCGAGGTCGTCGAGCAGCTTCACGAAGCCCAAAACAGCGTTGACCGAGCGCGTAGCCATGCCAGGCGCCTGGTCCGCCCGGCGCGCAGCAGCCATGAAGGATGTGCGCTCACGCTCCGCGAGGGCAGCTACTGCTCCCTCGGCGCGGTCGCCGATCCCCCGCTTGGGTTCGTTCAACACGCGGCGGAGGTTGACGTCGTCGTCCGGGTTCACCAAGACGCGCAGGTACGCCAGCGCATCCTTGATTTCCTTGCGTTCGTAGAAGCGGGTGCCGCCAACAACTTTGTACGGCAGGCCAACCCGGACCAGGACATCTTCGATGGATCGGGATTGTGCGTTGGTCCGGTAGAAGATGGCGACATCGCCGGGACGCAGGCCTTCCTCGTCCTGCAGGCGGTCAATCTCCTTGGCGATGAACTGGGCTTCGTCGTGCTCGTTCTCACCCACGTAGCCGACGATCTTCTCGCCGTCGCCCTCCGCGGTCCACAATCGCTTTTCCTGGCGGTTGGGGTTGCGGGAAATCACCGAGTTGGCCGCGCTGAGGATGTTCTGCGTGGACCGGTAGTTCTGCTCCAGTTTGATGGTGCGGGCGTTGGGGTAGTCGGCCTCGAACTCCACGATGTTGCGGATGTCCGCCCCGCGGAAGGCATAGATGGACTGGTCGGAGTCGCCCACCACCGTCAGTTCGCTGGGTTGGACGTCCGTATCCGTCCCCAGGCCCACGATTTCCCTGACCAAGGCGTACTGGGCGTGGTTGGTGTCCTGGTACTCGTCCACCAGAACGTGCCGGAAACGCCGGCGGTAGGACTCTGCGAGCGCCGGGAAAGCCCTGAACATGTACACGGTTTCCGCAATGAGGTCGTCGAAGTCCATGGCGTTCGCCTGGCGGAGTCGCTGCGTGTAGCCCTTGAAGACCTCGGCCACGGCGGTTTCAAAGGGGTCGTTGTAATTGGCGGAAGAAGCGTAGGAATCGGCGTCGATCAGTTCGTTCTTGAGGGCCGAAATCTTGTGTTGAATGGCCTTGGGCGCGAACTTCTTGGGATCAAGGTCCAGGTTCTTGGCCACCAAGGTGATGAGGCGCAGCGAGTCCGCGGAGTCGTAGATGGAGAAGTTGGAGTTGAGTCCAACGTTGGCTGCTTCCCGGCGGAGAATCCGGACGCAGGAGGAGTGGAAGGTGGAGATCCACATACCCTTGGCCCGGGCCCCCACCAGGGCTTCGATGCGTTCCCGCATTTCTGCCGCTGCCTTGTTGGTGAAGGTAATGGCCAGGATTTCGCCGTGGTGTGCCCGCTTGGTAGCGATGAGGTAGGCGATCCTGTTACTCAGCACACGGGTCTTGCCGGAGCCGGCCCCGGCCACGATCAGCAGGGGGCTGCCTGCGTGCTTGACTGCCTCTTCCTGCTGTGGATTCAGCCCCTGAAGCAAGGCGTCGGCAGTTGGCAGTCCGGAGCCACCTTGGTTGCCCCACCCTCCCGACGCCGGGCTCTGCGGACTGTCCGGAGACGCGCCGTTTCCGTCCTGGAGCCGGGCGCCGGACGCGCCACCGCCGGAGTGGGAAAGCTCCGGGGCAGCCTTGACTGCGGCTTTGGTGCCAGCTTTGAAGGGTCCGTCTGCGTAGGGGTCAAACAACATATCCATGGTGCCTACCAGTCTAGGCGGTGCCCCCGACACTATAGGGCGCGGTGGTCAGCCGCGGCGGCTCCTAGGCAAATTGGGGCACGGAGGTTAGGGCCGCACTCAACTCGCGGACCGCCGTCGGGCCTCCTGCCACGAACCAGTTCATCCCGTTGACCTTGACGACGGCGGTGTCCCCGCCTGCCGCTCGGACGATCGCCTTACCCGGGAGCCAGTCCCATTCAGGGCAGCTGTGCTGGAACCAGCAACCGAGTTCGCCGTCGGCGACGCGGCCGAGGTCGCAGGAACCGGAACCAAACATCCGCAGGGATGCGGCGGAGACTGCCGCTGCGTGCCACGGCATGGCAGTGCGAGGGTCCGCAAGCCAGGTGGGGTGGATGTAGGTGGCAGCGCAGATTTCGGCAACAGAAGCATCGCCCGCGCCGGAAATGGGGTCGCCGTTGAGAGTGGCCGGATGGTCCTCACCACCCAGCCAAAGCTTGTCCAGTTCAGGCTGGTAGATGGCCCCCAACAGCACCGAAGGGTCCACCACCGGGTTGCCGCCGTGGTCGGAATCGTCACGTTTGAGGGCGATGGCCGAGCACCAGTATGTGGAGCCGTGCAGGAAGTTATAGGTGCCGTCAACAGGATCGATCACCCAGGTGCGTCCGCTGGTGCCCGCCACCGAGGCGCCTTCTTCGCCGAGGATGCCGTCTTCCGGGCGGCAGCGCCGCAACTGGTCCAGGACGTAAGCCTCTGCCGCGTGGTCCGCGGCCGTGACGACGTCGGAAATGGACGTCTTGCGTTCGCCCTGGAGGCCGCCCATCCGCATGAGCAGCGCCAGCTGGCCTGCTTCACGGACCAGCGCACTGGCCAATTGGTAGTCATCAAGGGAAGGATCGAGTTCAGTTGCGGTGTGCCTGCCGGTGGTCATGGTTCCAGCTTAGGTGGCGGGATAATGAATGACATGGCCAAGACACCAGCCCAGCGCATCAAGAAGCACGGATCCAAGGCAGTGGTTCCGGACCACTCGCTGCCTCCCGTGATCAACAACACCACGCAGCGCACACCTGAGAAGGCGCAGAGCAACTCCAAGCTCATCGTGATCGCCGGCGTCGTGGCCAGCCTGTTCCTTTTTTGGTATCTGCACCTGCTGACCCTGAATCAGATGACTCAGCTCTCCGGCGGCTTGGCCATGCCGGACTCGCTGATCGGCGGATTCTCGCAGGATTACGTGGCCCAGCTTCGCGATGCGATGGACGAGTCGGCGCGCGGCCAACTGAACTATGTCCATAAGACCGCCGGCACGCTGTTCCCGTTGATCTTCGGGTTCAGCTGGCTGCTGCTGATCGGCACCAACGTAGCGCGGAAGTCCTGGCGCTGGGCCATGTGGGCGGCGCCCCTGCTGTTCGCCGTGGCCCACCTCTGGTCCAACGTCGCCATCGATTCGATGCTGGCAGCGGAAACGCCCGACGCCGGCTCGGTGGCCTTGGCTTCCGGCCTCACCGTTGCGTCGTGGGTGCTGTTCCTGCTTAGCCTCGTCTGCGGAGTAGTGGCTGTGTTCCTGGGGAGGAAAAACCGCAGCTGAACCGCCGGCTGCCCAGGGCGGTTCCGCCAAGGGCACATCTCCCCATTCCTCCCGCGTCGACCCCCTGAGTAGGGTGAAGCTCGTCGGCGTCGCGTGCCGGCGAATCGACATTGGGGGAAATCATGGGGGCACCACGGGCGGATGCAGCGCTCAACATCCTTGAGGTCAGCGGACTCGCTTGGGCCGAAACGGTCCGCCGAGCCATGGAGTCGATGCCGTTTGAACCGGATGCCGACGTGTCCAGGCTCTGGGCGTCGGCGCAGGTCCGGATCGGCCGGGAACTGGATGGCGTGGATCACCGGGACGTCAGGGCCGAACTGCGCCGGGCTGGAATCGTAGACTCCCAAGGGGTCCTCGTACCCCAGTGGATTCTGGCCGTGGGCATCGCCGCCACGGCTCCCGTGAAGGCCGCCACCGTGGTGCAGTGGCCGGACCGGTCCATCCATACGGAAATAGGACTGGCGGGAGGGCGGGGTGTCGGCGTCACCTATCGGCGCCGGATCCGGCACCAGCCGGACGGTTCAGCGGTGACGGGAGTCCGCAACGCCGTGGAGGTTTCCTTCTTCCAGGAGGAAGACGCCTGGGCGGCCCTTTGCCGCCATTTCCCCGACCTCTCGGAACATCGCACGGTGCCGCACGACGCCGTTGCCACCGGCACCACCATCCATCTTGAAGTTTCGGCCAGCCAGGCAGGGCCAGGGTGGAACGGGCACCCCTTTGCCAGCCGGCACATGTGGTCAATGACGGACCGACTCTATTCTGTGGGAACCGATCCGGCAGACGGAAACACGCCCACCTTGACTGCCGTTCCCGGCACTGACATCGGCCGCGAGTTTGCTTGGCGCCTGCTGGGCGCCCGCGAGTACTTGGCCAGCGCTGCGGACGGGAAGGCCCGCGCATGAGCCTCTACGGTATGGATGTGGAAAGTGGGCGTCGCCTCAGCGACGAGTTTGCCCGCAGCAGCAATCGGCTCCTGGATCTGAGCGGCAACCTGACACCCATCATCAGCAATGTCGAATGGCGGGGCGAGGACGGTCAGCGTTTCACGAATGACTGGATGGGGTACCGCCGCCAGCTGGTCGCCGCGGCCCATGCCCTCGCTGCGGCGTCCGAGGCTGTGAAACGGAACGTTGAGGAGCAGGCAACTGTCAGCAGCAGCACGTCTGCTGGCGCCGGCCGGTCCAGCGGCACATCACTGCTTGATCGGCTCTTCGACTCCGCAGCGGACGCGGCGGAGGACCTGTGGGACTCCGCCGGAGTGGTCACGTCAGTGCTCGAGGATTCAGCGCTGAACGCGTGGCACGTGGTCCAGGATGCGATGCCCGGTCCGTTGGGGAACCTGATGGATGCCGGCGAGAACCATGCCTCCCGGTTCGGTGATTTTGTGAATATGGGGTGGGGTTGGCTCGCAACGGGCGAACCGCCGTCCGTCACCGAACTCTTTTCCAACGGCGTCCTGTTCCTGGCTGCTACCTGGAACACCGCCGCCACTGCCGGCAGTTTCGGTTTCCTCAACCCCCACCTGTTCGATGACGGCAGGCCGGTCGCCGGAGAGCCAATCCCCGTGGGTGTAGGAAACCAGGACGAAACAGACCAGAACGGGCGAACAGTCACACCCGCCCCTTCCAGCATCAGCGCCATCCTTGCCGCCACCGACGCCGCCTACAGCGACCCCGGAATGGCGGGGACGCCGGATACCGGCATCCGGATCACCACCGTCGAGAAACCAGGCGAGCCACCCGCCTACATCGTCAGCATTCCCGGGACCACTCGATGGTTGCCGGACGGTGCGGCAAATCCCACCGACCTCACCGGGAACCTCGAACTTGCGGGCGGCAACTTATCCACCGCCGCCGAGGCCGTTCAACTTGCCATGGAGAAAGCCGGCATCCCCCAGGACGCTCCCGTCATGTTGTCCGGGCACTCCCAAGGTGGCATGATCGCCACAGCCCTGGCGGCGGACAGTGGCTTCACTGATCGGTTTAATGTCACCAACGTGGTCACGTTCGGCTCCCCCGTTGACTCCACACCGATTCCGCCGTCCATCGACGTCCTGGCCCTCCAGCACAGTGGGGATCCTGTTCCGCGGGTGGATTTGGAAGATGCCACCGTGGTGCCGGGCGTAGGCGTCACTGCCAGCCGGGACAACAACGCCACGGTCGTGACGTTGCCCAATCCGGACATCCAACCGGGAATCGCCGGGATCAGCTACCACGACTCCTATCGTTACGTTGCCTCCGTGGCGGAGCAGGAGGCCGGGGGTCCGATTGCCCAGTACAGTCAACAAGAATCCACACAACAATTTCTGACCAGCAATGCCAGCCAGGTCACCTCCACGGTGTCCAATATCTCCCGAAAGCAGTAAACGTGCGCACACTCTTCACGGCGGTCCTGTCTGCCGCTTTCGCGGGGCTGCTCCTTGTTGGCCTTTGCGCTTGCGGACCCGGAGGCGCTTCCAAAGCTGAACGTCTTGGTAAGGACATAAAGGACGCAGCGATGTCAGTCCCTGGTGTGGAGTCGGCCAGCGTGAACGTCAATATGAACACGTCCGGGAACTTCATCAGCGTCAAATTGGTGGGGAACAGCACAGATCAAACCGCCCTTGCGGACGTACTGGGCAATGCCCTGCCACCTATGTTGGAGAAAACCAAGGACGTGGAATCGGGGTCCTTCGCCATCAGCATCTTCTCCCCGGACGATTCAGTCTCGGCAGGGGCATCCGCGCTTGGCTATACCGGCGGAAAATCGCTGAGCAACTTCCGCGATTACTTCCTCAGCGGTTCCTGAGTCCCTTCCGTTCTGTGTAGAGCCTCTGGGCAATCACCAGTCCCGCAGCTGCCAGCCCAATTGTCACCGGGTATCCCATGAACCGCTCCAAGGTGCCCGGCTGGGGCACGTCCATTCCGGTAGCGCCACCGATCACCAGCGCCACGAGGCAGCTCAGTCCGCAGGCAAAAAGGAACCAGCTAACGGGCGTCTGACGGAACCACAGGATGCCCAACAGGAGCAGGGCAAACCCTCCGCCGATGAAGAACATCAGCGCTCCTGCAAAATGCCAGGGTGAGTCCAGGTCTTCAGGCACCAACCCCACAATGACCGTCCCAATGCCGGCCACTGCGGTAAGGATGCGGATGGCAACCGCTACCATCCAAGGCGCTGTCAGCACTCGGGTGGGCAACGAATCATGGGCTACAGCGCGGAAACGCCTGGCCGCCACGCCCGGCCGTGCCGCGACGCACAGGAGACCCGCGGTCAGGAATACGGCGCCCAGGAGGATGCCCAGACCCTGGACCACAAACGAGGCGTTCATCAGCCAATGCAAAGGCGAACAAACGGCCCTGTCCTCGTACACACCGCAGGACACCGCTCCGAGGTCGCTGATGTATCCGGTAGCCCTGCTATAGGGTTCCGGCCCAGCCCATGCCTCGATGACGGCGGCCTCCGCCACGAAGTACTGGACCACGCTCAGTTGCGCCCAGCCGCCAATGTTTGCCCGGACGCTGCGGACATCGGGAAAGAAGGATCCGGCCTGAACCGCCGCCGCTGAATGCCCTTTCATGATCGCCAGCCTAGCCGTGTTCGGGCAGCGCCCCGGCAGCTTGTATGCTTGTAGTCGTGTCCGGGCCCTTGAGCTCCAGCAGTGGGATTCTGAGCCATGGACACACAGGCCCTCGTAGCTCAGTGGATAGAGCACGGCTCTCCTAAAGCCGGTGTCGTTGGTTCGATTCCAATCGAGGGCACTTGAACCACCAGCAGCCCATCCAGGACTTGCGGGCCTATCTGGCCGGCAGCTGGGCTGTGGAGCGAACCCTCCTGGATCGGGCCTCAGGCACCCGCGGAAGCTTTTCCGGCGTCGTGCTGTACACCGAAAACCCCGACGGCGGCCTGGACTACCGCGAAGACGGCACCATGCATTGGCCTACTCATACAGGCCCGGCGTTCCGCGAGTACGTGCTCGCGCCGGGTGCTGCGCCGGATTCCCTGGAGGTGTTTTTCCCCGACGGCCGGCCTTTCCACGTCATGGCCTTCTCCGAAAAGGGCCACGAGGACAAGCACTGGTGCGATCCCGACGACTACCGGGTCACCTACACGTACAACGGCCCGGATTCATTCAGCTTCACCTGGGATGTCCGTGGACCCGCCAAGGATCTGTTGCTTGAATCGCACCTTGTCCGAATCAACGCCGGGAGGCAAGAGTGACAGCCACGCACCTTATTGTGGTCAGCGCCGTCTGCGTCTACAACAACGACGGGCACCTCCTGACCGTCCGCAAGCGCGGCACAGACAAATTCATGCACCCCGGCGGCAAACCCGAACCCGGCGAAACCGCGGCCCAAGCTGCTGCACGGGAGCTGTCCGAGGAAGTCGGCATCGAGGTATCGCCGGAGCATCTGGAGCCACTGGGTGTCTGGCTCGCCGTGGCCGCCAACGAAGCGGCCACCACCATCGAAGCAACTGTCTTCACCGCGCCCGGAACCTGGGAAGCGCACCCTTCGGCCGAGATCGCGGAAATCCGCTGGCTGGACCTTGAAGCGCCGTTGCCCACAGACCTGGCGCCGCTACTGACGGACCACGTCCTTCCAGCGCTCAAGTAGCGCTACAGCTCCGGGACAGCTTCCTGCGCCACAGCCGTGGCTTCAGCGAACTGGGTTTGGTACAACTCGGCGTAGCGGCCCTCCGCGGCCAGCAGCTCGGTATGCGTGCCTCGCTCCACGATCCGCCCGTCCTCCACCACCAAAATGGCGTCAGCGGCACGGATGGTTGACAGCCGGTGCGCAATCACGACGGCGGTACGCCCCTCGAGCGCCTCCCCCAAGGCCGCCTGGACGGCGGCCTCGTTGGTGGAGTCAAGCGCGGCCGTCGCCTCGTCGAGGATCACCACCTTCGGCTGCTTGATCAACAAACGCGCAATGGTGAGCCGCTGGCGTTCACCACCCGAAAGCCGGTAACCGCGCTCGCCCACCACAGTTTCCAGGCCGTCGGGCAAGGACCGGATCATCGGCTCCAAGCGAGCCCGCCGGAGAACATCCCACATGTCCTCTTCGGTGGCTTCGGGCCGGGCCAGCCGCAGGTTGGATGCGATGGTTTCGTGGAACAGGTGGCCGTCCTGGGTCACCATGCCCAACGTCTCCCGCAGTGAGTCGAAGCTGACATCACGTACATCAGTACCTGCACCAGGGCCGTCGCCGCCAAGGCGCACCGCTCCGGAATCAACATCGTACAAACGGGAAAGCAGCTGCGCCACGGTGGACTTGCCCGCACCGGAAGAGCCCACCAGGGCAACCGTCTGTCCGGGTTCCACCCGGAAACTGACCCCGTGGAGGACTTCCTCCCCACCGCGGGTGTCCAAGGTGGCTACGTCCTCCAAGGAAGCCAGCGATACCTTTTCCGCCGAGGGGTACGAGAAACGGACGTCGTCGAACTCAACGGCCACGGGACCGGAAGGAACAACTGCCGCATCAGGCTTCTCCGTAATGAGGGGCTTGAGGTCCAGGATCTCAAACACGCGCTCGAAGCTGACCAGCGCGCTCATGATCTCCACGCGGGCGTTGGACAACGCAGTCAATGGCGCGTAGAGGCGGGTCAGCAGGAGCGCCAGCACCACTACATCGCCCGGAGCAAGTTGACCGCCAATGGCCAGCCAACCACCCAATCCATACACCAAGGCGAGGGCCAGGGCCGACACCAGCGTCAGGGCAGTGACGAACGTGAACTGCAGCATGGCGGTCCGGATTCCGATATCCCGGACACGGCCCGCGCGGGCCGCGAATTCACGCGATTCCTCATCCGGGCGGCCGAACAGCTTCACCAGCGTGGCACCCGGCGCGGAGAACCGCTCTGTCATCTGCGTGCCCATGGCGGCGTTGTGGGCCGCGGCTTCACGGCGGAGGTCCGCCAGCTTGGAGCCCATCCGCCTCGCTGGTATCAGGAAGATCGGCAGCAGCACCATGGCCAGGACGGTCACCAGCCAGGACGTATTAAGCATGACGACCAGCGTGAGGGCCAAGGCCACCACGTTGCTGACGACACCGGACAAGGTGCCGGCGAACGCGGACTGTGCCCCGATGACGTCGTTGTTCAAGCGGCTGACCAAGGCACCCGTCCGGGTCCTGGTGAAGAAGGCGATGGGCATGCGCTGCACGTGATCGAACACGCGGGTCCGCAGGTCCACAATGACGCCTTCACCAATGATGGAGGACAGCCAACGCGTCACGAGGCCCACGCCTGCTTCACCTACGGCCACGATGGCGATCAGGACGGCCAACCAAATGACCGTGCCCACACCTGCGTTGGCAATGATGGCGTCAACCACCTGGCCTGCGAGCACGGGCGTGGCAACAGCCAGGAATGCACCCGCGATGGAAGCAATGACGAAGGCAATCAACTTGCCCTTGTGCGGGGCCGCGAAGGCCATGACGCGTTTCAGCGTCTCCTTGGAGAACGGCTTCGACCCGCTCTTGGCGGTGGTGATGTTGTACAGCGAGCTCCAGGCCACGCGGTCCATGCTCATGCGTTACTTCTCCTGGCTTGGGGTGTGATGCAGTTCCTGGACCTGGCCGTTTTCCAGGTGCCAGCGCGAATCGAGACGAACGTTTTCAAGCAGTCGGCGGTCGTGGGTGACCAGCAACAGTGCGCCCTCGTAGCTCTCCAGGGCTTCTTCCAGTTGTTCAATAGCCGGGAGGTCCAAGTGGTTGGTGGGCTCGTCCAGCACCAGCAGGTTGACGCCCCGGGCCTGCAGCAGTGCGAGTGCGGCCCGGGTCCGCTCCCCCGGGGACAAGGAATCCACGGTGCGCGACGTGTGGTCTGCCTTGAGTCCGAACTTGGCCAAGAGGGTGCGGACATCCGCGCTGTTCCAGTCCACCAGCACAGCTTCCACTGCGTCACCAAGCTGCCGCCCGCCGTCGAGCAGTCCGCGCGCCTGGTCTATTTCGCCAATGGCAACGGAGGCACCCATGGAAGCCTCGCCGTCGTCCGGTTCCTGCGTCCCCAACAACAGACGCAGGAGCGTCGACTTGCCGGCGCCGTTGGGTCCGGTGATGCCGATGCGCTCGCCCCCGTTGAGTTGGAGGTTGACCGGTCCCAGTGTGAAGCCGCCCTGGCGCGCGACGACGTCACGCAAGGTCGCGACGACGGCACTTGAGCGCGGCGCCTGGCCGATGCTGAACTGCAGCTGCCATTCCTTGCGGGGCTCCTCCACCTCCGTGAGCCGGGCAATGCGGGACTCCATCTGGCGGACTTTCTGTGCCTGTTTCTCGGACGATTCGGTGCTGGCAGCGCGACGGATCTTGTCGTTGTCCGGGTTCTTCTTCATGGCGTTCCGGACACCCTGGGAGCTCCACTCCCGCTGGGTGCGCGCACGGGACACCAGGTCGGCCTTGGTGTTGGCGAATTCTTCGTAGCGTTCCCGGGCATGCCGCTTGGCCACCGCGCGTTCTTCCAGGAAGGCCTCGTAACCGCCGTCGTAAACGGCCACGGAGTTCTGGGCGAGGTCCAACTCCACCACTGTGGTGACGCAGCGGGCCAGGAACTCGCGGTCGTGGGACACCAGGACCACCCCGCCGCGCAGGCCCTGGACGAACGCCTCAAGGCGCGCCAGCCCCTCGAGGTCAAGGTCGTTGGTGGGTTCGTCAAGGAGAACCACGTCGAAGCGGCTGAGCAGCAGCGCGGCCAAAGCCACCCGCGCGGCCTGCCCGCCGGAGAGTCCCGTCATCAACGCATCAGCGCCCAGGTCCAACCCGAGATCGGCCAGGACAGCGGGAACACGTTCCTCAAGGTCCGCCGCGCCGGACGCCATCCAGCGGTCGAAAGCCAGGGAGTAGGCGTCATCCGCTCCCGGGGCCCCGGAGCCGAGGGCTTCGGCGGTGGACTCCATCTCCGATGTTGCCTGAGCACAGCCGGTGCGGCGTGCGATGTAGGCTGCGATGGTCTCGCCCGGCCTGCGCTCGTGTTCCTGCGGCAACCAGCCCACAAAAGCATCCGATGGAGCCAGGCTGACGGTTCCCTCCTGCGGCTGGTCGACGCCGGCCAGGATGCGGAGCAGCGTTGATTTGCCCGCGCCGTTGGCGCCCACCACGCCCACCACATCGCCGGGCGACACGGTCACGGAGAGGCCCGAAAAAAGAGTGCGATGGCCGTGGCCGCCGGCAAGATCCTTGGCCACCAAGGTTGCGGTCATTGTGTATCCTCCAGCAGGGAAACGCGGAAAATCAGGCCGCGATTCCCGCGGGCATGGAAAAACCCGTTGGTCCGGACTTGGGGGGTGTACGGACCAACGGGTTCAAGCATCAAGCATAATTCAATGTGGCGTCGGCGTAAAATCGATTCGTACTCCCACTTGCGGCCTACCACTGCCCTGCCCCGTGCTCCGTCCCAGAAGGTTCCACATGCCCTTGCAATCCAAGGCGTTCCAGCGCTGGCTTCATGGCGTTGCGCCCGATGCCAGCACCGCTGACGTCTGCAGGATCGCGGGCATCAAACGAACAACCCTGGCCCAGCAACTGGTCCGCGGCAAGGTAGCCGAGTCCACCTTGGTGAGCATCAGCCGGGGCTTCCACATCAATCCCGTCCAAGCCCTCTCCACTTTCGATCTCTACTCCGAACTCCGCGGCGACCCCGTCCCACCCACAGGCTGCGAACTGGTGAGCCAGGTCGCCACCATCGACCTGCTGCGGGCAGTGGTTGAACGCAGCGAGCCCGGTTCCGCCGCTGCTGCACCCCTCTCCGAGCCACCGCACCCTACGTCTGTGCGGAACTGGGTGGACGCGATCGACGACGGCGAGTTGCGGCACCGGGTCAGTGGCGCCACCGGGATCGCGCCCCAAAACTTTTCGGCCCACCTGACCGCCAACAGGCTCCCCCCCGAACTGGCGATCGCCACCTCCCGTGCAGCCGGCGTCGGCCCTGCAGGAGGCCTGGTGGCCGGAGGACTCATTACAGAAGCCGAAGCCGGTTGGCCACCGAATGCCCGTCAGGAAGCCCTCGACAGGATGTCCCAGAGCGCGCTGGTAACCCTGGCAGGCGAACGGCTCCTGGCGTTGGGAAAGACGCTGCGCCGCCAGGAACAAGACCACGAACGAACTGAAAGAATTTGGGAGAACCTCGGATGACGGCCGTCCTGCCTTGGGTAACTCTGGTTGTTTGCCTTGCTGTCACCGTTGCACGGATCCCCAGTGCACTGCGCGGAGAGAACCGGGTGGTGTTCTACATCTTCTCGCTGATCTCCCTCAGCATCTTCATCAGCATCGAGGCGCCGTACCTGGTCCTGGACAGCTGGCTGGGTGGGATGAACATCGGCAACCTGATCCTGCGCTTCCTGCTGTACACCACGTTCTTCCTGATGGGCATCAAGATCGCCACCGCGTTCGGCTCGCCATCAGCCGTCCGAGCCATCCGAGGACCTGTCGGTCTGACCGTGGCGGCAATCGTGGCAGTCCTGACCGTGTACTTCTTCGTCATCACGGACACACAAGGTTCATCGGCCGGCATGAGCGGATTGAGATGGGGGCCATCCTTGGAGGCCTATGCGTTCATGGGCCGCTTCTACCCAGGCTTCGTTGCAGCTTGCCTGGTGCCTGCCATCTGGCGCACCGTGGTGAGCCCGGCACCCGTGTTGCTCCGCGTTGCTTCAGCCTTGCTGCTTTTGGGGCTGTGCCTGCTCCTGCTGTCCCAATTCTTCCCCTTGATCCCTTTTTCGGAGGCGTGGCTTCGGGTCCTCATCAATTATTCGGCCGCCATGTCCACATGCATCGGTCTGGCCGGGATTTGGTTCTCCAAGGCCTATGCGAGACGAAAACGACGACTTTCAGCGTAAGACTTTCACAAAACCATTAGACCGTGGCACAATCATGAATGTGTGAACGCGGCTGCAGCCTGACACCGGAATCAGAGAACGGGTTTCCGGTGGATGTGGCGCCCACGGGATCACAATTGGGGGGATGAGTGGTGGCGGGCTGTTGGGGACCGCCCCCACTCAGCCTTTTTAACGCACCTTTACCCGGTGCCGGTGTCCACCGCCGTGCCCGTTCCCTCCGGTGACTAAGATGGCTCCATGAACAGCCTCCGCACCCGACGTTCCATCCTTGCCGCCACCTTGGCTTCCGCTGCCCTCGCCCTCTCTGCGTGCGGCGGCGGCTCAGCACCGGCGCAGTCCGGCGGAGACACCTCCCTGTCGGAGGTGAAATCCAAGGGTGAGCTGGTCGTCGCCACTGAGGGCACGTACCGCCCCTTCAGTTTCCATGCAGACGGGGCCGGGGAACTCACCGGATTCGACGTTGAGATTGCGCAGGCCGTAGCCGGAAAACTTGGCGTCAAAGCAACCTTCCAGGAAACGCAGTTCGATGGCATCTTTGCCGGCCTGGACGCCAAGCGCTTCGATGCCATCGCCAATCAGATTTCCATCAATGACGAGCGCAAGGCCAAGTACGATTTCTCCTCGCCGTACACCATCTCCACCGGCGTCGTGGTCACCAAGTCGGACAACAGCAGCATCAACAGCTTCGCCGACCTCAAGGGCAAGACCACTGCCCAGTCGCTGACCAGCAACTTCTACAAGATGGCCGTGGAAGCCGGCGCCAACGTCCAGGCCGTCGAAGGCTGGGCCCAGTCCGCCACCTTGGTGCAGCAGGGGCGCGTGGATGCCACCGTGAACGACAAACTCACGTACCTCGACTACGCCAAGACCACCCCGGATTCGGGCTTGAAGGTGGCTGCAGAGGCACCGGACAAGACTGAGAGTGCCCTGGTGTTCCGGAAGGGCTCCACGGAGCTCACAGCGGCCGTGGACAAGGCGTTGGCCGACCTCCAGGCGGATGGAACCCTGGCAAAAATCTCGGACAAGTACTTCGGCGCGGACGTCACCAAGTAGATGAACTGGGACCTCATCTGGAGTTCCTTCGGACCGCTCATCACAGGGGCCGTCACGGGGACCATCCCCCTGACGCTCGCTTCCTTCGCCTTTGGCCTGATCCTGGCCCTGGTGGTTGCCTTGATGAGGCTCAGTTCAAACTGGCTGCTCTCGGGCATCGGCCGTTTCTACGTCTCGGTCATTCGCGGCACTCCCCTGCTGGTGCAGTTGTTCGTGATCTTCTTCGGCCTTCCCAGCATCGGGATCCGGCTTGATCCGTGGCCCAGTGCCATCATTGCTTTTTCACTGAACGTGGGTGGCTACGCGGCCGAGATCATCCGCGCTGCCATCCTTTCGGTGCCCAAGGGTCAGTGGGAGGCGGGCCACACCATTGGCATGTCCCGCCCGCAGACGCTGGTGCGCATCATCCTGCCCCAGGCCGCCCGCGTCTCTGTTCCTCCACTGTCCAACACGTTTATCTCGCTGGTGAAGGACACCTCCCTCGCTTCGCTCATCCTGGTCACCGAACTGTTCCGTAACGCCCAGCAGATCGCTGCGTTCAGCCAGGAGTTCATGGCCCTGTACCTGCAGGCAGCTTTGGTCTACTGGGTCATCTGCCTCGTCCTGTCCACAGCGCAGTCCGCCGTGGAGAGGAGATTGGACCGCTATGTCGCCCACTAACAAACCGGAACCCCGCGCAGCTTCGGTCCTGAAGGCAAGGAATCTCGCCAAGGCCTTTGGCAGCAACAAGGTGCTGCGGGACATCGACATCGATATCCGCCGCGGCCAGGTGGTGGCCCTGATCGGGCCTTCGGGTTCGGGCAAGACCACCGTCCTGCGCTCACTCAACGGACTTGAAGTTCCCGACGGCGGCACGGTCACCTTTGGCGGTACCGGCACCAATGGCGACACTTCCGGAGGCCTGTCCATCGATTTCGGAAGCAAGGTTGGGAAGAAGGACATTGCCGCCCTGCGCGACCGCAGTGCCATGGTCTTCCAGCACTACAACCTGTTCCCGCACATGACAGTGCTCAAGAACATCATCGAAGGTCCGGTGCAGGTGCAGAAGCGCCCCAAGGCCGAGGCCATCGCAGAGGCCGAACGCCTGCTGGAGCGGGTGGGCCTGGCCGACAAACGCGATGCCTATCCCTTCGAGCTCTCAGGCGGCCAGCAGCAGCGTGTGGGAATCGTGCGGGCACTGGCCCTCAAGCCACAGTTGCTCCTGTTCGACGAGCCCACGTCCGCCTTGGATCCGGAACTGGTGGGAGACGTCCTGGGGGTCATCAAGGAGCTCGCGGAAGAGGGCTGGACCATGGTCATCGTGACCCATGAGCTCGCCTTCGCCCAGCACGTGGCTGACGAAGTCATCTTCATGGACGGCGGCGTTGTGGTGGAGCGGGGGCCCGCCGCCGAAGTGCTGCGAGCACCCCGGCAGGAACGGACCAAGCTCTTCGTCAAGCGGTTGCAGCACGACGTTTAGCCTTTCAGAAAAACTTTGGGGGATCAGACTTTGGAAGAGACAAGCAAGGAATCCGGGCGGGGCAGCTCCCGGCGTACCGGAATCATTGTGGTGGCAGTCGTCATTGCGTTGGTTGCCGGTGGTTTCGGCGCCTGGTTCGCCTTTTTCCGCCCGGCTGGAGTGCAGCGTGCGGACGTGGAGAGCCTGGACAAGCAGCGGGGCATTGTGGATCGGTCCATGAACCTCTACGACCCGTTGCTGGAGGAGTTCACGGCACGATACACGAACGTGGTCGCAGAGGAGGAAGGGGACCAGCAAAAAGAGCAGGTGTTCAACCAGGAAAGCGATCTGATCAAACGCGAGTCGGACGTAAACACCGGCAGGCTCGATGCCATGGCCCAGTCCCCTGTGACGCAGGAGGCGGAGATCGCTGAGGCGTTCCGGCGGTTCAAGGAACACTATGGGGCCGTGATCGCCTACAACGACCAGCGGCTCATCAATACGGCCAACATCACCCGTTCGATGGGCGGCCCTTGCGCCCCTCTCCACAAAGACCTGAATGTCGGCGGCGAGAACTATGCGCAGGAGTACGTCGAGACGGCTGATTCCTGCCTGCTGGCCCTGGCAAGCGCCAAGGACAAGGCGGATGCGGACACCGTGCAACTCCTGGAGGGTATCGAAGGCGTCGTCAGAGGACAGCGTGACAAACAGCAGGAAGTCCTGGATACCACGGACGACCTCGCACGCCTTGCCAAACGCACGACGGCAGGGGTTGCCATGCTGGACATCAACGATGCCCTGGACAAGGTTCGAACCACGTATGAGGACGCCGTGAAGGCCAGCTCAACCAAGCTCGTCGATGACGCGAATGCCTCCAATGCCGAGCTCGAACGTGTCCTGAAATCACGGCTGGACCAATTTGGGGCCGCCGGCCAGGAGGGGAAATAAGCCATGACCAACGAGAACCCCGGCAGCACCCCCGCCGCTGCCCGCCCGCGGCGCCGCCCCGTCATCCTGGTGGCCAGCATCGTCCTTGCCGTTCTGGTGATTGCCATCGGTGCCGTTGTGGCCGTCAACAACTTCGCCGGGCAGCAGAAGTCTGAAAGCCTCTCCGCGTTGAAGGGGGACCGCCTCAACGCACTGGGCGATGCCAGGGGCAAGGTCCAGCCGGCAGCCAACGCGTACCTGGCCGCCTACAAGAAGGCCCGGAACGCCCCTGCCTCGCGGGACCAGGCCCAGAAGGACAGCCAAAAAGAAAAAGAAGAATTCCAGCAGGCCTCGAACTCCGCCCGGTCTGCCCTGCAGGAGCTGAAGTCAGGGAATGACTCCGGCGACAACCCCGTAGGAGTGGCAGTTCAGCAGCTGGTCGAATCCCATGAGGACTACTTCGACTACATGGAAGGCCTGGTGGAGTCCTACCCTCAATTTGAGGGCCTCTTCCGCGGTGATGATGCGGCCGGATGCAACGGACTTTTCGTCGGCTCTAAAGCTGCCAGTCTGCGGGAGCGCCAAACCCTGCTGGCCCAGGCTGCTGCTCCGTGCCGAAAAGCGGCAAGCGAGCTGTTGCAGTCAAAGAACAATGCCTACGTGGAGTTCGCTCGAAGCTTCAACAACAAGGTGGCTGAGCTGGAGGAACGCGCCGAGGTCACGGCCAAAGGCGAGGAAAAGTACGCTGAATTCGTTCGGCTCAAGGATGACTTCGTCAAAAGAGCAGACGATGCTGAAGCCCGCAACGCCCCCGACGCGGAAGTGCAGAAAATTGCCGACGACGCCAAGGCCGTCAACGCCCAAATACGTGCCAACCGCTCCGAGTTCGACTTCGCAGCCAAGCGCTACCTGGCCGGAGTGAAGGAAATGCCGTCGCTGGTGGAGAACGTCTTTGCCAAGGAAATCTCAGCCGACATCAAGCACTTCGACTCAGTGATCCCTGCCAGGGAACAGATCCTCAAGGACACGATCGACGTGGAGCTGACCGCTAACTAGCTCACGGTTGAGGGTCCCGCACTTCTGTGCAGGACCCTCAACCCTGTGCAGGACCCTCAAACCTGGGCTCTCCGGACTATCTGGAGAAGCGCAGCGTGACCAACTGGAACGGACGGAGCACGAGGTTCACGGTGGAGTCTTCCTCCACAGCCACCCCAGGCGCCTCCACAGGGCGTTCGAGCAGGTCCGTGGCCATGGCGCCGGTGGCCTTGAACCCGGCCGCTACAGAACCGGCTGAGCGCTGGCCCAATGATTCGTAGAGCCGGACAATGACGTCCCCGGAACCGTCCTCGGCCAGCTTCACCGCTTCCACCACAATCGCGGGGTTGGACACGGACAGCAGCGGTTCCACTGCGTGACCACCCGTGACGAACCTCGGCTTCAGGTTGGTACGGTAGCCCTCCTCCACGGCATCAGCAATACCGGCGCCGGGCCTGATGGACAGCTCCAGGGTATGCTCACCGCGATCCGCTTCCGGATCCGGGAACCTGGCGGAACGCAGCAGCGAGGTGCGGACCGTCGTCGTGGTTCCGCCGTCTTCGCGGACCGCCCTGGTGACATCGTGCCCGTAGCTGGAGGAGTTGCTCACTGCCACGCCGTAACCGGGTTCGGCGACGTGGATCCATCGGTGCGCGCAAATTTCGAACTTGGCCACTTCCCAGGACGTGTTGGTGTGGGTCGGCCGGAACACATGGCCAAATTGTGTCTCCGACGCTGAACGGTCTGCCCGCACGTCCAGCGGGAAGGCGATCTTCAGCATCTTCTCGCGTTCCTGCCAGTCCACCGTGGTGGCGATGCCCAGTGACTTGGCACCGGCGTCGAGCGTTATTCGCTGCGTGATGGTGGAAGCGCCAACCTTGCGTTTGACCACCACGACGGCGCCCGCCGGCGTGCGCTCGACGTCGATGGCGTCCGCCTGGGTCAGCTGGGTGACGTTCCTGCGATAGAACTCTTCGATGTCCCAGGCGTCCCACTCATTGGGGGTATCCCGGAACAACTCCAGAAGGTTGCCGGCGTGTCCCGGAGCAATGGCATCACGGCCACTGGCGTGGTCCACCAAAGACGTCACCAGCCCGTCCGAGTTCAGGACCGCGCGGATGACGCCATTGTCCAGCACGAAACCATCGCCGGAATCGTCCACCTGGACGCCGGAGGCCGTTGCACGGGGCTCGGCGATACCCAAAGCCGGTACCCCCTCGCGCCCATGGGGTGCGGCATTGAGCAGCAGTTGCTTGTCGCCGGAGCCCACCAGGGCACTGGAGGCCTCCTGGATGATCGCTTCCACATCGCGGGCTATGGCCTCGTAGTTCCGCTCGGCATCCTGGTGGACCCACGCAATGGAACTGCCAGGCAGGATGTCGTGGAACTGCTGGAGCAAGACCAGCTGCCAGAGCCGTTTGAGTTCGTCCTGGGGATACGCGTAGTCCGCACCCAGCCGGACAGCGGCCGTTGAGCACCACAGCTCTGCCTCGCGGAGGAGGTGTTCGCTGCGTCGGTTGCCCTTCTTGGTCTTGGCCTGGCTGGTATAAGTACCGCGGTGCATCTCCAGGTACATCTCCCCCACCCAGACCGGCAGGTTGGCGTACTCCGCCTCGGCCTTGGTAAAGAAGTCCTTGGCCGTGCCCATACGGACCTTCGGCGAGCCTTCCAGGTCTGCCGTGCGGTGCGCGGCAGCCACCATTTCCCGCGTAGGTCCGCCACCGCCGTCGCCATAGCCGAACGGCACAAGCGACATGGTGCCGCGGCCATGGTCGCGGTAATTACGCTCCGCGTGGGCCAGTTCGCGGCCGTGCAATTCGGCGTTGTAGGTGTCCACTGGCGGGAAGTGCGTAAACAGCCGCGTGCCGTCGATGCCCTCCCACGTAAAGGTGTGGTGCGGCATCCGGTTGACTTTGTTCCAGGAAATCTTCTGCGTGAGGAACCAGCGGGAACCGGCTTCCTTGACGATCTGCGGGATGGCACCGGAATAGCCGAAGGAATCGGGCAGCCAGGCTTCCTGGCATTCGACGTCGAACTCCTTGAGGAAGAAGCTCTTTCCTTCCACGAACTGCCGGGCCATGGCCTCGCCGCCGGGCATGTTGGTGTCGGATTCCACCCACATGCCGCCTACGGGGACGAACTGGCCGGCTTTGACCTTCTCCCTGATCCGGACAAAAAGCTCCGGGAAGTACTCCTTGATCCACGCCATCTGTTGGGCTGAGGAACAGGAGAAAACGAAATCCGGGTCCTCGTCCATGAGGGCCACCACATTCGAAAATGTACGGGCGCATTTCCGGATGGTCTCGCGAACCGGCCACAACCACGCCGAGTCGATGTGGGCGTGACCAGTAGCCAGAAGCTCATGGGCAGAGGCGTACGCAGGGCGGTTCAGCACCTCCTTGAGGGCTTCACGGCCCGCTGCGGCGGTTCCAGCGACGTCGTCCGGGTCCATGATGTCCAGCATGCGTTCCAGCGCCCGCAGGATCTCGTGGCGCCGAGGCAGCTCCGTGGGTAGCTCGTGCATGAGGCCGGTGAGGGTCCAAATGTCCTGGTTGAGCTCCCAGACCGTTTCGTTCAGCTCTGCTATGGCGATGCGGCCCAAGCGATACCGGGGTTCTTCTCCGGAGGTGGCCTTATCTCCCAGCGGAGTGGGGGCGAACGACCAGCCTTGGGCAACGTCAGGGTTGGCTGCGGCCTCCACGTAGAAATCCACGGAGAGCCCGCCACCCAGAAGCTTGAGTGGCACATGGTAGTTCCTCGGCGAGATCGCCTTGATGATGCTGCCATCTGCACGCCAAGCGGTGCCTTCGCACTGGAATCCCGGCACGTCACTGTTGAACCCGAGATCAACGATGATTTCCACTGCGGTGTTATCGGCCATGCCCCAGTCCTGGGGCACTTCGCCCTGCAGGCGCAACCACTTGGTGCTCCAGGCCTTCCCCCAAAGTGCTCCTGGCTCCTGCGGGGTGAAGAGCTGGCGCAGGGCTTCGGCGGCCGGTACCGGCTCGCCCGGAGCTTCCCAGCTGCTGAGCTGGAGTGGGATTGCCCTGCCGTAAATGGCCGGAAGAAGTCGTTCCCGAACGAATCGATCGAGACGCTGTTCAGTGATCCGGCGGTCGTCGTGCAATTAATTCCCCTTTGGGCTTCGGCTGGGTGATAAGGCCAGGGAGCCGGGCCTCATCGTGCTGGGAGAGGACGGTGGTTCCAGGATCACCGTGCTTCCAATCGATGGATAAAATCTACGTTGTTCCAGCTCAATAGCCAAGTGATTGGATGCTATCTCCGGCGGTCTGCGAGTCCTGGCCAGCAGGATCCGCCACGATCCTTTCCCGTCCCGCGTACACGTTGAGACTCAACCCACGACTGAACCCAGCCAGCGTGATGCCTGATTCCTCGGCCAACTCCGCCGCCAGGCTGGAGGGCGCGCTGACGGCGGCCAGCACGGGGATTCCAGCCATTGCCGCCTTCTGGACAAGCTCGAACGATGCCCTGCCCGAAACCTGCAGCACCGTGCCCTTCAGCGGCAGCATTCCGGCCCGCAAGGCCCAGCCCACCACTTTGTCTACCGCGTTGTGCCTCCCCACATCCTCTCGGAGGCAGAGCAGTTCCGCAGTGCCGTCGTCGTGAATCCTGAAGAGTCCGGCAGCATGGACGCCCCCCGTCTTGGCGAAGACCGCCTGCTCCTCCCGCAGGCGATCCGGCAGGGCTGCGAGCGCCCCCACCGGGATGGTGACGTCGTCCTCCCTGGGGCTGTGCCGGGACGACTTGCGGACGGCCTCAATGGAGTCCGTTCCACAGATCCCGCATGAACTGGACGTGTAGACGTTCCGCCCGGTGTCAGGGCGTTCAACATCCGGACGAAGCTGCGCATCCACCACGTTGAAGGTCTGCACGCCGTTCTCGTCCTCCCCCGAGCAGAAACGCTCCGAAATCAGCTGGGACGGCTCCCAGATGATCCCCTCCGAGACAAGGAATCCCGCCACGAGGTCGAAGTCGTCTCCCGGGGTACGCATGGTCACTGAAAAGGACATGTCCCCCAGGCGGATCTCCAGAGGCTCCTCCACGGCCAGCACGTCCTCCTTGAACCGGACGGGATGTTCCAATGCCTGCGGTGAACCATCCAGGACAAACTTGTGCACCTTTCGGCGTTGCGTCACGCGTCCCACGTCAGGATCCCTTCGTCTGGTTGGGGTTTGCATCGTCATGCTTCACGAAGCGCACCATCATGGCCTTGTAGCCAGGGGTGTTGGATTCGCGGGCCACCAGCTCGCGGTGCACCAAGGCGTTGGCTTCCGGGAAGTAGGCTGCCGCACATCCCTTGGCCGTCGGGTAGCCGATGAGCCTGAATTTGTTGGCACGCCGTTCGGTGCCTGAGAACGTGGAGACAACGTCCACCAGGTCCCGGTCCTGGAAGCCCAGCTCCTCAAGGTCTTCAGGGTGCACCAGGATCACCCGGCGCCCATCGGAGACGCCGCGATACCTGTCGTCCAAGCCGTAGAACGTGGTGTTGTATTGGTCGTGGCTGCGGACTGTCTGCAGGATCAGGTGGCCCTCCGGTGCTTCCAGATATTCCAAGGGACGCACAGAGAACCGTCCCTTGCCTATGTCCGTGGCGAAGGTGCGGGTATCGCGTGGCGGGTTGGGCAACACGAAGCCGTTCTTGGTGCGGACCCTGGCATTGAAGTCCTCGAATCCTGGAATCACGCGGGAGATGTGGTCCCGGATCACGTCATAGTCCTCGGCCATGGCCCGCCAGTCCACGCTATGGTCGTCACCGAACGTTGCCTGCGCCATGCGGGCCACGATCACCGGTTCACTCAGCAGGTGTTCGGAGACCGGTTCCAGCCTTCCCTGCGTTTTATGGATGACGGACATCGAGTCTTCGACAGAGAGGAACTGTTTGCCCTTGGGGTGCTTGTCGTCGGTGTCTGTCCGGCCGAGCGTGGGCAGGATCAGCGATGTCTTGCCGTGCACAATGTGGGCGCGGTTGGGCTTGGTGGAAATATGGACGGTCAAACCCGCCCTTTTCAGGCCTGCCTCAAGGGCTGCCGTGTCCGATCCCGCAGCAGCAAAGTTTCCGCCCATGGATACGAAAACATCCACGTCACCCTTTTCCAGGGCGTGCTGGGTTTCCACGGAGTCGTAGCCGTGGTCACGGGGCATGTGGAAACCGAATTCCTTGTCCAAAGCGGCCAGGAACTGCTCCTTGGGCTTCTCCCAGATGCCCATGGTGCGGTCGCCCTGAACATTCGAGTGACCTCGGACCGGGCAGGCCCCTGCCCCACGCTTACCGAAGTTGCCTTGGAGCAGCAGCAGGTTGATGATCTCCCGGAGGGTATCCACCGAGTGCGGCTGTTGCGTCAGTCCGAGCGCCCAGCAGATGATGGTTGCCTTCGACTCAGCCATCATCCCGGCCGCCTTGGTGATTTCCTCACGCGTCAGGCCGGTGGCCCGCTCGGTTTCGTCCCAGTCCAGTACCGAACGTGCTTCTTTGTAGGCAGCAAACCCTTCGGTCTGCTGCTCTATGAAGGAATGGTCGACGACGGTCCCCGGGTTGCGCTGCTCTTCCTCCAGGAGGAGGTGGCCCAGCGCCTGGAACAGTGCGAGGTCGCCGCCCACTTTGATCTGCAGGAACTCGTCGGCAATGGTTGTACCGCCTCCGATGACGCCGTTAAGGGACTGCGGGTCCTTGAAGTTCAAGAGTCCGGCTTCGGGAAGGGGATTGACGGCAACGATCTTTCCGCCGTTGTTCTTGCAGTCGCGCAGGGCGGACAGCATGCGCGGGTGGTTGGTTCCCGGGTTCTGGCCCACCACCAGGACAAGCTCGGCGTGGTGGATGTCCTCCAGGGATACAGTGCCCTTGCCGATGCCAATGGTGGGGTTAAGGGCGCTGCCGGAGGATTCATGGCACATGTTGGAGCAGTCCGGAAGGTTGTTGGTGCCGAGGCTCCTGGCAAACAACTGATACATGAAAGCCGTCTCATTGGCTGTCCGGCCGGAGGTGTAGAAGACGCACTTGTCAGGTGTAGTGGCGTTGATGTGTTGCCCGATCAGGGCGAATGCCTCAGACCAGCTGATCGGTGAATAGTGGGTGTCGCCCGGCCTGACGACCACAGGCTCGGAGATCCTCCCCTGGCTTCCCAACCAGTACTCGGTCTTGTGGTCCAGGTCGGCCAGCGAATGCTTCGCCCAGAACTCTGCACCTACGGTCCTGGTGGTGCTTTCCTCGGCGATCGCTTTGGCACCGTTCTCACAAAACTCTGCGGGGCTTCGCCGTCCTGTAATGGATTCCGGCCACGCGCATCCCGGGCAGTCAAAGCCATCGTGCTGGTTGACCCTGAGCATGGAGCGGACCGTCCGGGCCACGCCAGCCTGGGCGTAGCCACGTTCCAGGGCGACGGTGACGGCCTTGACTCCTGCAGCGGCGCGTTTGGGCGGGTGGACTTGCAGGTCATCTTCGTTGATGTCCTGTTCTGGAGCATGCCTGTTCATGAGTCCATCATTGCACTTTGTGGCCGCTGACCACCGGCCAGGGGCGCCGCCCTCAGGCGTCCAGGGCGCTCCAGTCCACTGGCCCTGACGGAGACTTCTTCTGTGGCCGCACCGTCGCCTTCCGGGGCTTGTCCTCGGCGCTCTTGGGCGCTGGCAGGGGCTTGCCCCACGGCAACGCGAAAGCGGGCACCAACTCACCCAACTGGACCCCGTGCGGCGGCACCACCATGACCCCGTCGGCGCCGGCCAGCCCTCGCATCATTCCCGGGCCGGTGTGCTGTGCCGGAGATGCCAGACCGTACACCAGCGTGAACGGCATCAGGCGGGTTCGTCCGGGATCCGCATCAATCATCGCTCCGCAGGGAACTTCAGCCACATCCTGCAGCTGTCCGTTCCCCAAAGCGGCAAGCAACGGCGACCCCACGGTGAAGAGGGCCATCATCGCCGCCAGTGGATTTCCGGGCAGTCCCAGAACGAAGCGCCCATCGGGCAACTCGGCCAACACTGCCGGGTGGCCCGGGCGCATAGCAATGCCGTCGATCAGCAACCGGCCGCCCAGCTCTGCCACCGCTTTGCGGAAATGGTCCGTCCCCGACCGTCCCGTCCCTCCGGTGGTGATCACGACGTCGGCAGGGGCTTCCGTCTCCGGTTCGCCAGGCAGGGGCTCTGTATCCTGGAGCGCGGCAACCCACTCCTCGTAGCTATCGCCTACCCGGAGTTGTTCTCCTGCGATGCCGCCCAGAAGCTCCACGACGGCGCCCAATTGAGGACCAAACGTGTCACGGACCTGTCCTGGCTGGGGAACCCCCTGCGCTATGACTTCGGATCCCGTCAGAAGGAACCTGACCAGGGGCTTACCCAGAACCTCCAAGTGGTCCAACCCGGCAAGCGCGGCGAGTGCTACATGGGCCGGGTTCAGCAGCGTTCCGGCCTTGAGCAGGATGTCCCCCTCGGCTGCCTCCTCGGCAGCCTTGCGGATGTGTTGGCCGTTGCGGGGCTCCCCTGGTTTGGCCGCGCCGCCCAGGGCAAGGATCGGCAGTCCGTCGTCGTCCGTGGAGATGACGCCGCTCTCGCTGCGCAGCACCGCTTTGGCACCCGGGGGTATCAGCCCGCCGGTGACGATGGGGCTGGCTTGATGCGGGGCCAGCCTCTGCCCTGGTTCGCTGAGGATCCAGGGGCCGCTTCCATTAACGGCCCACCCGTCCATGGCCGAGGACGCATAGTGCGGCATGTCCTGAAGCGCCAGCGCATTCGACGCGAGTGTGCGACCAAGGGCGGACCTGAGGGGCACGGGCCCGGGCGGGATGGGAGTGGCAACATCAAACGCGCGTTGCCGGGCCTCATGCCAAGTGTGTGCCGCGTGGTGGCCCTCGGTGGGGGCCCCTGTCATTCGGTGTCAGTCCCTGGCTCCGCGTATTCCTTGGCAACTTTACGGGCCAACTCCAAGGCAGCCTTCATGGACGCGTCGTCGCTGGCCTGGCCGATGCCCCGGGCCATGCCGGCGGCGTACCCGGCGATGAACGTAGTCAGGGGTGCTGCGGGGCGCACCACTGAATGCGCGGCGACTCCTGCAACCGCGAGGACCTCGTTGACGTCCACGTCAACGCCCTCAAGCTCAAACGCCTGCAGCAGTGTGCGGCACCATTCCTCGAGCGTCTCTTCCTGGCTCTTCACGTCCGCCTCCAACTCGTAGTCAATGCCCAAGGCCGCAGCGTCCTCCCACGTATCCACGTCATCAGTGGACCCCGCGGGGACGTCAACGTCCAGCAGGTTCAGCCTAGCAAGCAGTCGGAACACTGAAGAGTTCGTTAACCCGTCTCCCTCGGAAGCTGCCGCCACTTCCCGTTCCAGGGCGGCGGTCCTGTAGGCCCCCAGGAGAGGCTGCTTCCGGCCATCAGTGGAGACCGCCATGGCCCCTTCAACGCCGGGATGTGACGCCAGCGCAGCCCAAAGGAGCTCGACACCACGGGAAGCGTGTGGCATGTCGCATGCCAGCACCAGCGTCCATGCCTGGCTCGAAGCGCTCGTCTTCAGCGCGGCCAGGCCGGCGGCGATTGCAGCTGCAGGGCCTGCGAACACGGGCTCCTCGCGTGCCCGCAGGATCTCTCCCGGCAACGCCTCCGCCTCCGGTCCTACGACCACCACGGCAGAAGCACCCCGGGCCGCCTGCAGCGCATGCGTAAGGAGAGTGGCGCCGTCGTACTTCAGCGCCGGCTTGGGCACGCCCCCGAGGCGGGTGGCCTTGCCACCCGCCAGAATCACGGCGTTGAATTCCATCCGCCCAGAGTACCCGGGCGGGCGGAGTTCAGCAGAAATCGATCAGGCAGCGGATTCCGGCAACAGGAACGGGTCCCAGTCCGGCGCAGGTTTCTCGAGTTCTTTGATCTGCCACATGGTTCCCTGGGGCACGCCTGGCTTGAAACGGAGCTTCCATCCCATTTCAGCCAACGTATGGTCGCTCTTGGCGTTGTTGCATTTCAAGCACGCCGCAACCAGGTTTTCCCAGGAATCCGCGCCGCCCCTGGATTTGGGGTGGACGTGGTCTATGGTGTGGGCTGTTTTCCCGCAATAGGCGCAGCGGTGACCGTCGCGGCGAAGGACCCCGCGGCGACTCACGGCGGTAATCCTGTTGTACCTGGGGCGGATGTAGCGGTTAAGGAGGATCACGGAGGGGCGTCCAAGAATCTCCTGTGGCCCGACGACAGGCTCGTCGCCTTCGGCCACTACGCTTGCTTTCCCAGTCAGCACAAGGACCAGCGCCCGGCGGAATGTTATTACCGCCAGCGGTTCATATCCAGCATTCAGAACGAGTGTGCGCATGCACGTACCTCTTCACGGCCGCACCCGTCAGGGGCACGAGGGCCGGCTGCCCTCTGCTTGTACGGGCTGTGGATCGACACCATAAGGGTAAGCACTTATATGCCGTATCAACGAATTTTTCTGTCGTTTCGCGTGCGGTGTCGGCAAAAATTCATGCGTGGTTAAGGGATGTGCGGCATCGCCGGGCTGCGAAGGCGGGCCTCCACCACCCACTTTGACCGGCGACCGAAGAGGACACACCAAGGATGACGGCGTGTCGGGTGACCCGCAGGCTGAGAGTTGGTGCGGACGGTACGGGCCGCCCGACGCATCAATGCTGGTCGCTGGATCGGGCTGCTCTTAAAAGCAGAACACCCCGCCGGCCTCAGCCTGCGGGGTGTTCTTGGAGGTGCTTGGATCAGCCGTTGACGCGGATGAAAACCGGTCCGGAGCCAACGTTGGCGCTGAACAGTGCCGTAGTGGATCCGTTCCATCCACCGTGGACTGCCATGCCGTTACCGACGTATACAGCGATGTGGGCCTGTCCGGCCAAGCCGCCATTGGCGTAGTAGGCGAGGTCGCCCGGCTGGGCTTCTGCTGCACTGACGGTGCGGCCCAGGGAGAGGTAACCGGCCGGCCAGTCGTGGAAGTTGATGCCGACGGCTGCCAGGGAGTTGGTCACCAGCATGGTGCAGTCCTGGGTCACGCCGAGCTGTGCGTAGGCAGCGGCGGCAATAGCCGCACCGAGCCCGCTCGAGGCTGCAGGAGCCTTGGCGGCCGGGGCTGCGGTGTTGACCGCGAGGGTAGCGTTACCGGCTGTAGCCGTGCTTTCCGCAGCCTTCTTGGTCTCCGCCTTGGCGGGCGCCTTCTTCTCGACCGGAGCCGGAGCTTCCACCGTGGTGACCACGGGGCGCTCGTAGGAGATGGCGACCGTGGAATCCGCAGCGATGGTGGCCTGGACCACTGACTGGACGTCAAGGGTGGACGTCGACGTGGATTCGCGATCGACATTGGTGTCGGCAGCGTTGGCTGCCACACCGCTGGTCAGGACCAGGCCTGATGCTGCGGCAATAACTGCTGCCTGGCGGCCAACGCCACCGGCGTTGTCGCTGACGGCCTTGGCGATAACGGCAAGCGAGCTGGTCTTGGGGGCCTCAGCGCGATGCCGTGCAACCTTGTTTGCACTGGTCATGATTTTCTCTTTTCGTATCCGCGGGCAGTTGGGGTACACGCGGGTAGTGGGCAGGCCAGCACTTGGGGGCATGCTGGCTTACCCCGAACCGGATGATTTCTAGCGGAGGGTGAAGAAGGAGGACGTACCTGTGGAAGCCGCTGAGTGCAGCAGCGTGCCCTGGCCCGGGTTCAAGGCGCTGATCATCATGCCGTTGCCGACGTAGATGCCCACGTGGGCTCCGCCGTTCTGCATGACGAGGTCGCCGGGAGCAGGGGTGCTGGTGGGCTTCATGGCCGTCCAGGCGTTGACGCGGGGGATGCTGATGCCGGCCTGCGCGTAAACCCACTGGGTGAAGCCTGAGCAATCCCAGCCGTTGGGAGTGGTGCCGCCCCAAACATAGGGGTGGCCAATGCCGGTGTAGGCAATAGCGGCGAGACCGGAAGCGGCGGCGCTGGAAGCAGCGTCCTTGGCTTCGGAGGACTTCGCGGTGACGGCACCCGCGGTTTCCTGTGTGCTGTTTGCCGCCGTGCGCTGGGTGGTCTGCGAAGCACGCTGGACTACCTTGGGGGCTTCCTTGGTGACCACAACGGGGCTCTCAAAGGAAACGGTGGCGGTGGGCTCTGCGGTGACGACTGCCGTGGCGACCAGCTGCTGGGTGCTGGAGGCTTCCGACTTGGTGACGTCGGTGTCCGCTGCCTGTGCCGGCAGGCCGACGCTAAGGACGAGGCCCGAGGCTGCTGCCCATACGGCGGCCTGGCGACCAACAGTTCCGGCGTTGGATGAAACAGCCTTGGAAAGGTTGTTCAAAGGGTTCGTTCGAACCGATTCGGCGCGGTGGCGCGCAGGGGTAGTGCGTGATGACACGAAGGTAGCCTCTCCCAATGCCTGCGAGGTGAGCTGTCGGATTCGGATGGGAGTCATCCGGCCGCGCCGCTTCAAGGAAGCTTTTGCGACTTAACCCCAAGGCCTTCTCTCGAAGACCAGAAGTGGTTCCCCCGCCCCTGCCAGACGATTTATGCGAACGGACCTCGAGTGGTGGCAGAGCTAGGCAATCCACTCAAGTGCACCGGCCCCCTAAAAAGCCGATGCGCTTTGTACGGTACAACAGTTGAACGCGAATGTCACATTCAGGTCACGGGGCGTGTCACGAATGCGAGAGACAACCATCAACTAGCTCAGAGCCAGCCCATGGGGTCGACAACTTCGCCGTTGACCTGAACCTCGAAGTGGAGGTGGCATCCGGTGGAAGCGCCTGTGGTGCCGCTCAGGGCTACGGTGTCGCCACGGTTGACCGTCTGGCCCACCTTGACAGTGAAGGACGACAGGTGGTTGTACGTGGTCTCAAGGCCGTTGCCGTGGTCCACTACCACGCGGTTGCCTCCGCCGTACTCGTGCCAACCTGCGAAAGTGACCTTGCCGGTGGCCGCAGCATGGACGGCTGTGCCGCACTGGGCTACGAAGTCCTGGCCGCGGTGGAAGTCACCGGAACCGCCCGTGAGGGGGCTGATGCGGTAACCAAAGGGTGACGCCGTGGTGAGCGTATCCAAGGGGCTGGCCATGGTGCCAACGGACGAGGCGCGCTGGATGCTTCCGGCGGACTGGGCGCTGAGGAGCTGCTTCAGCTTTCCGTCGGGATCCGCGGCAGTGGCAACGGCGGCGCGGCTGAAGTCGATTTTGGCGGATGCGGCTGCGGAAACCTCGGGCTGGCTCCCGCCGGTGACGGCGAGGGCGGCCTCAGTCTGGCCGGACTCCGAGGTGGCCATGACCGGGCTGGTGGCCGGCAGACCGACAGTCAGGGCAAGTCCGGTGGCGGCAAGCGCTACACCGGCTTTCTGCCCGACGCCACTGGCTGCGGCAAAATCGGCTACCTGGCGCAACGGGCTCTTACGGCGGCGGACCTGACGCTCAGTGTCGCGGGGCCGGATGTCCATAGTGGCGCGGGCTGGCCGCAGCTCAACAGCGGGGCCGGACGCGCGGCGGCGGCCCCTGACGTTCTGCGATGTCAAACTCTGTTCCTCTCTAAAAAGCCTGCGAAGTTAGCTGTCGGATTCGGGTCAGAGAGTTTCAAGACCCGGCCCGCACGAGGCGCTCACGGCACACAGGTATCCCCGGAGGGACTTGCGTAAGTGGGCACTTCTGCTGCGGACTTCACCCCAAGGCTGCTTCTTTAGACAGCCGCTTGTGGTTCCCCCGCCTCTGCCAGTGGTGGGTGACACACCTGATCCGCTGGCAGAGCTCGGCTCCGGATCAGGTAACGCTTTGGTATCAGCGCTAGTAGATAACTATAGGGGATTAAACGCCGTAGTAATAAATTCGTTATCAACAGAAACGCGCGTGTTCCGGGAGGCCCTTATCATCAATAGCGGAAAACCGCAGGTCACACGCCCGCGAAACGTGCGAAAGTGAGGTTTGACACCTGGAACCGATAGCGATCAGCTAAGGGAGACAGCGATCAGCTGAGGGAGACAAAGACGTGCGCGGCAACTTCGGGAGGCAGCTCCAAGGCGCCCTCGATCCCGGGCACGCGGACGGAGATGTACTCGCCCACACGCTCCAAGGACACCGAGGCCCCCGGACGGATTCCGCCCTCGTCCAGCTGGGTGAGCAGTTCGGGCTCCACCTGGATGGGCTCAGCAAGGCGGCTGACCACGACGCGGGAATCGGAAGCGTACCCGTCCATGGCCTGCAGGAGGTTGACGTCAAGCCGCGGGAGGGGTTGGCCGGCCAGGCCGCCAAGTGCTTCCAGTCCTGGAATCGGGTTGCCGTAGGGAGACTCGGTGGGGTGCTCCAGGAGCTCGTACAACCGACGCTCAACGCGCTCACTCATGACATGTTCCCAGCGGCACGCTTCGTCGTGCACGTAGGCCCAGTCAAGACCGATCACGTCCGCCAGGAGGCGCTCGGCAAGGCGGTGCTTGCGCATGACCTCGGTGGCGCGCTTCCGCCCGACCTCGGTCAACTCCAGGTGCCGGTCGTTGGAAACGATCACCAGGCCATCGCGCTCCATGCGTCCGATGGTTTGGGAGACTGTGGGCCCGGAGTGCCGCAGTCGCTCCGCGATGCGGGCCCTGAGAGCCACAATGTTCTCTTCTTCAAGCTCCAAAATGGTCCGAAGATACATCTCAGTGGTATCGATCAGATCCGTCATCCAGCTCAGCTCTCCTCGAACGCAGTTTCTTGCGTAATCTCCACCGTACAGCGTCCCCTGCCAGGGCGTGCGGTGTGCTCTGCCGCCCCATGGACGCCAACCCCCAGCCTAGCTTATTTGGAATTACTCTGGATAATTCCGGTCGCATATGGTTCCTCGGCATTCCACGTGGCGGACTATGACGACCGCAGGTTCCTGCGCCCGGGCGGCGTCAGGCAGAATTGGGGTGTCGAAGGGGCAGTTGATGCCACCTGCCACGACCCATCTCGAGCCGATACCCATTGGAGCCACACGTGAGCGACAACAGCATCACCATCCCCGCCGACCTCCTCCCCAAGGACGGACGCTTCGGTGCAGGACCATCCAAGGTCCGCCCGGAACAGATCGAGGCGTTGTCTGCCGCATCGGCCACCATCCTCGGCACGTCCCACCGACAGGCTCCAGTCAAGAACCTCGTGGGTTCGGTCCGCGAAGGGCTCAGCTCCTTCTTCCGCGCTCCTGAAGGCTACGAGGTTGTCCTCGGCGTTGGCGGCTCCACCGCGTTCTGGGACGTTGCTGCGTTTGGCCTGGTTGAGAAGAAGGCACAGCACCTTTCGTTCGGTGAGTTCGGCTCCAAGTTCGCAGCGGCCACCAACAAGGCACCGTTCCTCGATGCTTCTTCCATCATTAAGTCCGAACCCGGCACTCGTCCGGTGTCACAGGCGGAAGCAGGCGTGGATGTTTACGCCTGGCCCCAGAATGAGACCTCCACCGGCGTGGCCGCTCCCGTCAAGCGCGTCCAAGGCGCGGACGAGGGCTCACTGGTACTGGTGGACGCCACTTCAGCAGCCGGCGGTTTGGACGTGGATGTCGCCGAGTCGGATGTCTACTACTTCGCCCCGCAGAAGAACTTCGCCTCCGACGGCGGCCTGTGGCTTGGCCTGTTCTCCCCCGCCGCGTTGGAGCGCGCCGCTCGCATCAAGGCCAGTGGCCGCTGGATCCCGGACTTCCTGGACCTTCAGACCGCCATTGACAACTCCAAGCTGAACCAGACGTACAACACGCCGTCACTGTCCACCTTGGTGACCCTGGACGCGCAGGTGCAGTGGCTCAACAGCAACGGTGGCCTGGACTTCGCCAGCAAGCGCACGGCGGATTCAGCCAACCGCATCTACTCCTGGGCCGAAGCCTCCGAGTACGCCACGCCGTTCGTCGCGAACGCCGAAGACCGCTCCAACGTCATCGCCACCATCGATTTCGACGATTCGATTGACGCTGCGGCAATCGCCAAGATCCTGCGCGCCAACGGCATTGTGGACACCGAGCCTTACCGCAAGCTCGGCCGCAACCAGCTGCGCATTGCCACGTTCGTGGCGATCGAGCCGGACGACATCTCAGCGCTGCTTGCCAGCATCGACTATGTGGTGGGCGAACTGAAGAAGTAACCCGGGCGCGGTTTCCGCGCAACGTGAGGGTCGGCGTCGTTCCGGTATTTCCCGGACGGCGCCGCCGCCGTTTAAGGGGCCGCCGTTGAAGGCGCTCCCACGTTACGGCGACGGGGCTCCGATTAACGACGGGCTCTGATTAAACAGCTAAAGGTGGACATCAGTGTCCACCTTTAGCTCTGTTTGTTCCGGTGACAACAGCCCTTATTCAGGGTCGACGTCGTCGGATTCATCCGACGCATCGTCGTCGGATGAATCCGACGCATCGGCGTCGGGTTCGTCCGAATCGGCATCCGAGTCAGCGGGTTCGGTTGCTTCGTCTTCGGCCGCCTGCACCGACTCCTCCGTGACGTCCTCCACGGTCTCCTCCACCAGGGGCGTCTCGTCCTCGGGACGGACACGCTTGGCCCACGGGACCCACTCGGGTGCCAGGATGGAATCCTCGGAGGGCAGCAGCCCGAGCTCGCTCACAGTCACGATCTTGGAACGTGAGTTACGGGTCACCACGGCGTACCACTGCCAGCCGCCATAGCCGGCAAGCTTGGATTCGAACAGGTGGGTGACCACGCGGTCACCCTCCGACTTCGCGCCGAGGTGCGCCCCTACTTCGCCAGGGTTGGCAATGCTCTCTACTGCTTCGCGGGCAGTATCGACGGCGGCGGCAAGGAATGCGTCCGGCTTGCCGGTGCGCCACACGGGCAAGCCGGCGCGCGACTTCGCCGCAACCGGCTTCCGCCCGGGGGCATCCCCGTTTCCAGGAGCCTTGGCAGCGTCAGGGCCGGCCACAGGGTTTGCCTGTTCGTCCCTTCCGGCCTTTGTGTCCTGTGCGGATTCCGATGTCATGGCGGGTCCTAGGCTTCCAGCTCGTCGGCAACCTTGCGCAGCGCCATGGAGATGGCCTTGGCCTTGTTGCCGTCGGGGTACTTGCCGGATGACAAGGAACCGGAGAGGTTGTCCAGCACCGTGACGAGGTCCTGCACCATCGGTGCGAGGTCCCTGGCGTTCATCCGCTTGGCTTTGGCGATGGACGGAGTCTTCTCCAGGACACGCAGTCCCAGAGCCTGTGCTCCACGGCGGCCGTCGGCCACACCGAACTCCACGCGGGTTCCGGCTTTGAGCTCCGTCACGCCCGCGGGCAGGGACGTCTTGGGCAGGAATACTTCCTGGCCATCTTCAGCCGCGAGGAATCCGAAGCCTTTTTCCTTGTCATACCACTTGACCTTGCCGGTAGGCACGTAATCAACCTTCTTCGTTCTTGCTTTGGGAGACACGTCGGGCCAAACACCGCATCCGCAGGGTTCTGCGGGATCGAGGGTGGCAGCCCGGTCCGTGTTGGTCTGTTCCTTCAAGGTTATCCTGCCCAGCCCCCTAATCCCGCTTTGTCGCGTCCACGCCGTACCCGATCAGCAGCAATCCATCCCGAACGGATGCTGCTGCTAGCGTTGATGGCATGACTTCCCCGGGTTACCGTCGCCCCCTCATGATCATCGCCGCCGTCATCGCAATCGTTTCCCTGGCCGCGGTTGGCGCAGTCATGGCAGTGGCGTACAACGGCGGCGTGGCGCCGGTCTGGGTCACCTCCACCGCACTCTATGGACTTCCCGTGGCCTTCATGCTGGCCGTCATCCTGGTCCTCGACGCCGTTCGCCAGCGCCGCCGACAGTAACCATCGGCGCCGTCGGCGGGCACGAGCGGCCCGGGGGCGGTAACGTTGGATTGATGTCCCTTATTCGCGCGCTCAGCAAGGAACTGGAAGCGCGCAGCGACAACTCGCTGCGGGCCTTGTTTGCCGCGCGACCGGACCTGATCTCCCCCATGGCGCCGGACTTCCCGGCCTTGGCCGCACGAGCCAGTGCCCGGGTCAGTGTCCAGAGGGCTTTGGAACGCTTGAACAAGCCCGAGATGCAGGTCCTGGAGACTCTCCACCTCTGCACCAATGCCGACACCGGCCACAGCGTTTCCGCCGCCGGGCTGAAGAAGGTCATTGCCGGCTCAACGCTCTCAGCACTGGACCCCATCCTCGCCAAGTTGCAGGAACTTGCCTTGGTCCATCGGGCCGATCCGCCCGCCGGAACACCGGCCACCAGCTCACGGCAACGTTTCTACCTTCCCGTGGGAAGCCTCAAGGACGTCATTGGCATCTATCCAGCAGGCCTGGGCAGGAGCTATACGGAACTCGTCCGGTTGCAGCCGGCTTTTGCCCAGCGCGTGGTGCAATTGGTAGCCGAACTCCACCACAGTGGCCTGGGCATCCACTTGGCCAGCACTCCCATGGATGCGGCGCTCGCGCTGCAGCGGTGGACGTCCAGTCCGGAGAACCTGCGCACCATCCTGGCGACAGCACCGGAGCGCACCCTTGGATTGCTGGACAAGTTCGGCAGCTGGGCCATGGGCGCCGTACCCCAAGCCCAACGCCGTGCGTCCGTCACCCACGAAAGCGCCGACGTCGGGCCTATCGACTGGCTGTTGGCGCGCGGTCTACTGGTCCCCCTGGACGCCGGCCACGTGGAACTGCCCCACAGCGTGGGTATCGCCCTCCGTGGCGGGGCGATCGTGGATGACTTTACGCTGGCCCCACCCGTCCCGGAGCTGGGCCATACCAGTGCTGCTTTGCGGCGCAATGCGGCCATGGGCGCAATCGCCGAAACCTTGCGGCTGGCCGGCGAGCTGTTGTTCGCCGTTCGTGAGCAACCCCTGGCGACGCTCCGAAGCGGCGGGGTGGGCGTCCGGGAACTCCGGCGCCTGGCCGAGTCCATCCGCTGCGGCGTGCACGAGACCGCCATTTTCCTTGAGCTATGTGCCATGGCCGGACTGCTGCGGCTGGATGTGGACAGTTCCACCTGGGTCCAGCCGCCGTCGCTGGAATGGCTCAACCTGCCCCGGCAGGAGCAATGGCTTTGGCTGGTCAACGCCTGGCTGGCCAGCGAGCGCGCCCCGTCGCTGGTGGGGCAACCGCTCACGGGTCCCTCATCCACCGCATCCCATCAGGGGGCGGCCGGCACCACCATCAATGCTTTGTCCGCGGAGGCCCAACGGCCCGACGCCCCAGTGGTTCGGCGGAGGGTCCTGGAAATCCTGAATGAGCTTACGGTGGAGGCCGCAGCGCCGGACGGCAAGGCTCCCGTGCTGGACGCCCGTGCCGTACTTCAACGCGCCGAGTGGTCCCAGCCGAGGATGTCCCGTCGTTTCAGTTCCCTGGTCCGCGGGATCCTCGAAGAAGCCGCCCTTCTGGGACTGATGGGCTCCGGTGCTTTGACCCAGCTGGGTTCGGCCATTGCCGATGGCCAGCCTGAGCAGGCCATGACTATTCTGGGCGAGCACCTGCCCGCTGCCGTGAACCACATCCTCCTGCAGGCGGACCTGACGGCCGTGGCACCTGGGTACCTTGCGCCCGAACTCAGCGAAACGCTGCTGTTGATGGCCGACGCCGAGGGGCAAGGTCCGGCGTCCATCTACCGGTTCTCTGCCGTCACCATCCGCAGGGCGCTCGACGCCGGACAGGATGCGGAGTCGCTGTTGGCGTTCCTCCGTGAGCACTCCGCGACGGACGTGCCCCAGCCGCTGGCGTACCTCATCCAGGACACGGCGTCCAGGCATGGCCGCCTGCGGATCGGCACGAGTGCCAGCTTCATCCAGAGCGATGACGAGACCGCCATTACCGATCTCCTGCAGGAGGCCCGGACGTCGGCCTTGAGCTTGGTGCGCATCGCTCCGACTGTCCTGACCTCCTCGGCGAGCCCCCGCGAAACGGCCCGTGTCCTGCGCGAGCTGGGACTTTCGCCGGCGGTGCAGGAGGCCGAACCCGCCGTCGTGCGTTTCAAGCGGACCACAGCGGTGCCGGGCAGCGCCCGGCCCGTCTACACGGCACCGCGGACCGCTCCGCCGGACGACGACGTCGAGGCGCAGCTTTCGGTCTTGCGGCAGCACCGCGGGGTTCCCGCCGGCGGGACGGGCGAAGCGTCCACACAGCTTGGCTTGGAGACATTGCAGACGGCAATAAGGCTCAAACAGGCAGTCACCATGAACGTGGTGGACAGCCTGGGGAATGCCAACACCGAAACCGTTGTTCCTGTCTCCGTCTCCGGGGGACGCGTCCGGGTGTTCGATCCCGCCAAGGACACCGAACGGGTGTTGTCCATCCACCGGATCATCGATGTGGAACCCGCAGGTGAACTGCGTTCATGAAAACCGCGCCGTGAAACTGCGCAAGTGAGGATTCAACAGTGACCGACGGTCCGCTGATCGTACAAAGCGACAAAACCATACTGCTTGAGGTCGACCACGAACTCGCTACCGAGGCACGGCACGCCATCGCCGCCTTCGCTGAGCTGGAACGCGCCCCCGAGCACATGCACAGTTACAGGCTCACGCCGCTGGGCCTGTGGAACGCCCGCGCCGCCGGCCTGGACGCCGAGCAGGTGTTGGACACCCTGCTGAAGTATTCGCGTTTCCCCGTGCCGCATGCGCTGCTGATCGACATCGAAGAGACCATGTCCCGTTACGGACGCCTGCGGCTTGAGAAGGACGCACAACATGGCCTGGTGATGCGGACTGATGACTACCCCGTGCTGGAAGAAGTCATCCGGGCCAAGAAGATCGCCCCGTTGCTGGGTCCAAGGATCGACGGCGAGACCGTGGTGGTGCACTCGTCGCAGCGGGGACAGTTGAAGCAGCTGTTGCTCAAGCTGGGGTGGCCCGCGGAAGACCTGGCCGGCTATGTGGACGGGCAGCCCCACCTCATCATGCTGGACGAAAGCGACTGGCAGCTTCGTCCATACCAGAAGGTGGCCACGGAGAACTTCTGGGCCGGCGGCAGCGGCGTCGTCGTGCTTCCGTGTGGTGCGGGAAAGACGTTGGTGGGGGCTGCTGCGATGGCAACATCATCCACCACCACGCTGATCCTTGTCACCAACACTGTGTCGGCGCGGCAGTGGAAGGACGAACTCCTCAAACGGACGTCGCTGACTGAGGACGAAATCGGCGAATACTCCGGTGCGGTCAAGGAAGTCCGGCCCGTTACCATCGCCACCTACCAGGTCCTCACCACCAAGCGCGGCGGCCTCTACCCGCATTTGGAACTCGTGGACGGCCACGACTGGGGACTTATCATCTATGACGAGGTCCACCTGTTGCCTGCCCCGATCTTCCGAATGACAGCGGACCTGCAGGCACGGCGCAGGCTTGGCCTGACGGCAACACTTGTCCGCGAGGATGGCCGCGAAGGCGAGGTGTTCAGCCTGATCGGTCCTAAACGGTATGACGCTCCGTGGAAGGACATCGAAGCACAGGGCTACATAGCGCCGGCCGACTGTGTGGAGGTGCGCGTGGATCTCCCCCGGGACGAACGGGTGGCCTATGCCATGGCCGATGACGCTGACAAGTACCGGCTCTGCGCAACGTCGGAAACCAAGACCCAGCTGGTGGAGCAACTCGTGGCCGCTCACAGGGGCGAGCAACTGTTGGTGATCGGCCAGTACATCGACCAGCTGGACGAGATTGCCGAGCGGTTGGACGCTCCTTTGATCAAGGGCGAAACCAGCGTCAAGGCGCGGCAGAAACTCTTCGATGCCTTCCGTAAAGGCGAGATCCACACGTTGGTGGTGTCCAAAGTGGCCAACTTCTCCATCGACCTTCCGGAAGCATCCGTGGCCATCCAGGTCTCAGGCTCCTTCGGATCGCGTCAGGAGGAAGCCCAGCGGCTGGGACGTCTCCTGCGACCCAAGCAGGACGGCCGGGCCGCCCGCTTCTACTCCCTGGTTGCCAGGGACACACTGGACCAGGATTTCGCAGCCAAACGCCAACGCTTCCTTGCCGAACAGGGCTACGCCTACCGGATCATGGACGCCAAGGATGTGGGTAAGGACGTCGGACAGGAACAATAGGCAGCAGGCCATGGAACCAAAGAACCTCAGGCCCCTTGCCAATCATCTCCAGCGACTTTACGATTCCTAGTGAAGCTCTCCGCCCTTTTGGTTGCCCCTGGTCCAGGCAACTTGGCGGCCAGCCGTCGGCGGTGGGGGAAGCCCGCAGCCAGGGAGCCGACGGTTTGAAGGCCTTGAAGAATCTGTGAATTTTTTACCAGAGGATTCCCTATGCGTAAGACCCTCCTGGTCCTGTCGGCGATCGTCCTGCTGTCAGCACTGGCCCAGTTGTTCTTTGCCGGCTACTTCCACTTCCAGAACACCATCGAAGCCCAGCGTGAAGCGGGCGTCTTCCATGCAGTAAACGGCCAGTACGTCTTGCGGTACGGGGCCCTGTTGGCTGCCATCGTAGCGGCGATTGCCAAAGTTGGCTCCCGCACCATCTGGCTGGCCGCAGGCATCTTCCTGCTGACCTGGCTGCAACTGTTCATCTTCATCATCGGCGGCATGCTCACCGGTTCTTCGCCGGAGTTCATCACCCCGGCGGGATCGTGGGTGGTCTCCATCCACCCGATCGTTGGCGTGCTGATGATTTTCATGTCGTACTGGCTGTTCAACCGTGCACGTGCTGCGGCACTCAACCCGCAACCGTTGCCTCCCAAGGCCGCGGCATCGGATGCTTCGGCCTCGTCCAGCGCAGCCTGACCACCCGCAGCTGTGACCATCTCACAGCTGCTGGCGGTGGACTTGGTGCTGTCCGTCCTGGCGGCCGGCGCCTGGATCGCCGCCGTCTGGAAGACCGTTTCATTGAGTAGTGACGGGCGGACAACCAAGACTGGAAACATCCACTTGGCGATCCTTTTCGTCGGTGTCGCCGTTGTAGCGACGGCGGCGCGCTACGCGTTACTCCCTGCTTTGGTGGCCGGCAGTTGGTGGTTTGCAAGCGAACGCACAACCATCAACCTGCCCCTGACCGCCATCCCCGCGGCTTGGGCCGCGATGGCCGGTGTTCCGTACTTGCTGAGGAGGCGGAACACCGGCTCACAACCTGCCGAAGAGGACCGGGAACGTGGTGGTCGATCCCGTGAATGGGCCGTACTCACCATGGTGGCCGCGGCAGCGTCGTCGGTGGCATCACTCGCACTGACCTTCATCCTTGGTCCGTTTCCGGCACCGTGGAGCATTGCGCTACTGCTGTTGATGGTGGCCGGAACGGTGCTGCTGGCACGGCTCGCCCTGTTAACACCGGGGCGCGGCGTAAAGGCAGGACATACAGGAACACGCGGCGCCTCCCCCGCAGGAAGGCGTCCGACGGCGGCTGCCGCGGTTGCCGGCCTCATGGCATGCACCGCTCTGGGCTCGGGAGTCTTCGCTTGGCTTGGGAGCCGGTCCGCCGACGGCACCGTGATTAGTGCCGCCGTCGGCCACCACAACGGCGGCACAGCCACCACAGTGACGGACCCGACGCCGGTGACCAGCTTGCTGGGCGACCCTCCCGCCGACGCCGTGGTGCGGCACTACGAACTGACCGCCCGCGTGGAACAGGTGACGCTGCCATCCGGGCAGGCAACGGAGGCCTGGACCTTCGGCAGCCTTCCGGGCCCAGCGTTGGAAGCTCAACTGGGTGAAGTCATGGAGGTGGTTTTGAAGAACCGCGACGTCACTGCGGGCGTGACGCTGCACTGGCACGGGTACGACGTTCCCAATGCCATGGACGGAGTGGCCGGCGCCACGCAGGATGCCGTGATGCCCGGACAGTCCATGACCTATCGCTTTACTGCTGCCCAAGCGGGCACCTACTGGTACCACACTCATCAGGATTCGGCCGAAGGGGTCCGCAAAGGCCTCTACGGCACATTCGTCGTGCACCACCCCTCGTTGCCCCGTGCTGAAACGGACATCGTGGTGGCCGGACACGACCTTAGCGGTCTGGGGTTGCTGGGCTCCTCAGACCGTGTAAGTGGCCACTCCGCCGTACCTGGTTCGATGGTGCGGGCGCGGCTCATCAACACCGATTCCCTGCCGCAGCGCTACTTGGTGGAGGGCACTGCCTTCAAGGCTGTGGCTGTGGACGGAACCGACGTGAACCAGCCCGAAGAAGTGAACGGCAAGCTGGTCCGTCTTGGTGCAGGGGGCCGGGTGGACATCGCCTTCATCATGCCGGATGCGCCCGTGACCGTGCGGTCCGACGCCGCTGCCAGCGCCGCAGTGGTGGTCTCTCCGTCACGTTCGGGCGTCGCTGAGCCCGGGATCCCCGAAAAGGCCCCTGCGGGCGCGTTCGCCACCACCCCCGTGCTCGACCTGTTGGAGTATGGCAAGCCCCTGGTCGGACCATCCGGTGGCTCTACGGGCGCTGCTGCGGGGAGCCGCAGGATCACCCGGGAAGAGGTGGTGGTTTTGGACCGGCAGTTCCGCTTTGTGGATGGGATTCCGCGTTACGCGTTCACTGTGAATGGGGCCGCGTATCCGCTGGTTCCCTCCATGGACGTGGCTGAGGGCGACACCGTAAAAGTAACGGTGGTGAACCGCACAGCCGAGCCGCATCCAATGCATCCACACGGACATCACGTGCAGGTGCTCAGCCGGAACGGTGTGGCACCCAGCGGTTCACCCTTGGTACTGGACACGGTGGACGTGTTGCCGGGCGAAGTGTGGGAGTTGCTGCTGCATGCCGACAACCCCGGCATCTGGATGGACCACTGCCACAACCTGGATCATGCAGCCGAGGGAATGATGATGCTGTTGAAGTACGAAGGGGTGTCATCACCGTTCGTCCACGGCGGTCACTCCCACAACCGGCCGGAGTGACCCTCTCAGGCAACCATGCGGCTGGTGTGGTGGGCCTTGACTTGATCCACTACGGCCCAGGAATCTTCATCGCGGAGTTGGGCACTGGCGAAGCGTTCGGCCGCCGCGAGGTCATGGAAGTCTTCGCGCCGAACCCGGCCTGTATCCGTATCCAAGTACGTCACATGGAACTCGACGTCGTCACTGCTGCGGTGCTGGTGAATGCTGACTGGAGCTGCTGTATTTGCCATGTTTCAAGTGTGGAACGGGGCACTGACAATTTAGGAAGCATCCGTGGGCGTGTTCGGATTTCGGAGCCCTTAAGGCTTCCTGAGGTACTGCCCCGATACGTTGCGAACGGTCTCGCTGAGCACGTCCAACACCCTTGATGCTGTCCGCCACCGCTGCCAGTACAGTGGCACGTCGAAGGGCCGTTCAGGGGCAAGCTCAATCAGCCGGCCATCAGCGATGTCCGGCCCGCATTGGACTTCCGGGATGAGTCCCCAGCCGAGGCCCAACCGTATGGCATCGCCGAAGTCCTGTGAGGCCGGAACATAGTGGCGCGGGCCCTTCCGTACGGGGAGCGGTTCTCCGCCGGTGCGGGAACGCGACTGCACGAAGGCCCACTGATACGTGTCCTTGCGGTCGAAATCCACGGTGGGGGCTGCATTGAGCACCTTCGCTTCCAAGCCATCCGGCAAGCCCGGGAACCAGCGGTCCACAAAGTGGGGCGCCGCAACGGCCAGGTAGCGCATGACCCCGAGGCTTTCCACCCGGCACCCCTGCACCGGCTCCGGTGTAGCGGTGACGGCGGCCATAACGGTACCGGAGCGCAGCAGCGAGGTGGAATGCTGTTCGTCGTCGCGGTGGAGATCGAAGGTGACATTGAGGTCCACGGGAACCTGGGACAGCGCTTGCAGGAACCACACCGCCAGGGAATCCGCGTTGACCACGATCGGGACGGCAAGCTGCGCCCCATCGGAACCCAAGCCAAGCTCCCTGCCCGCATCGGCCTCCAACTGTGCCACCTGGCGTGCCAGTCGCAGCACCACCTCGCCCGCCTCGGTGGGTTGAGCAGGATTGCTTCGCTGCAGCAACACCCTGCCGGCCGATTGTTCCAGCGCTTTCAGCCGTTGCGAAACCGCCGACGGCGTGATGTGCAGCAGGCGCGCGGCGGCATCCAGTGTTCCTTCGGAGAGGACGGTGGCGAAGGTGAGCAGTTGCTCGGAGGGGAACTGTGGCATAAGCAGATCTTACGTGGCATGAGAAACTTTAGCTGGTCTAAAGATATTCCCCTCCGTAGTTTCAAAGAGTGACTTTTACTGACTTCTTCCATTCCACGGGCCTCGGCCTTGCCACAGGCCTCGCACTGATCGTCGCGATCGGGGCACAAAACGCCTTCGTTCTCCGCCAGGGAATCCGCGGAGAGCACATTGGCCCCATCGTGGCAGTGTGCGCGCTGTCCGATGCTGTATTGATTGGTGCCGGTGTCCTTGGCACCGGTGCCCTGATAACGGCAGCCCCTGCCGCCGTCGTGGTCCTCCGCTATGTGGGCGCGGCATTCCTGGTGACCTACGGTGTCATGGCCGCCCGGCGCGCGCTGCGGCCCCAGGCGTTGACGGCTGAAGGCCCCCGGAACGACGGCGGCGCGAAGCGGGGCCTCGCAGCCTCGGTCACCACTGTCCTGGCCCTGACCTGGCTCAATCCGCATGTCTACCTGGACATCGCGCTGATCGGTTCGCTTGCCAGCGCGCAGGGCACTCCCTTGCAGTGGTGGTTCGGCGCCGGGGCCATGCTGGGCAGTATTCTCTGGTTCTGCTCTTTGGGCTTTGGGGCACGTTTCCTTCGGGGCTTCTTCGCCAAGCCACTGTCATGGCGCTTCCTGGACGGCGGCATAGCCGTGACCATGATCGCGCTGGGGGCCGGTTTGGTGCTGGGTGCCTGAGCGACCTCGTGGCTCTTGGCAGGAGGCTTGGTCGGGCCGCGCAGTTCGCTCACATGCAGCATCCAGACAACTCCCAGTTTCTGGGAGCATCATGGATGTCATGAAAAAGAACGGCCCCGAAGCCAAGCTCCTTGTCGTCGATGACGAACCCAACATCCGCGAGCTGCTCTCCACGTCCCTGCGCTTCGCAGGGTTCGAGGTCGTGGCCGCGTCCAATGGTCGCGAAGCCCTCGCCGCGGCCGATCTCCATGCCCCGGACCTCGCTGTCCTGGACGTGATGCTGCCGGACATGGATGGCTTCACGGTCACCCGCCGACTCCGTGCGGCCGGCAAGCATTTCCCCGTCCTGTTCCTCACCGCGAAGGACGACACCGAGGACAAAGTCACCGGCCTCACCGTGGGTGGCGACGACTACGTCACCAAGCCGTTCAGTCTCGACGAGGTCGTGGCCCGCATCCGCGCCGTGTTGCGCCGCACCCAGCCGCTGGAAGACGACGACGCCGTGATCCGTGTTGACGATCTTGAACTCGACGACGACGCCCACGAGGTCCGCCGCGGCGGCACCGTGATCGAGCTGTCCCCCACCGAGTTCAAGCTCCTGCGCTACCTCATGCTGAACCCCAACCGCGTCTTGTCCAAGGCCCAAATCCTGGACCACGTGTGGGAGTACGACTTCAACGGTGATGCCTCGATCGTGGAGTCCTACATTTCCTACCTGCGCCGCAAAGTGGATATCGACCCCGATGCCGCAGCCCTCATCCAGACCAAGCGCGGCGTGGGCTACGTGCTGCGGACGGCAGAGAAGCGCTGACCTTGCTGCAACGCTGGAAATCGGCGTCCCTGCGGTCGCAACTCGTCGCCATCATCATGGGCCTTCTCCTACTGGCCCTGGCCGCGACGGGCTCCGGCACGTTGACGCTCGTCAAGAGCTACCTGCAGGGCCAAGTGGACGATAAACTCAAGGCCGCCGTCGCCTTGGCACAGGAACAGCAGGGTTTCGACGACCTCACCAGGCCCAACTCCGCCCCTTCCGGCTCTGCCCCCAACGATGCTGCCCCTTCCGACTCTGCAGTGCCCACGGATTACTCGCTGACACTGTACGTTCCCGGGCTGGAACCCTACACGTTCGGCGGAAGCCAAACCGATCGTCCAGCGATCACGAACATCACCGCAGCAGAGGCCAAGCAGCGCGGCAACACTCCCTTCCAGGTCAGGGGCACCGCAGGCACCAACTGGCGCGTCGTTGCCGTGGGCGTCGTTGCCAATGGACAAAACGGCGTGGTCATCATCGGTCTGCCGCTGACACCGGTGGACAAAGTCATGGAGCATGCCGTCTTGGTGGTGGTCGGCGTGGGCTTATTGACCCTCGTATTGGCCTTCTTCATCGCCACCTGGACGGTGGCTCGGTCCTTCCGCCCCTTGGCGAAGGTGGAAAAGACGGCTGCTGCCATCGCCGCGGGAGACCTGTCGCGACGCGTGGAAATCGACAACCCGCATACCGAAGTGGGGCGTCTTGGTGGTTCGCTGAACGCCATGCTTGCGCACATTGAAGCTTCCTTCGCAGCACGCGCTGCTTCAGAAGGGCGCATGCGGCGCTTCGCGGCCGACGCTTCCCACGAACTCCGTACGCCCTTGGTCACCATTCGCGGATTCTCGGAGCTCTACCGCCACGGCGCCCTCACCACTGAGGAAGACATCGCGATGGCCATGGGCAGGATCGAAAGCGAAGCCAAACGCATGGGCTCCATGGTGGAGGACTTGTTGCTGCTGGCCCGCTTGGACGAGCAACGGCCGCTCCAACTCAAACCCGTTGACCTCCACCTTCTGGCGCACGACGCCATGGTGGACACCAAAGCCTCTTCGGGTGACCGCACCATTACGCTCACAGGACTCGACGGCGGCTCCCCCGCCGCTGCGCCCGTCCAGGGAGATGAAGCCAAGCTTCGGCAGGTCATCGGGAACCTGGTGGGCAACGCCTTGCGGTACACGCCCGAGGGAAGTCCGATCGAACTCGCCGTGGGTGTCCGGACGACGCCTGCCGGCTCGGTCTCGGTCATCGAGATCCGCGATCACGGGCCCGGCATCCCTGACGCTGAAACCAACAAGATCTTCGAACGCTTCTATCGGGCCGACACCTCGCGCACCCGCGAAACAGGCGGCAGCGGCCTCGGACTCGCGATTGTTGCCGCAATTGTTGGCTCCCACGGTGGTTCAGTCAGGGTCACAGAGACCGACGGCGGCGGGGCCACCTTGGTGGTCAGCCTGCCGTTCCACGAAGAAGCGGCCGAGTTGCTCTCCACCTAGCGCTTTCATTCACATAGCGCTTTCGTCCACATAGCGCTGTTGTCCACATAGCGTCGATGTTCTGTTTCGTGGTTTCACGCGGCTTCCTAGGCTCGTTGTTGTGGCCCACGCTTCCCGCCGCAACCTGCGGAACATCTCATCGAAAGGCATTACCCATGAGCGTCATCTCCGTCGACACCGAGTTGCTCCAGCTCAAGTCTGCGAACGTCAAAGGAACTGTTGATCGCATCAGTTCGGATGTGCAGACCATGAGACGCGGCCTCGAGGAACTCGAGGCCACATGGAAAGGGACAGCGGCCACCAACTTCCAGGCTCTCGTCCTGGAGTGGTCAACGACTCAAAGCAAAGTTGAAGCCTCACTGGCGTCCATCACTATGGCTTTGGCCTCTGCAGCAACCAGCTATTCGGAAGTGGAGCAGGGCAACACCCAGCGCTTTATGTACTAGCGACCGGCGCCCGCACCAATGAACTCCTGCGGGGCCGGGTGTCTTCCCCCTTGTACATCCGGCCTCGCAGGTCGATAGTCCACGGCCCTGAAGCTCGGCTGCTTTAGTTTTCGACGGCTGCTTTAGTTTTCGATGGCTGCTTTAGTTTTCGATGGCTGCTTTAGTTTTCTACAGTCCCTTGGTGGAATCTCAGCCGCCATTGGCCGCGGTCCAGGATCCAGACGGAACTCCGGAGCGCTGAGCCCGTATGGGCGAAGCTGCGGTAGTTCAGCAGGATGGCGTTGTCGCTGAGACGGTCGGCACTGAGAAGCTCCAACTCGGTAGGTTCGCCCGGATCCTCTTCCAGCGCCATCATCATGGCATCCCGTGTCCAGAACCGTCCGGAGCTGCCGATTTCCGCGAAATCGGGGTGCAACAGGATGCCGATCCGGCCGATGTCCGCCCGCACATCAGGCCTGAGGAGTTCACGCTCCAGGGCGAGCACTGTATCTTCCGCGGACAGCTCCTGAGCGGAAGCGTCGTCGTCGAGCTCGCTGAAAAGATCTGCTTGGCCAAAGATGCCCGACTCTCCAAAGAGGGTTGGCTCGAAATGCGGCCTCATGGCCCGGCCCGCCTTGGCAAGCGTCGAAGCTGCGTTCACTGCCGCTGCTGCGCTGGCACCGGCAGGAATGCCAGCACTGGCGGATGCTGCTGCAGCAACCGGCTCGGCGGCCTGGACATGGCTCTCCTGCTGGGCCTGCGCCCCTTGCCCAGCGCCAGGGAAGCCGGGACCCACCTTCGGCGCCACGCCCTGCTGGTAGGCCGTGGCAACGGCGCGTGCGCGCTCGTCCGCGGCTTCGTTCAGGTCGTGGCCGGCGTGGCCTTTGACCCATTCGAACGTGTACTTCCGGCCAACGATTGCTTGATCGATGTCCTTGAGCAGGTCCACGTTCAGCACAGGCTTGCCGTCGGCCTTCCGCCAGCCTTTCCGCTTCCAGCCCGGCATCCACTTGGTGACGCAGTTGATAACGTACTGGCTGTCGCACAGGATCAGCAGTTCTTCCTGGGGTACATGGGCAGTGGACCTGAACAGGTCCAGGACAGCCATTAGTTCGCCCTGGTTGTTGGTGCCGTGCGGCCACCCTCCTGCGCGCCAACAGGAGTCATCAACGTACCAGGCCCAGCCGGCCGGTCCAGGATTACCGAGGGCGGACCCATCGGCGGCAGCAATAATCGTCATAGCGTTAATCCTGCCAGAACGCACTGACACTTATTCCGTGCTATTACTCCACTAAGCAGCACGGGATGCCGTTTTGAGCGTTCATAAGGGCCCCTGCTGCTACCTCCTTGGGGAGCCGGCCCTCGGGAGCCAACACAAAACGGCGGCCCCCACCAGTAGGTGAGGACCGCCGTCGTTTGCTCTAAAGCGTGATGCTTGGCGCTGTATCGCTACAGCTTAGGGGCTTAGAAGCCGCCCATGCCGCCCATCTCGTCGCCACCGGCAGCCGGAGCGTTCTTCTCAGGCTTGTCGGCAACTACAGCCTCGGTGGTCAGGAACAGACCAGCGATGGAGGCAGCGTTCTGGAGAGCCGAGCGGGTGACCTTTACGGGGTCGTTGACGCCGGCAGCCAGAAGGTCTTCGTAGACGCCCGTGGCAGCGTTCAGGCCGTGGCCGGAAGGCAGGCCGCGAACCTTATCTACAACAACGCCCGGCTCGAGGCCTGCGTTGAAGGCGATCTGCTTCAGCGGAGCGTCGATGGCAACCTTGACGATGTTGGCACCCGTTGCCTCGTCACCCTGGAGGGTGAGGTTGGCGAATGCCTTGGCGCCGGCCTGGATGAGGGCAACGCCACCACCGGCAACGATGCCTTCTTCAACAGCAGCCTTGGCGTTGCGGACTGCGTCCTCAATGCGGTGCTTGCGTTCCTTGAGCTCAACTTCGGTTGCGGCACCGGCCTTGATCACTGCAACGCCGCCGGCCAGCTTGGCCAGGCGTTCCTGCAGCTTCTCGCGGTCGTAGTCGGAGTCGGAGTTTTCGATCTCGGCGCGGATCTGGGCCACACGGCCGGCGATCTGCTCGGCGTCGCCGGCACCTTCAACGATGGTGGTCTCGTCCTTGGTGACAACAACCTTGCGGGCGGTGCCGAGGAGTTCCAGGCCAGCGTTTTCGAGCTTGAGGCCAACTTCTTCGGAGATGACCTGGCCACCGGTGAGGATGGCGATGTCGGCGAGCTGAGCCTTGCGGCGGTCACCGAAGCCCGGAGCCTTGACGGCAACGGACTTGAAGGTGCCACGGATCTTGTTGACGATCAGGGTGGCCAGAGCCTCGCCCTCGATGTCTTCGGCGATGATCAGCAGCGGCTTGTTGGACTGCATGACCTTCTCCAGAACCGTGACGAGTTCCTTCACGTTGGAGATCTTGGAGTTGACGATCAGGATGTACGGGTCTTCGAGAACCGTTTCCTGGCGCTCAGCATCCGTGACGAAGTAAGCGGAGATGTAACCCTTGTCGAAGCGCATGCCCTCGGTGAGCTCGAGCTCCAGGCCGAAGGTGTTGGACTCCTCGACAGTGATGACGCCTTCCTTGCCCACCTTGTCCAGGGCTTCGGCGATCAGGCTGCCGATTTCCGGGTCACCGGCGGAGATGGAAGCCGTAGCTGCGATCTCTTCCTTGGTTTCGATTTCCTTGGCGGAGGCCAGCAGTTCGCTGATGACTGCCTCGACAGCCTTCTCGATACCGCGCTTGAGGGACAGCGGGTCGGCGCCGGCGGCAACGTTGCGCAGGCCTTCCTTCACCAGTGCCTGGGCGAGCACGGTTGCAGTGGTAGTACCGTCGCCAGCGACGTCATCCGTCTTCTTGGCAACTTCCTTGACCAGTTCTGCACCGATCTTCTCGTAAGGATCGTCCAGCTCGATCTCCTTGGCGATGGAAACGCCATCGTTAGTGATCGTGGGGGCGCCCCACTTCTTTTCGAGGACGACGTTGCGTCCACGCGGGCCGAGGGTAACCTTGACGGCGTCAGCGAGGATGTTCAGGCCCCGCTCGAGGCCGCGGCGTGCCTCTTCATCAAATGCAATGATCTTGGCCATAACGGCGGTAGTCCTTTCGGGACAGTCGTTAAGAAGGTACCTGTCAGATGGGGTGCCCGCGACGGACGGTCCTTTGCTTGCGGCCTATGTATGCCCCGCGCTCCGAACCTCACCCCACCAAGGTTTTTTCTTGATCCTCCAGCGGCCCAAAGCCATCCGCCACCGGGATTAACCGGGCCGGACTTAGCAGTCGAACCGTAGGAGTGCTAAATCAATAATTAGCACTCGGCGGGGGAGAGTGCAAGCAGGGATGCCAATTTACGCTATAAACAAAGGGGTTTCAGCCATGAGCTGACGGGAACTGCTGAACTCGCGGCGAGCTACGCGACCCGGACCCCTTCGGCCTGCGGCCCCTTCTGGCCCTCCCCCAGTTCGAACTCCACCCGCTGCCCCTCCTCCAGGGCGCGGAAGCCGTCCATTTGGATGGCGGACCAGTGTACAAAGACGTCGTCCCCGGATTCATCCACAGTGATGAAGCCGTAGCCTTTTTCGGCGTTGAACCATTTGACGGTTCCCAATGCCATGATGCCCACACTTTCGCAGTAGCCAAGACCGGTTGCCGGGATCTCCGTACCGGAATTAATCCACTGTAACCACTGTCACTATGCCGGCGCTGCCATGAACGGGGAGGGCATCACTTTTGTTATTGAGGCTTAACCGAGTTGGGCCTTTTCGGACCGTTTCGCGGCTACTGGTAGCCGGGTCCCGCCACGACCACCAAGGGCTGCTGGACGTCGGGGGTTTCCACAATCGCCTGGATGCCCAGGAGTGCGCCAAGGGCTTCGGCGTTGGCCTTCTGCGCAGGAGCATTGAAGAAGATGACGGACGTCTGCTGGGGTACGCCGCCCCAGTTGCCTACGGTGCTTAACGTCCAGCCGTCACCTTCGACCAAGCCTGCCACTCGGCCGGCCAGGCCCGCGGTACCGGCCCCGTTGTAAACCGCCACCGGGGTGGTCTTGTCCACCGGCGCTGCGGACGCCGTCTCGGACGGAACGTCCGATGGCGTCGTTTCCGGGCTGGGTTCGCCGGAGGCGGCGGGGTCGCTGCTTGCCTCGGTGGGCTCGGCAGATGGTGAGGCACCAGTTTGCTGGGGAGCCGGCGTCGAAACGTTTGAGGACGCGCTCGGGGCCACCAAGCCGAGGTTCGGAAGGATCAGGAAGGCCACCAGGCCGAGCACCAAAGCTACGGCTCCTACGGTCAGGACCGGCCACAGGGTGGGGCGGGCGGTCTCCTGGGCGTCGCGGTGCACGCCCTGCCGGTTGGTGTTCTGTGGGACCTGGTCGAATTCGTCCCTGGCAAATTTGGTCATGGTGAAGCGTTGTCCTTGCTGGTTGCTGCTGACAGATCAGCCTGGCGATTTACGCGTCGGACCCCAAGCGACGTGCCGTCCGCGCACGTTGGCGGGACGTACGTAGTCTACGCAATCTCTTGACCAGCATGGGATCGTGGGCCAACGCATCCTCGGTATCGATCAAGGCGTTCAGGATCTGGTAATAGTGTGTGGCGGAGAGATCGAACAGTTCGCGGATAGCCTGTTCCTTGGCGCCGGCGTACTTCCACCACTGCCGTTCCAGGGCCAGCATCTGCTGGTCCCGTTCACTGAGCGGGGAGTCGCTGCGGGTCCCGGCCGCGAGATCTTCAAGGGCCAACCCGGTAGCCTGCGGCGCCATCGGTTCCGGTGCTGGTTCTGCCACGGCACACTCCTTCGACGCTTGTTGGGTGAAAATGTCCTACCCCTATGTTACGGGCGAATAACAACGCTGTCATTCGCCCTGCCGGCGCCAGGCGGGAGACAATGGCGTGGTGACTGGCGAGGATGCACTGTTTGACCTTGAACCCACGGGCGTGGCGGATCCCGGATTTGACGCGCTGGTTGATCTGCCGCTTGAGGAGCTGATGGCCCCCGACTGGGCAGAGGCCTTGCGGCCTGTTGAACCACAACTCCGGGACGCGCTGGCCTTCGTGGCCCGCCAGGCCCGGAACGGCGCCGAGGTCCTTCCTGCCGCCGACAATCTGTTGCGCGCCTTTCGCCAGCCGCTTACTGACGTCAAAGTACTCATTCTGGGCCAAGACCCGTACCCGACGCCGGGACACGCCGTCGGGCTTTCCTTTGCCGTGTCACGGCAAACGCGCCCCATCCCCCGCAGCCTTGCCAACATCTACCGGGAACTTCATGACGACCTCGGCCTGCCACCCCGGGTCCACGGCGACCTCAGCGCCTGGACGGACCAAGGCGTCCTGCTGCTGAACCGCGTCCTCAGCGTCGAAGCGCGGAATGCCGGCTCACACCGCAACAAAGGTTGGGAGGCCCTGACGACGGCGGCCGTCACCGCTGTGGCCAATCGAACCGACGCGACTGGTCGACAGAGGCCACTGGTGGCGATCTTGTGGGGAAAGGATGCCGAAGGAGTTGCGCCGCTGCTGGCGGGAGCGCCGTCGGTTGTCTCGGTACATCCGAGTCCCCTGTCGGCGTCCAGGGGCTTCTTCGGCTCCAAGCCCTTCAGCCGCACGAATGACCTTTTGCGGGCGCAGGGCGCCGACCCCATCAAGTGGGAACTGCCCGTGCTCTAGCCCGGAACTGTAACCTTCGACTCATACCCAGCAGGCGTTCAGTGAATTAGCTTAGGCTTACCTTCATGACTGCTCTCCCCGTCACCTCGTCCGCCTCACGCAAAACCCGCCCCCAGGTCAATCTGACCGTCTTGCGGAAGGAACGACTTTCGCCGCACATGGTGCGGATCGTTGCCGGCGGGCCAGGATTCAGCGACTACGCGAACAACGAGTACGTGGACCGTTACGTGAAAATCGTCTTCCCGCAGCCGGGTGTCGATTACGAATATCCGCTGGACCTATGGACCATCCGGGACACCATGCCGCGTGAGCAGTGGCCGCACACCCGGACCTACACCATCCGTTGGGTGGACCTCGAAGCCCAGCAACTGGCCATCGACTTCGTGGTGCATGGCGACGAAGGTCTCGCCGGGCCCTGGGCAGCCGCAGCCGAACCAGGCGACTCCATGATCTTCACAGGCCCGGGCGGGGCCTACAAGCCCGCCCCTGACGCGGACTGGTACCTGTTCGCCGGAGACGACGCCGCTATCCCGGCCATCGCCGCCTGCGTTGAAGCTTTGGGTGCTAACGCCCGTGGAACGGCCTACCTTGAGGTGGACAGCGAGGCCGACATTCTGCCGATCTCAGCACCGGCCGGCGTGGAACTGCACTGGCTGCTCCGCAAGGGAACTCCCGCCGGATCCAGCGATCTCCTGCTTGAGGCACTGCGCACCACAGAATGGCTGCCCGGGCGGGTCGACGTCTTCGCCCACGGCGAGCGTGGCTATATGAGGGGCCTGCGCGAGATCTTCTTCGCACAGCGCGGGCTGGAGCGTTCGCAGGTCTCCCTGTCCGGTTACTGGGCCCAAGGCCGCGTTGAGGAAGTCTTCCAGGCAGAGAAGAAACTTCCCGTAGGACAGATCTAGCTTTTAGTGCAGAAAGGGCGCCGCGAAGATGCGGCGCCCTTTCTGTTTGCTCTGATATGCCTAGCGGCGCCTGACCCGGCGACGTTCATTGCTGGACAGGCCCTTGGTCAGCGGCCTGGCGAGGTTGTCGCCGAGCACGATGCCCGCTGCCACCCCCATGACGATGGCCGCGGCGTTGAGCATGCCGCCAGCACCCACAAGGATGTCTCCCTCTTCCACGGTCAAAACATACATCGACCGGAATATAGTGAGGCCGGGCAATAGGATCAGGGCCGCCGGGACGGCCACCACCAGCTGCGGAGCACCCAGCTTGAGCGCCACAACCCGGCCCAGGAGACCGATCACCACCGCCGCGACGGCCGGCGACAGGCGATCGCCGAGACCAGCTGCCCCGGCACCCCACAAAACGAAGAAGCCCACGATGCCGACTGCCGCCGTCGGAAGTAACAGACGCATCTGCGTTTGTTCGGTGACTCCGATGGCCACCACCGCGATCGCGATCAGGACCGCTTGGCCCCACAGCGGATACGCGTCGGGGAATGTTCGCGTGACGTCCAGGACTTCGCTGCCCATCAGCGTTCCGACCACGACGGCGACGCCGATACCCGCGACGATGGCTCCGAAGGTGAGCGCCGTGGAGAGGAACCGGCCGGCCGCTGTGACCGGGAAGCCGTTGATGGCATCCTGCACTGACGAAACGAGGCGGCCCGTTGGGAGCAACAGCAGGATCCCGCCCGCCACCACAATGGACGGAGGGATGTCCACACCCGCCCAGCCGAGCATCAGGGCGATGAAGGTGACCAGAAACGCGCACGCCATGGTGTTGAAGAAGTCCGCCGTCCGCCATCTGGCAAGTTGACGGGAGAGCAGGCTGATCAGGATGTTAGAGCCAAAAGCCACGGCCGATGCACCCAGCCCGCCACCCAGGACGCCCACAAAGACCGCCGAAAAGATGCCGAAGGCCATGGTGACCATCCACCGCGGGAACGGTTTGGCGCTGCGAATGATCTCGTTCAACCTGCGTACGGCTTCGTCGCGGCCCACTCCGCCGGCCACGATGTCCGTGACCAGTTGGTGCACCTGAGCCAAGCCTGCGTAGTTGTTGGTCCAGGAGCGCACCACGCGAAGCAGCGTGATGGGAGTCTGGTCCTTGGGAGCATAGTTGATGGCCACCGACTGGTTGGTGATGTCCACTTCAATGTTCTTCAGGCCAAGCGCAGCAGTGACCGCAATCATGCTGGTTTCAACTTCCAAGGCCCCAGCGCCGTATCGGAACATGACCTCTGCCAGATGAAGGGCGAAGTCGATGGTCTTCCGGGCCGAGGCATCCACCCCCACCACCTGGATGGTGGGGTTGGCGTAAGGACTCCCCGCAAGCCGGTCCACGATGTTCATGGGGGCGGTGGGCGGACTATCACCTTGGACCAGGCGCATGAGCATGCGCTTGGCGTTGACGTTCTGCCGGACCTGCGACGGACGCAACGGTTGGGTCTTGGGCAAACCGTCGGTGTGGGGCCGGCTGGCGGACCCCTCGGGGCGTTCAGTCACGCGGTGATCCTCCTTTGGCTTGTTTGATTAGCGGTTCCCCCGAAGCTTTCGCACTACTGGCAATTTCTCAAGTGGCAATCGTCCCAGTACTGTCTGGGCGGCTCCTGCGAGCTCCCTGACCACGCGGTAGGCGTTGAACACCAAGGGGTTCACGGGGGCGACGAAGTCGCCGAGCAACTGCACTACCTCGCCTCCGAAGCCCTTCTTGAACTCATAGCCGCCATGTCCGGTCTCGTCCTGGCCCTGGATGCCGAACGTGCCGTAGAAGTTGTAGCGGGAATACCCGTTGTTGAGCGCGTGCAGCATCATGCCCCAATAAAGGGACGTGGCGCCGTTGAAGTAGATGTAGTCCTGCACGGTGCCGCCAATGACACACACCAGTTCGTCGCCCGAGCAGGCGAAGTGGATGGCTGCCACAGTCGCGACGCCCACGGAATCGGGGAACCGTTCGATGTCCTTGAGGCTGCGCTCGTAGCTGTCGACGAGGTCCTGGACCACCTTGACGCGGTTGGCCTTCTTCTTGCTGCCAGTCTCCTCTACCTCCCGTTTGAGGTCCGCGAGGGTCTTGGACTCGGCATCCAGGCGCTCAGTGATGGACGCGCGGTACTCAGGGATGTTGATCTTGGCCATCATGAGCTTGGTGAACTCAGCGGAGGTGTTGCGGAGAAGTTGCTCGTAGTACTCGCGCTCGCGGTACGTGAAGCCCTTCTCGTCGCCGGCGGTGCTCAACGCCCTGTAGAAATCGTCCAGTGTTTCCAGCGTGGCCTGCTCCAGGTACACGCCGTTCTTCTCGGCTTTCCGGATGGCCTTGCGGGTGCGGTAGTTCATGCCCATGATCAGCTCTTCGGAATCGGCAATCCCGTCGAGCTGCTTGATGAACATCCAGTTGATGTTCGCGAAGTTCATGTCGAAGCCCTGGTGCCTGAAGCCCAGGCCTTCGAACTCCTTCAGCAGCGGACGATTGTCCTCAACCTCCGGGTGCTCGGCGCCTTCTTCGTCGCGCGCGATGTACCGGATGTTGGGCGAGATGCGCAGCTCAGCGGCCTTTTTCGAGGCCGCGCGCTTCTTCAACTGCTCGACGACGAAGCGCACCGCGGCGGCGTCGCTGTAGTCCATCAGTGGTCCCTTGGCGCAGTCACACACTTTGTAGCCAAAGCGATTGGCAGTGTAGACGAGCTTCCCTGCGGCAATCAGGGTGCCGCTGCGGGTCACGCCGAAGAGCTCGACTTCCTGCCCGCGGGCGCGCTGGAACCGCGTCAGGTCCATGGACTGGATGAAGCTGCCTTGCGGATGGCCCTTGGCGAAGGTCTCGAAATCAGCGTCACTGAGAATCACGAATTCCATGTCGGTTCCAGCCTCAATCGGAGTCAAAGAAAATACCTCACCTAAAGTAGATTTGCACCCGTTGGTGGCCGGGGCGGGCCTGAAGTTGGCGTTCTGGCTGTGGTTGACCGTCAGTAGAACTGGCCGCCTGTGCGCATGGTCTCGAGTCGACGGAAGATGCGCTCCGCACCTTTGAGCCACAACTTGTGCCGGACAGGCCCCAGCACGAGGTCGTAGCAGCCCACGAAGTCCGTGACGGTCTTGGTGAAGCTCGTCTTGAACAGGCCCATTCCATAGAGGGGGTGGGTTTTGTCCTTGATCCTCGCGGCAGGCGGTGTGCCGCAGAAGTCGTACTCCACGCAGCCAAGTTCCTGCATGCGCTGTATTGCCGCCCACTGGGCGAGGTGCGAGTCACCGTACTGCTTGCGGTTCTGGGTGGAACCGCCGTCCTTGTACGTGGCCTTGGAACCGTAGTTGATGACGAAAGCGCCAACGCTGGGTGCGCCGTCCTCGTGGACGAAGAAGAAATGCCCCTGGCCGCGGCTGCAGAACTCTTCCCAGAACTTCGAGTAGTACTCGTAGCTCCGCAGCGGCATGGCACCCTTGGCGTTTACAGTGTTCTGCATGAGCGCGTAGAGCTTGCGGTAACTGTCTTCGCCGGGCTCAGCCGGGAGAACCTCGCACCCCTCCCGCTCTGCCCTGCGGACCGCGTTCCGGGCCCGTGAGGAGATACTGCGGAGCACTTCATTGGCTGGCGCGGAGATGTCCAGTAGCGCGGTGGAGTCGTTGGACTGGATGTTGGGGGCCTTCACCAAACCGGCAGCCGTCAACTGGGACGTTGCCTCGGCAGACTCCACTACGTCGGGTTCGATCTTGATGGTGAAGACGTTCATCTTCTGTTCCTTGGCCAATGCGGCGATCGCCTTGAGCATGGGGCTGATGTCTTCGACGACGGCGGCATCGGGGCCTTTGATGAGATACCAGAGGCGGCCCATCACTGGGAACTTCTTCTCCAGGAGCAAGTTGTAGCTGGCGTAATCGGCGGTCTCCACCACCAAGCGGCGGACCAACCAACCGTTGCCGTCCTTGACTGCCGCGTAGGCGTCCGACTGCAGCATGTTGCCGCCGTTCGGATTAGCCGTGACGTGTTTGTCCCAGTTATCGATTTCCTCGGCGGTGGCAAAGCGGGCGGTAAATTCTCGCAAGGTGGCCGTGTCCAATCTCAGGGTTTTGGTGCAGTGTTCAAAAGCGTGGTGCGCATGCGGACATGCAGCCCCAAGTCTATCGGGCCGAGAAAAATCTGCTGGTTTCCGAGCAGAAACGCGCTCTTCCGGGATCCTACAAACGGATCTGTTGCATGCTCTCCAGCTGGATGGCCTTCGGTTGTTTCCCGAGTTCGCGCTGCCCGCTGACAAGGCGATCCGCGGTAGTGAGCCTGCTGAGGCTTAATCCCGTGAGGTCCGCGATTTGCCCAATGGGAACCTGGAACGTCCTGAACGGCCCGAGCGGCGGTGGTTCGCCTTCCAGCAGCCGTTGATCGATTGCTTTCTTCAGTTCAACCTTGCCCAACAGCGGCGACTGGTCCAGGACGAATCCGACGGCGGCCAGCTTGGCATCATTGGTCCACGCGGCGATCTTCCAGAACTTCCGCGGAATCTGCACGCCACGGTATGGCTGGTCGTCATCAAGGAAGACGGGTCCCGTAAAGACGCTGAGCTTCGCGTCATGGGCATCCGCATGCCCCAGTACATGGTCCTCGAGCCCCACCCACAATTCCTTGCCTTGGTTGAAGTCATCAACCTGCGGTGCTGCGTTGGTGAACGCAAAGGTGTCTTGATTGGCTTTCTTGGCCGTGGCAGCATCACCCCAGACGGGGTCAAGGCGCCTGACCAAGTGTCCGCGGTCGAACGCGTTGTTCTTGTAGACGTCCGGGCCTGCCTGCTGTTCCCGCGGAATCCTGTCATCGAAATGCCAGGTCCCCTCGCGGGCCAGTGGGTTCAGTTCCGCGCCGCTGATATTGACCCCCACGATCGCCGCGAGCTTCCGGGCAGCCCGGAAACGCACGGAGAAGTGGATGTAGTCCAAAAGAATCGTCGTTGCCGACGGACTGGGCAGTTCAAGGCGTGCCCGCAAAAAATCCCTGTCGTATCCCCCGCTCATGGATACAGCATGGCACTAGGCACAGACAGTAAAAAGACTCAGCATTCGACGACGTTGACGGCGAGGCCGCCCATCGCGGTTTCCTTGTACTTATCGGACATGTCCTTGCCCGTCTCACGCATGGTCACGATCACCTCATCGAGGGAGACCCGGTGCGTCCCGTCGCCCCACAACGCCATCTTCGCCGCGTTGATCGCCTTCGCCGCCGCGATCGCGTTCCGCTCAATACACGGAATCTGCACCAACCCCCCGATCGGATCACACGTCAAACCCAGGTTATGTTCCATCGCGATCTCCGCAGCGTTCTCCACCTGACCCGGCGTACCACCCATCACCTCAGCCAACCCCGCAGCAGCCATCGACGACGCCGAACCAACCTCCCCCTGACACCCCAC